>JAAYYA010000446.1 GCA_012515595.1 Actinomycetales bacterium
CCGGGGTAGCGGATGTCCTCGACGAGCTGCTGCATCGCCTCGGTGGGCTTGGTGGTGAACTGCGAGACGACGATCGTCACGATGAAGTTGATCACCATGCCGACGGCGCCGAAGGCGACCTCGTTGATGCCGAACAGGCCATCGCTGTTGCCGTAGATGTCGATCGTCCACAGCTGGTAGGCGATGGTGGTCGACAGACCGGCGATCATGCCCGCCGTGGCACCGGCTGCGGTGCACTTCTTCCAGAAGATCCCGAGCACCAGGATCGGGAAGAAGCTGGCGCAGCCGAGCCCGAAGGCCAACGCGACGACTTGTGCGACGAACCCGGGAGGGTTGATGCCCAGGTAGCCGGCCACGACGATGGCCGCGCCCATGGCGATGCGACCGACCATCAGCTGGCGCGCCTCGGAGGCCTGCGGGTTGATCTTCTTGTAGTAGACGTCGTTGGCCACCGACGAGGAGATCACCAGCAGCAGACCGGACGCGGTGGACAGCGCCGCCGCGAGACCACCGGCGGCCACGAGACCGACGATGGGCGCGGGGAGCCCGGCGATCTCCGGGGTCGCGAGCACGACGATGTCGTTGTTGATGAACAGCTCGTAGCCGGCCCCCATGCCACCGGCCACGTCGATCACGCCGTTGCCGTTGAGGTCGTCGACGGTGATTAGCCCGACCTCCTGCCACGACTGGAACCACGAGGGCTCTGACCCGATCGCGGTCCCAGGGATGCTGTTGAGGATGTTGAACTTGCTGAACGCACCGATCGTGGGAGCGGTCAGGTAGAGCAGCGAGATGAAGAAGAGCGCCCAGAGCGCCGAGTAGCGGGCTGCGCGCACGCTCTTGGCGGTGTAGAACCGCACGATGACGTGCGGCAGGCCGGCGGTTCCGAACATCAGCGCCGCCGTGATGAGGAACATGTTGAGCATGTTCATCTGGGTGAAGGCCCCGGTGTACTCCGCCAGGCCCAGGTCGGCCTGGAGCCCGTTGAGGTCGTCCATGATCTGACCGAAGCCGATCTGCGGGATCGGGATCCCGGTCAGCTTCTGCGAGATGGCGATGGCGGGGATCAGGTACGCCACGATGAGCACGGAGTACTGCGCCACCTGGGTCCAGGTGATGCCCTTCATGCCGCCGAGCACGGCATACAGGAAGACGATCACCATGCCGATGATCACGCCGACCGTCGTGTCCACGCCGAGGAACCGCTGGAAGACGACGCCCACGCCGGACATCTGGCCGGCGACGTAGACGAACGACACGACGATGGCGCAGACGACGGCGACCAGACGGGCAGACTCGGAGTACCGATCACCGACGAAGTCCGGGACGGTGTACTTGCCGAACTTTCGCAGGTAGGGCGCGAGCAGCATGGCGAGGAGCACGTAACCACCGGTCCACCCCATGAGGTAGACCGAGGCTGAGTAGCCGTTGCCGGAGAGCGCGATGATGCCGGCCATCGAGATGAACGACGCGGCGCTCATCCAGTCGGCGGCGATGGCCGCGCCGTTGGCCGGGGCCGGGATGCCGCCGCCGGCCACGTAGAAGCCGGAGGTGGTGTTCACCCGGCTGGCGTAGGCGATGTAGATGTAGAGGCCGAAGGACAGGACCACGAAGACGAGGGTCCACAGCTGCACGGTGCTCATGAGTGGTGGACCCCTTCCTCGTACTCGGTGATCCCGAACTCCTTGTCGAGCTTGTCCATCCGCCAGACATAGACGGCAATCAGGATCAGGAAGGTGATGATCGAGCCCTGCTGGGCGAACCAGAAGCCGAGCGGGATCTGCATGATGCTGAAGTTGTTCAGCTGCTCGACGAACAGGATCCCTGCTCCGTAGGACACGAGCGCCCAGATCGTCAGCAGGACCGCCATCAGGCGGAGATTGCGTTTCCAGTAGGCCTGGCGGGCTTCGGCATCCATCAGGACACCTCGCTGCGGGGTGGGGTGATGTGGGACACGGGGGTTGCTCCTCCTGTCGGGGGCCACGGCGTTGTGACGCTCGACACGCTAGGGAGATGCGGCACGCCGCGGCAGGAGGTCGGGCAGTTGATGCGGTCAGCGGTGGAGGCGATCGTTGGTCGGTCTCCTGCCCTGCGATGAACGGCACGCGCAGCGGGACGAGCGGTCAGGTGCGCACGCGCCAACGATCCTCGGGGTCCCAGTCGCCGCGGTCGAGGTCGACGCTCTCGGGAGTGTGCAACCGGATCATCGTCCGACTCACGCCCTTGGCGACCCGTCGAGGGGTCGCGAGGGAGACGAGCACCATGACCAGGAAGGCGATGGGCATCGTCCAGGCTGCCGGCTGAGCGAGCGCCGGCGTCCACCACCCTCCGGTCGGGGCCAACACCAGGGTGGTCAGGACGGCCAGGGTGGACAGGCCGCCCCCGGTGACCAGCCCCGCGATGGCGCCGGCGTCGGTGAGTCGCCGCCACCAGATGCCCAGCAGCAGGAGCGGGCAGAACGACGACGCGGCCACGGCGAAGGCCAGCCCCACCACGTCCGCGATGCCCAGGGACGGGCTGATCAGCGCGAGGGTGATCGGCACGATCAGCGCGAGGCTGGCACCCAGCCGGAAGGCCCGGACCGGGTTGCGCACCCGGCGACCGATGAGGTCCTGGGACAGGACACCGGCCACCGAGATGGTCAGGCCCGAGGAGGTGGACAGGAAGGCGGCGAACGCCCCCGCGGTCACGAGCGCCGACAGGGCGTCGCCCGGCACGCCGTCAACCAGCCGTCCGGGCAGCAGGAGCACCACGGCGTCGGTGCGCCCGGTCAGCAGCAGGTCCGGGGCGTACAGGCGGCCGAGCGCGCCGTAGGCGGTCGGCAGGAGGTAGAAGATCCCCAGCAGGCCGAGGACGGCGACGGTCGTCCGACGGGCCGCTCGGCCGTCGGGGTTGGTGTAGAACCGCACCAGTACGTGGGGCAGCCCCATCGTGCCGAAGAAAAGGGCCAGGATCAGGGAGTAGGTCGAGTAGAGCGGGTAGTCGCTGTTGGACCGCAACGGTGCCAGCCAGTCCTGCCCGCCCAGCGGCCGGAGCGAGTCGGCGTGCGGGATCTCGGCCCCGGCGGGGAAGGTGACCTCGGTGCCCTGCGCCAGTGCGTGGACACCGGGTGTGAGCTCGAGGGTGCCGTCCACAGGCTCGCCGTTCACCACGCCCACCGCGTCGACCCGGACCGACTCGGACACCTCGACGGAGACGCCGGTCTGGATCTCCACGGTCGTGGCCGCGACGAAGACGGGGGGACCCTCCTGGTTGATCGTGGGTGTGCCGTGGGACTGCCAGACCAGGAGGATGAACACGGCAGGCACGGCGAGCGCGGTGAGCTTGAGCCAGTACTGGAAGGCCTGCACGAAGGTGATGCTCCTCATGCCGCCGGAGAGCACCCCGATGAGGACGACCACGCAGACGAGGACCGGCCCCACCCACCGGGGTGCCCCGGTGACGGTGCGGACGGTGAGTCCGGCGGCCTGGAACTGGGGGAGCAGGTAGAGCCAGCCGATGGTCACCACCAGGACGCTCGCGGTGCGGCGCGCCGCGAGGGACTCCAGCCGTGCCTCGGCGAAGTCCGGCAGCGTGTAGGCCCCGGACCGGCGCAACGGCGCGGCGACGAGCACCAGGAGCACGAGGTAGCCGGCGGTGTAGCCGACGGGGAACCACAGCATGTCCGCGCCGTAGGCCAGGATCAGGCCGGCGACGCCGAGGAACGACGCGGCCGAGAGGTACTCCCCGCCGATGGCGGAGGCGTTCCACCACGGGGTCACGGTGCGCGAGGCGACATAGAAGTCGCTGGTGGTGCGCGCCGCGCGGATCCCGATGACGCCGACGAGCACGGTGGCCACCGAGGTGGCCAGGATGGCCACCAGTCCGAGCGTCGGGCTCATCGGTCGTCGAGCAGGTCCACGAAGTCGCGCTCGACGCGCTCGGCGTTGTGCGCGTAGAACCATGCGGCCCCGAGGATGGCCGGGTAGACGACCAGCCCGAGGATGAGCCACGGCAGCGTGACCCCCAGGACCCGGACCGCGGCGATCTCCGGAAAGAGGTGGAAGACGAGTGGCAGGGCCGCCAGGACACCGAGGGACACGGCCAGCACCGCGAGGCCCAACCGCAGCTGCGAACGGATCAGGGAGGAGATGTAGACCTCGCCCAGACCGGTCTGCTCGTCGATCTCCCGCGTCAGCGACGCCGGACGCATCCGGGGACGCTGCCGGCTGGGGTGGGTGATGGTGACCCGGCCACCGGGCGTCCGGCCCGGCTCGGTCATCCGCCGGCCCGCTTCACGAGCACGTCCCGCAGCTCACGGGTGTGCCGGCGGCTCACCGTGAGGTCCCGGCCGCCGACGGACACCGTGTAGCGGCCGCCGTCCACCCGGATCTCCTCCACGTGCTGGAGGGCCACGAGGTGGCTGCGGTGGATCCGCACGAACCCGGCGTCGGCCCACCGCTCCTCCAGGGTGGTCAACGGGGTCCGGAGCAGGTGGCTGCCCTGGTGGGTGTGGAGGCGCGCGTAGTCACCCTGGGCGGTCACGTAGATGACCTCGCTGCGACGCACGAAGCGGGTGACCCCTCCCAGCTCCACCGGGATCGACTCGTCCTGCAGGTCGGGGGCGGCCGAGGCGCCGTCGACGACCTGGTCCAGGGCTCGCGCGAGGGCCGCAGCGAGCCGCTCGGGACGGTAGGGCTTCATCACGTAGTCGACGGCCTGCACGTCGAAGGCGTCGACGGCGTGGTTCTCGTAGGCGGTGACGAACACCACGGCCGGCGGCATCCGGAACCGGGCGAGCACCCGGGCCAGGTCGAGCCCCGACAGGCCCGGCATCCGGATGTCGAGGAAGACGATGTCGACGTTCTCCTGCTCCAGCAGGCGGAGCGCCTCGGCGCCGTCGGAGGCGGTCAGCACGCTGCCCACTCGCCGGTCCTGCGAGAGGAGGTGCGCGAGCTCGCGCAGGGCGGGCGGTTCGTCGTCGACGGCGAGGACGCACGGCATGGAGAGCACACTAGTCCGCGCGTCAAGTGGGCGTCAGGGGACGTGTGGCGACGCGACCACGCCCAGGGCCGGCCAGTGCGGCCAGGTCGCCGCGTCGGGTGCACCCGCGCGTTCTGGTCGCAGCGGAGTATGCCGGGGGGTCAGTGGGCGTGCACGCCGGGGGCGTACTTGGGGACTCGCATGCTGACCTTGGTCCCCGCACCGGGCGCGGTCTCGACGACCAGCCCGTGCTCGTCGCCGAAGACGCTGCGCAGGCGTTCGTCGACGTTGCCCAGGCCCACGTGGTCGCCACCCTCGCCAGTGAGGTTCTCCAGGACCAGCTCCGGCTCCATGCCGACCCCGTCGTCCTCGATGCTGATGCTCGCCTCGTTGCCGGCGTCCTCGGCGATGATGATGATCCGGCCCCGACCCTCCTCGCCCTCCAGCCCGTGGCGCACAGCATTCTCGACCAGGGGTTGCAGGCAGAGGAAGGGCACGGCGACCGGGAGCACCTCGGGGGACACGCGCAGGGTGACCTCCAGCCGACCGCCGAAGCGTGCCTGCTCCAGGGCCAGGTACCGCTCCACCGAGCGCAGCTCCTCGGCGAGGGTGGTGAACTCGCCGTGCCGCCTGAAGGAGTAGCGGGTGAAGTCCGCGAAATCCAGGAGCAGCTCGCGGGCGTGCTCCGGGTCGGTGCGCACGTAGGAGGCGATCGCCCCGAGGCTGTTGTATATGAAGTGCGGGGAGATCTGGGCGCGCAGGGCCCGGATCTCGGCCTCCGCGAGCTTGGCGCGCGAGCTGTCCAGCTCGGCCAGCTCCAGCTGGCCGGAGACGAACCGGGCCACCTCCTCCACCGCCCGCACCAGCCGCGCGGACGGGCGGGACCCCGTGTAGGCCGTGAGCGCGCCGACCACGTGGTCCTCGGTCGTCAGCGCCGCCGTGATCGCGTTGCGGACCCGGCACTCGGGGTCCGGGCAGGCGACGGTCGCAGGCCCGAGCACGACCGTCGACCCGTCCCGCACCGCGTCCACGGCACTGCTCACCGCGTGCTGGGCGTGCACGTCGGCGCCGACCCCGTCCCAGGCCAGGAGCCGGGTGCCGTCGGTGAGCGCCACGGCAGGGGTGCCCAGCAGGTCCCGGAGGTGGCGCACGGCCTTCTCGGCGCCCGCCTCCAGACCGGCGCGGAGCTCGGGCGTGGCGAGGCTGGTCATGTGCAGCACCTGGTAGGTCGCCTGGTCCTCCGGCGTGCCCAGGACGAGCCTGGACCGGACGAACCAGGTGAGCAGCACCGCGCCGGCGGCCACGATGAGCACGCCGATCGTGACCGTGAGCACCGTGTCCATAGCGGGTCAGCCTAGGGCCCGGTCAGGCGGCGTCGCCCCGCGACGCAGCAGGACGCAGCAGGATGCCGACCAGTCGCCACCCGAGGAACCCCGCCCCCAGGACGACGGTCGCCACGACCACGAAGGACAGGGCGGTGCCCTGGCCGGACAGCGCGCGCAGTCCCATGCCCACGACGAGGGTCACCAGCCAGACGACCCCGCCTGCCCGCGGGGCGGCGAGGGGGAGGCGCAGGACTCTGCCCGCCACCCAGCTCGCGAGGAGCGCGACGACGAACGGCCACAGCGTCTGCAGGGTGCCGTCCACGGCGAAGCCGTCCTCGTGGGTCGCGCGACCGATCAGGACGAAGACGGTGACCACGATCAGGTCCAGGGCGTAGGGCACGACCACAGGGTGCCACAGTCCACGCGCTACACTGCCCTTGCGGTGAACACTTGTTCACCCCTCGTGGTCCGATGGTCGATGGCGCCCTCTGGTCACCACCACAGCAACTCACCACCGCACCCCACGACATACTTCCGCAGGAGCAGCGTGTCCATGTCCGCCACCACCACCCGTCCCGACGCCGCGCCCGAGGCCGTCAAGGGGGTCGCGACCGGCCTCATCATCACCGTGCTCGGTCTCTGCGGCACGCTGGTGTCCCTGCAGCAGACCCTGGTCCTGCCGCTGCTGCCGGACTTCCCCGACATCCTGGACACCACGACCGACAACGCGTCCTGGTTGATCACGATCACCCTGCTGACCGGGGCCGTGGGGACGCCGATCGTGTCCCGCCTGGCCGACATGTTCGGCAAGCGGCTGATGCTCCTGGTCTGCCTCGGCTCGGTCATCATCGGCTCGGCGCTGGGCGCTCTGAGCGAGACCCTCGCCCCGGTGATCATCGCGCGCGGACTCACCGGCATCGGCACCAGCCTGGTCCCGGTCGGCATCAGCATCATGCGCGACCACCTGCCGAGCGAGAAGGTCGGCTCCGGTGTCGCCCTGATGAGCGCGACGCTGGGCATCGGCGGCGCCGTGGGGATGCCGCTCGCCGGCGTGATCTACGAGAACTTCGACTGGCAGATGCTCTTCGTGGTCTCCGGCGGCTTCGCGGTGCTCATGTTCGTCCTGGTGCTGCTCGTGGTGCCGGAGTCCACCGTCCGCACCCGCGGCCGGTTCGACTACGTCGGGGCCGTCCTGCTCTCGATCGCCCTGACCTGCTTCCTGCTCGCCGTTTCGAAGGCCGGTTCGTGGGGGTGGTTCGACCGGCTCACCGTGTCGCTGGTGATCGTCTCCGGGCTGGTGCTGGCCGCCTGGGTGCCGTGGGAGCTGCGGCAGGGCCAGCCCCTGGTCGACATCCGCACCTCGATGCGGCGGACCGTGCTGCTGACCAACGCGGCCTCGATCCTCATCGGGCTGGCGATGTTCGCCAACTTCCTGACCAGCGC
>JAAYYA010000060.1 GCA_012515595.1 Actinomycetales bacterium
GGCGGGTGGCGGTCGTCGCGGCCGTCAGTCGCGGCGCCCGCCGGTGCCCACCTCGATGCCGGTGTCGGCCGACCGGCGCCCGGTGACGAACGCCATCGCCCGCCGCGCGCCCGAGGCGATGACCGGCATCAGCGGCCGGGGCGGCACGTCGCGGTAGCCGCCCTTGGCCAGGTCCGCGTGCCGCTCGAAGAAGGAGTAGGACGCGCGGTCCCCGGTGCGCAGCCAGGACCAGCCCACCGACGCGACATAGAGCGGGAGGAAGGGCAGTCCCAGGCAGGCCATCCACTGCCGGCTGTGCGCCTCCTCGTGCTCGAGCAGCTGGGGGCGCCGCGCGCAGAGGTTGTCGATGTCGTGGCGGGTGAGGACAACGTCGCCGACCGTGAACGCGCTGCCGGCGGGGAAGCGCCAGCGGTAGTGCTCGGCCAGGAAGAGCTTGCGCGGCCCGCGCCGAACCTGGGCGCCGCCGACCCGGGCGATCCCCAGGCCGAGGAGCGTGGAGCCGTTGACCCAGTTCAGCCGGTGCCGGACCCGCACGGCCCGGGTCAGGTCCCCCTGTGGCGTCGGGGCGAGCGGGTCGACGTCGGGCTGCGGGGTGCTCATGGGTGACCAAACTACGGCACTCGTGACATCGTGGAGACATGTGCCGGAACATTCGTCCGCTGAACAACTTCGCACCGCCCGCGACCCGGGACGAGGTGCGCTCCGCCGCCCTGCAGTACGTCCGCAAGGTAAGCGGCGCCACCAAGCCGTCCCAGGCCAACCAGGCGGCCTTCGACCACGCCGTGGAGCACATCGCGCAGATCACCCAGGAGCTGCTCGACACCCTGGTGACCAGCGCTCCGCCGAAGGACCGGGAGGTCGAAGCTGCCAAGGCGAAGGCTCGCTCCGCGGCCCGGTTCGCCGGCTGACCCGCAGGTCGTAGGCTCAGGCTGTGTCCGACCTGCTGATCGATCCCCCCGAGCTCGCCGACCTGCTTGCCGCCGAGGACCCCGACGAGCGGCCGGTGCTGCTCGACATCCGCTGGAGCCTGGGTGCCCCGCCCGAGGACAACCGCTCCGAATACGTCGCCGGGCACATCCCCGGGGCCGCGTTCATGCACATGAAGCCCGGCCTGGCCGGCAAGCCCGCGGAGGACGGGCGCGGCGGACGCCACCCGATGCCCCGGCTCGTCGACGCGCAGGAGGCCTTCCGGGCCGCGGGCGTCACCGACGTCCGGCCGGTCGTGGTCTACGACGGCGCCACCTCCGTCGGCGCGGCCCGCGCGTGGTGGCTGCTCAACTTCTTCGGCAAGGACGAGGTGCGGGTCCTCGACGGTGGGTATGCCGCGTGGCTGGCCGCCGGGCTGCCGATCGAGACCGGTGAGCCCGAGATCGAGCGCGGTGACATCGTGCTCACCCCGGGCGGGCGCCGGCTGCTGGACGCCGACGGGCTCGAGCACTACCTGGACCGCCACCAGGTCGTCGACTCCCGGCCCGCTGACCGGTTCCGCGGGGAGAACGAGATCATCGACCCGGTCGCCGGCCACATCCCGGGGGCGATGAGCATCCCGGCGCTGAAGAACGTGGACGAGTCGGGCCGGTTCCTGCCTCCCGACGACCTGGAGCTCCGCTTCACCGCCCGCGGCATCAGGCCGGACAAGCGGACCGCGATCTACTGCGGCTCCGGCATCCAGGCCTGCCACATGGCGCTGGCCATGGAGGTCGCCGAGGTCGGCGTCTACGACCCGGCCGTCTACATCGGGTCCTGGAGCGACTGGATCACCGACCCCGAGCGCCCGATCGCCACCGGCCCCTGACCCACACCCATCTCCGACCGGGCGCACCGTGTTGCGGTCCTGAGGGCAACCGGGCGCGCCCCACCCCACCGGACGCACCGTATTGCGGTTCTGAGGGCCACCGGGCGCACCGTGTTGCGGCCCTGAGGGGCACCGGGTGCGCCGTATTGCGGCCCTGAGGGGCACCGGGCGCGCCGCGTTGCGGCCCACTAGCGTCCTGCGGTGCTAGACCCCGTCCCGCCCTGCTGCCCCTCGTGTGCTTTGGTCGTCTCGCGCACGAACCACCGACCGGTCTTCCCGCCGAGATGTTCGGGATTCGCCGGGCCGACCACCCGGAACCCGGCCTTCACCAGGACCCTCACGGAACCAGGGTTGAGGTCGGCGACCGCCGCCCGCACCGATCGCAGACCGTGGCGTTCCTCGGCGAGCCGGCACAGCTCCAGGACACCGGCCGTAGACTCCCGCACCTGCGGCCCGCTCGGCGACGCGGAACCCCACCTCCGGTGCGTCGCCGTCGATGTCCATCAGGTTGAACCGGCCGACCACCGATCCGTCCCCGCCGACCACTACATAGAACGCAGAGACGCCCGCCGCCTGCTCTGCCAGCAGGGCTGCGAAGCGCTCCGTGAAGCCAGCGAAAAAGGCCTCGCCACGGTCCGTGACGGTCCGGGCGAAGTACTCACGGTCTCCCGGTCGAAGGCAAGCACCGCATCGTGATGGCGGACATCGAGCGGAACCAGGTCGAGCATCACTCAACGATAGATCCGTGCCGCAATATTCTGCATTCCCCCTGGTCAGGGCTTTGTCGGTGGTGGCACGTATGTTTGATTCATGGAGCAGCAGACGGAGGTTCTGGACAGTGGGGTGACCGCTGGTGAGTCTGTTGCGCCCGAGGGGGAGGCGAGCGGTGCGGGTCGGGTGCGGTATGCGCCGGTGATCGGGACCGGTCCGTTGCGGGACTCCAACGCGGGGCCGTTGGTCCCGGAGCAGGATCTGGGGAGTATGCCGTCGGCCGGGGGCGCCGCGGAGGGCACCGGCGGTGGGGCACGAGGTGGCGGGGACGGGGATCGTGGGGTGGCGTTGACGGTCTCGGGGCATGAGGTGCCGGAGTTTGTGGCGGGGTCGGCGCACATGACGCAGATGTTGGCCGGACAGTTCCCGTTGGGCACGTTGGGTGAGGAGGCGTTGGGTGAGGCGGTCGGGGCGGCGCAGGCGTTGGTGGCGGCGGCGCAGTCGTTGTTGACCGCTGCGACGCATGAGGCGGTCACCCGGGGGTTGCCGGCCCAGTCCGGGCACAAGGTGGCGGACTGGATCACCACGTGGGCGCCGGGGATCGACCGGGCCGAGGCGTTGGCCACCGCCCGGGTCGCCGCCGCGTTGGACGACCCGCGGTTTGAGGCGTTGTCGGCGAAGGTGACCGACGGGACGGCGCGGGTGGCGAGGGCGAATGTGATCGTGCGGATGACCCAGGACCTGGCCCCGATCGCCACGCCGGAGTCGTTGCAGGCGGTGACCGACCTGATGACCGACGTGGTGGAGACCACCGGGGTCGCCGAGCTGACGAAGATCGCCTCGCGGGCCAAGGAGCAGCTGGTCGAGCCCGATGATGACCAGGATGAGGATGAGCAGCAGGCGTCCCGGCGGTTGTTGCGCAAGACCGGGACGGTGGCCGGGTTGACGGAGTGGCAGCTGCTGCTGGACGCCGAGGGTGAGGCGATCCTGGAGGCGGCCCTGGACCCGTTGTCCGCACCGAAGCCGGGCGCCGATGAGCACGGGGTGCACCGGTTGGATCCGCGGACCGCGGCGCAACGGCGAGCCGATGCGTTGGTGGAGATCATCGGCCGCGGTGTCGCCGCCGGTGAGGGTGTCCCGACCACGGAGAAGGCGAAGATCCAAGTCACCATCGACCACGAGGCCCTGGCCGGGAAAGTGCCCGGCGGTGGGCGCACCGGCACGGGGCAGCACCTGTCCGCCGGGACCATCCGCCGCCTGGCCTGCGACGCCCAGATCATCCCCATCGTCCTGGGCGGACCCTCCGAAGCCCTCGACGTCGGGGTGACCAGGCGGTTGTTCACCCCCGCGCAACGCAAAGCAGTCCTGTTGCGGGACAAAGGATGTTCCTTCCCCGGCTGCACCACGCCCGCGGGCTGGACCGACATCCATCACGTGATCCACTGGATCTTCGGCGGCGCCACCGACCTGTCCAACGCGGCCGCGCTGTGCCGTCGGCACCACGTCATCGTCCACCGGTACGGCTACACCGCCACCGTCACCCCGACCGAGGTCATCTGGCACCTGCCCGGCGGCCCCGACGCCCCGACCGGACCACTGGTCGACACCTGAACACCCCGCCCCCGACCCCGCCACCACCACCCGTGGCAGCGGGGTCACACCCCTGTGCGGGCTCACCGAAGGCGTGGCCGGCCGGACTGCGGGATCACTCCAGGATCGTGTCGGGCGGGCACTGCGGTCCGTCGAGGTGCCGGTCGCCGTTCAACGGCAGCAGTGCGGTGGCGCGGGCCCGGCCGAGGTTCCACTCGAGCCAGTCGGTCTCGCGCTCCTCCTCCGCCACCGACACGAGCACGCAGCCGGACAGCCCCTCCACGATCGCGGGGGTCGCGTCCGGTCCCAGGGACTCGAGGTAGTTGACGTCGATCTTGCCGGTCTCGAAGTAGCGATCGATGTTGCGCTGCGCCACCCACCCTTCGGGGTTCGCGAGGCCGAGCACCAGCAGGAACACCGCCCCCGAGACCAGGGCCGCACGGGGCAGCCACGCGCCGGAGAGCCGGATGCCGGCGACCATCACCAGCACGACGAGCAGGCCCAGCCACAGTTCGAACGCGTCCACCAGAACCCGCAGGACGGTGTAGCCGTAGGCCTCCTGGTAGAGCGACATCCGGTAGAGCGCCGACGCGACGACGACCAGGGTCAGCAGACAGAGCGCACCCAGCATGAGGCGCAGCACCTGCCGCTCCCGAGGGGTCTCCCGCGGGGCCCTGCGCACGGCGACCGCGATGGTGACCAGCATCAGCAGGGTCGCGACGACGAGCTGGCCGAAGCCCTGGTGGACGTACTCGGCATACGTCAGGCCGGTGGTCTCCTCCAGGTGGTCGTGCCCGCCCCACATCGCGGTGGCCTGCGCGACGAGGAACGCGGCGAAGACGGCGATGACCACACCAACCGGCACCTGCCACTCCCAGGCACGCTGCACCGGCCGCGGCTCGCCCGGCCCGACCGCCGCGACGCGCGGCGGGTTCAGCGCCAGGTAGCAGGCGGCCAGCACCAGTCCCCCGACCATGAACCAGGTGAACGCACGCAGCACCAGGGTGTCGGCGATCCGGACGTCGGGCAGTATGTCGGACACCCAGGTCCCGAAGAGGGCGTCACCGGAGGCGAAGAGGCCGACGAAGACGACGAGGAGGACCAGGGAGATCGCCGCGGTCCGCAGCGCGGGCCAGAGGACGTGGTGCTTGCTCGTCGCGGTGAGCGTGCGGCCGAGAAGCGGCAGACCGCGGAGCCCGCTGAGCACCCAGGAGACTCCCCCAGCCACCATGGCGAGCGGACGCCGGGCGTCGGTGAGGGCGGTCGTGACCAGCACGCCGGCCGACATCACCGCCAGCACGGCGACCCACTCGGCGGCACGGACGACGACCAGGGCACCCAAGCAGACGCACAACGCGGCCGAGACGACGGTCCACACCCGCGAGCGGTGAATCGACATCCGCAGGACGAGCGCCCCCGCCGCGATCAGGACCAGGAAGGTGCCGAGCCCGAAGAGACGATCGGGCAGGACCACTGCACCGAGCAGCCCGACGGCCAGCGACCCGAACAGTGCGACCGGGGCAGTGCGCAGGCTCTCCCGCTCCGGCCAGAAGCTCCCGAACATGGAGCCGATCACCGACGTCGTCGAGGCGTCAGGTGTCGCGTGGGCGGGCGGGGCGCCTTCCGCCGTGGGAGCGTGCGACCAGGTAGCGGTCCCGGCCCCCTCGGGGGTGGGAGCCTGCGGCGAGGTGGTGGACACAGTGGCCTCCTGGGTCGTGCGGTCGAGGGTGAACGCGGTGGCAGCAGACGTCGGCGGGTTCGTGCTGGCGGACGGCTGGGGATCAGTGGGCAGGTCGACCCGGATGCGGGCGCCCGTCTGACCCTCCGGGGCGGGAACGGCGACGATCGTGCCGCCGTGGAGCTCGCACACCCAGCGTGCGATGGCCAGTCCCAGGCCGGTGCCGCCGCCACTGGCGTCACCCGTGCCGAACCGGGCGAACAGGGACTCGGTGCGGTCGGGCGGGATGCCCGGCCCCTCGTCGGCGACCTCCAGCGACCAGCGGGCCCCGTCGTGGAGTGCGCTCGCGCGGACCCGCACGACGCCGTCGGCCGGGCTGTGCCGGGAGGCGTTGTCGAGGAGGTTGGCCACCACCTGGTGCAGGCGCGCCTCGTCCGCCCGGACCTCCAGGTCCGGCGGCGCCACGCTAACCTCGTAGCGGACCGGACGGCCTCCGACCTCGGACTCCTCGACCGCGCGGTGCAGCAGGTCGCGCACCGTGACCGGCTCCAGGTCCAGGGACACCGCTCCCCCGTCGACGCGGCTGACGTCCAGGAGGTCCTCCACCAGGGTGCTCAGACGCTCTGACTGGTTGAGTGCGGCCTGCAGGGCGGCATCGTCCGGTGTCACGACGCCGTCGACGAGGTTCTCGAGCAGGGCCCGCTGTCCCGCGAGCGGGGTGCGCAGCTCGTGCGAGACGGTCGCCACCAGTTGTCGCCGCTGCTGGTCGGCGGTGGCGAGGTCGTCCGCCATGGTGTTGAAGGCCCGGGCCAGGTGCCCGACCTCGTCGGCCGAGGTGGCGGTGACGCGGGCGCCGTAGTCTCCGCGCGCCATACGGCCGGCTGCGCTGGTCATCTCGCCGAGGGGGGCGGTCATGCCCCGGGCCAGCCACTGGGTGACCCCCAGTGCGGCGGCGACGGTGACCGGCAGGGTCAGCCAGGCGGGGACGCCGGCCCGGTTTCCCACCTGGAGCACCACGGCCGCCGCGAGGATGCTCAGGGCGACCAGCAGCCCGATCTTGATCTTGATCGACCCGACGGGGTCGAGCGGACGGTCCGTGGCGACGGAACCGTGGTCCGGTACGGGGACCAGATCAGCGCCTGCCATGACCATCACACCTCCAGCGCGTAGCCGACGCCGTGCACGGTGCGGACCCGGTCGGCGCCGATCTTGGCGCGCAGCGACTTCACGTGGCTGTCCAGCGTCCGGGTGCCACGGGCGTCGGCCCAGCCCCAGACGCCGGACATCAGGTCCTCGCGGGTCTGGACGGCGCCGGGCTCGGCGGCCAGGGCCGCCAGCAGGTCGAACTCCAGCGGGGTCAGGTGGACCTCGTCGGCACCGACCCGGACGCGTCGCGCGCCGCGGTCGAGGTGTAGGTCGCCGACGGTCACGATCGCCTCGGGGGTGTTCGCCAGCTCCGCGGCCCGCTCGACCCGGCGCAGCAGCGCGCGCACCCGGGCGACGACCTCGCGCATCCGGAAGGGCTTGGTGACGTAGTCGTCCGCCCCGACGCCGAGTCCCACCAGCACGTCGGTCTCCTCGACCCGCGCCGTCAGCATCATGACCGGCACCGGACGCTCCGCCTGGATGCGCCGGCAGACCTCGAGCCCGTCGTAGCCGGGAAGCATGACGTCCAGCAGCACGAGGTCGGGGCGGTGCTCGGTGAACGCCGCGACGGCGCCGGGGCCGTCGACCGCACGGACCACCGTGAAGCCCTCGGCCACCAGCCGGTCCGAGAGCGCCTGGTTGATCGTCGGGTCGTCCTCGACGACGAGCAGCGTGTGCCCTGCGGCGTTGTCGGAGCGGGTGGGCTCGGTCATGACTCCGAGACTAGGTTCCGCGAGGTGCTCCGCGGGGGTGCGACCTGTGGAGGAGTTGTGAAGGTTTCACACGTGCGATGACCGGGCACGCCGTTGTTGCGTGGGCGGTGAGCCTCCGGCTGCGGTCAGCCGCCGTCGGTGACGGTGCCCTCTGCCCGCGCCACGGCCTCGCGCTGCGCCTCGTTGAGGTCCTGCGACTGCAGCCACCCGTCGGGCAGGGCGACGACCCGGGAGGACCCGGCCCTGCCCCGCTGGCCCTCGGCGGCGTCGCCGGGCCACGGCATACTGCCGTCGAGGCCGCCGATCAGGTCGTCCAGCGCCGCGAGGGAGTCCACCAGCGCGAGCTGGTTGCGGAAGGCGCCGCCGACCGGGAAGCCCTTGAAGTACCAGGCAATGTGCTTGCGGATGTCGCGGCAACCCTTGTTCTCGTCCTGGTGGAAGTCGACGAGGTACTCCGCATGACGGCGGAGGGTGGCGCTCACCTCGCCGAGCGTGGGGGTGACGCGCAGGTCGGAGCCCGCGAAGGCCGCGGCCAGGTCGGCGAAGAGCCACGGCCGGCCGAGGCACCCGCGGCCCACGACGACCCCGTCGCAGCCGGTCTCCTCGACCATCCGCAGGGCGTCCTCCGCCGACCAGATGTCGCCGTTGCCCAGGACCGGCACCGAGGTGACGGTGCGCTTGAGCTCGGCGATCCGCGACCAGTCGGCCTGGCCGGAGTAGGCCTGGCTCGCGGTGCGGGCGTGCAGCGCGACGGCCGCGGCACCCTCGCCCTCGGCGATGCGTCCGGCCTCCAGGTAGGTGATGTGGTCGGCGTCGATCCCGACCCGCATCTTCACGGTGACGGGCACGTCATACGGCATGGCGGCCCGCACGGCCGCGGAGACGACGCCCCGGAAGAGCTCGGTCTTCCACGGCAGCGCCGCGCCGCCGCCCTTGCGGGTGACCTTGGGGACCGGGCAGCCGAAGTTGAGGTCGATGTGATCGGTGCGGTCCTCCGAGACCAGCAGGTCGACCGCGCGGCCCACTGTGGCCGGGTCGACGCCGTAGAGCTGGATCGAGCGCGGCTGCTCCTCGGGGTCGTGCTCGATGAGCTTCATCGACACCGGCGTGCGCTCCACGAGGGCCCGGGAGGTGATCATCTCGCTCACGTAGAGCGAGGTCGCCCCGCTGGCCGGCTGACCCGCCGCGCCCGCCTCGCGGCACAACCGCCGGAAGGCCCGGTTGGTGATGCCCGCCATCGGGGCCAGGACCACCGGCGAGTCGATGGTGTGGCGCCCGATCCGCAGGGGCGGCAGCACCCGCCGCCCCGTCTCGGGGGCGGCGGTCTCGGGCAGGGTCGTGGTCGCGGTGGCAGTCATGTCGCCACCGATTGTCCCACCGATGCTGCGCCCGACCGGAATCCGCGAGGATCGCCGCGCTCCTCCTGGCTCGGGAGCGCGGCGACCGGACCTGGACGCCAGCGAACTGGCTCGATGCCGGCGTCAGGCGGTCTGGCGCTCGTGCCGGCCCTCGCCGATCTCCTCGACGAGCTTGGCGTTGAAGGCAGGCAGGTCATCCGGGGTCCGGCTGCTCACCAGCCCCTGGTCGACCACGACCTCCTCGTCGACCCACTCGGCACCGGCGTTGCGCAGGTCGGTCTTCAGACTGGGGTATGACGTGAGCGTGCGTCCCCGCAGCACGTCCGCGTCGGTGAGGATCCATCCGCCGTGGCAGATGACGCCGACCGGCTTGCCGGCCTCGAAGAACGCCTTGGTGAAGGCGACCGCGTCCTCGTCCATCCGCAGCTTGTCGCCGTTGACGACACCACCGGGCAGCATGAGCGCGTCGAACTCACCGGCGTCGGCGTCCGCCGCCTGCTGGTCGACCGAGGCCTCGTGGCCCTTCTTGCCGGTCAGCGTGCCGGTCTCAGGCGAGACCAGCGTCGCGGTCGCGCCGGCCTGCGTCACCGCCTCCCAGGGCGAGGTGAGCTCGCTGTCCTCGAAGCCGTTCGTGAGCAGGAACGCGACCTTCTTGCCGTTCAGTGCAGCCATGCTGCTGTCTCCTTCTGGGTCGGTTTCGGGGTCTCGTCCACCGTAGGTCGGATGGCGTGCCCGGGCACTCGCAGGGACGACCCCGTCCGCGTGTAACCCGTATTGTCACCCGTTCTGGGTTACACTCAGACCATGTCCACGCAGGTCTCGCTCCGTCTCAACGACGAGCTCGTCGCCAGGATCGACGAGCTCGTGCGCTCCGGTGCCGTGCGCAGCCGGGCGGAGATCGTCGAGTCCGCGCTGGAGCGGGAGCTACGGCGCCGGCTCTACGAACGGGATGCCGAGATCTACCGCACCTCCGAGTCTGATCCCGACCTCGACGCCCTGAACGCCTGGATGCAGAGCCGGCGCGACTTTCCGGGCCTGCGCTGATGCGGCCGATCCACGCGGTGCGGCTCGACAAGGTCCGGCCCGCGCTCGTCCTGACGCGGGCCGAGGTCCGTCAGGCACGCACCTCCGTCACCATCGCTGCGATCACCTCGACGCGTCGCGGTCTGTCGGTCGAGCTGCCGGTCGGCCCCGCCAACGGACTGGACCACGAGTCCGTCGTCAACCTCGACACCATCTACACCATCTCGGTCGACGATCTCGGCCCGCAAATCGGAACGCTGCGAGAGGACCAGGAACCCGCCCTTGCAGCAGCGGTGTTCCACGCCTTCGGCCTGGAGTGGTGACGCCGAGACTCCCGCCCCTCTCGAGTCACCTCACCCCGCGCCGAGAACCTGCCATGCGACAACAGCGGCGATCCCCAGCAGCAGCACCAGCAGCACGCCCCCCACGACGATCCCGATGTGTCGCCAGTCTGGCCCCCACGAACGCTGCTGCGGCTGCTCACCGAGGCGTCCCGCGGACAGGGTCGTGCGGGGCAACGCGTAGTGCAGGTCGACGTGCTGCCTGGGTGGCACGTCGACCGTCGCCCGGGTCTCACCAAAGGTGGTCACGAAACCCTGAAGGCCCTCGACCTCAACCTCGTGCCGGCCCGGCGCCACCGGCACCGTGGTAGCAGGCAAAGTGAGATCGACCCGCTGACCATCGATCCGCGCCCGCACCTCCGCGGTCGTGATCGCACCGTCGACGTGCAGGACGATCGTGCCCCAGTCAGCAGCAGGTCCGGCCATAACGGCACCATAGGCACAGGAGCTCCGCCCTGGAGCACCAACGCAGGAACACCCAGCCGGGCGATCGGCCTACGTCCGCACCGTGAGGTCGGCCCGCTCGGCCGTCCGGTCCGGCCCGAACAGCGCGCGCTCCTGCGCCGACCACCGGTCCCAGTGCGGCGCGAAGGTCTCCCCGTCACGCTCGAGGCCCCGCCGGTGTCGCACCTGCTCGTCGGCGTCCACCCAGACCCGCACCGCGGCATACTCCCCCGCGCGCCCCACGCTGCTGCCGCACCCCTCGAGCACCAGCACGTCGGTCGCCGGCAGCCTGGCGGTCCTCCCCCAGTCCCCACGGGTCCAGCCCCAGACCCGGTATGCCGTGTGCTCACCTCTGCTGAGCGGCTCCAGCACCTGGTCGGTCACCAGATCGACGGACTCGGCGAGCCCGTCCCAGCCCGGGTAGAGGTCGTCCATGTGCACGACCGGACAGCCCAGGTCGTGGGCGACCGCCTCGGCCAGGGTCGTCTTGCCCGACCCGCTGGGGCCATCGATCGTGATGACCTTGGTGGCGCCGCGAGCGGTCGCGTGGTGCGCTGCGGCGACGATGCGGGCCACAGCGTCCTCGTCGACCGGGGTGTCGTCGACGACCGGGCCCTCCCGGTGCCGCTGCTGCAGGTCGAGGGCGACCCCGACCAGGCTCGCGCAGGGCAGGCTGGACAGGTCGGCGAGGGGCACCCAGCGCACGTCGTCGGTCGAGCCGTCCGTCTCCGCGCGGAGGTCGCCGTCCGCGATCTCGGCGGAGTAGACCAGCTGCACCAGCATCATCGGCCGGTCCGTCGCCATCGCTCGGTCGGGCGTCGCGATCATCGTCGTGCCGGTGCCCAGGAATCCGGTGAGGCGCACGGCATACCCGCTCTCCTCGGCCACCTCGCGAACCGCAGCCTGCTCGCAGGTCTCGTGCGGCTCGAGACCCCCGCCGGGCAGCGTCCAGCACGGGCGGATGTGTCGCCCGTCCGCCCGGGTGTAGCCACCCCAGTGCGCGAGCAGGACGTGCTCGTCCCGCTCGATCCACGCATAGCAGCCCACCCTGGTGTCGAAGTCCACCTGCAACAGGGTAGGTGTCACGCGGCTCCACCAACGTCAGCGAGGCTCCCCCGAGACGTACATGTGCATGGGTCCTTCACACGAGGTCCCCGGAGGGTGCGTGAAGACATCCACATGCACCGGCGGGCGGTGCGTGTGGCGTGGTCAGCGCAGCTGGTTGCCCAGGAGCTGCTCGAAGGGCGTCAGGGAGTCCTCCGAGATGCGGTCGACCTTGCCGACCTCGTCGACCGCGGGGGCCGTGAAGCCGGGGACCGACCCGGAGGTCGACACCAGCAGGGCACCCAGCTCGCTGGCCGCCCGGGCGATGCGGCGGTCCAGGCCGTCCTCCCCGTCGCGGCCGCCGTTGGAACCGAAGTCCTCGGTCGCCGCGAAGACGCCGGTGGGGACGACGACGGCGCGCAGGTAGGTGAACAGCGGCCGCAGCACGTGGTCCAGCACCAGTGAGTGGCGCGGGGTGCCCGCGGTGGCCGCGACCAGGACCGGCTTGCCGGTCAACGCGTCCGGGTCGAGCAGGTCGATAAAGGACTTGAACAGACCGGAGTAGGACGCGGTGAACACCGGGGTGACCGCCACGACCGCGTCGGCGGACGAGACGGCGCTCAGCGCGTGTCGCAGGGCGGACGGCGGCATGCCGGAGACCAGGTGGTCGGCGATCTCGCGGGCCAGGCCGCGCAGCTCCACGACCTCGACGTCCAGTCCCTCACCGCGGGCGGTGACCTCGCGCTGCACGGCGCCGCTGATGCGGTCGGCCAGCATCCGGGTGGAGGACGGCACGCTCAGGCCGGCCGAGATGACGACGAGCTTGCGGGCCATCAGTTGCTCCCGGCCTCGACGCGGCTGCGGGGTCCCATCGCGGCGTTGGCGTGCTCGTCACCGGCCTCGATCAGGCTGGCATGGGTGGGCGGGTCGGACGGGACGTCGGCCGGACGGCGGGACTCGAACTCCTCGCGGAGCACCGGGACCACCTCGGAGCCCAGCATCTCGATCTGCTCCAGGACGACCTCGACCGGCAGGCCGGCGTGGTCCATCAGGAACATCTGGCGCTGGTAGTCGCCGACCGCGTCGGCGAAGCCC
>JAAYYA010000447.1 GCA_012515595.1 Actinomycetales bacterium
CCTGAGGTCCTGGACCACCTGGCCGCCCACCTCGAGCCGAGACGGGACGCCGACACCGACCGCACCTGGCGGTGGACCCGCGTGCCGCACCTGCACCTGACCCTCGCCTTCCTGGGGGACCTGCCCGAGCACCGCGAGGACGAGCTGGCCGCTTCGGCCACCGAGTGGGCCTCCCGCCGACAACCGGTCCGTATGCAGTGGGGCCGGGCCGGCGCCTTCCCCGACCCGGGTGCGGCGAAGGTGATGTGGATCGGGGTCACCGACGACGCGGTAGCCCGCGAGCTGGCCAGCTGGTCGCGGGCACTGCGCGACCTGTCCAGCCACGCCGGCGCCGACGTCGACGGCCAGCGGTTCACGGCGCACGTCACGGTGGCGCGCTCGCCGCGGCGGGTGAAGGCGGGCCGGTGGGTGCAGTCGCTGGACGCCTACGAGTCCCCGGAGTTCCTGGTCGACGAGGTCGCGCTCGTCGAGTCGCACCTGGGGGAGGGGTCACCCCGCTACGAGATCCGCCACACCTTCCCCCTCGGATCCTCCCCAAAAAGATAGGGGTTCCGTACGCCCTCCGCACATTCTGGTAGGGGTTTCGTACGCCGTGAGGCACGAGCGCTGCGTGGGACGCACGGGGTGGGAGGCGTTGCGGGGGATGCTCAGCGCGGGGAGGCACGTGTGGGAGACGTGGGGGCGTGCGAAACCACTACGAAAAGGTGCGGAGGGCGTACGAAACCCCTACCAAAATTGGGGGGTCCCGTTCAGTTCTGAATGAGGCGCAGCAGGGTGCCGTCGGGGTCGATCAGCGCGCCGACCCGGCCGCCCCAATCCTCGACGCGCGGGGGGTGCAGGCGGGGGTGGCCGGTGGTGGCCTCGGGGAGCCCGGCGCCGCGGCATACGGCGTAGAAGGCGTCCAGGTCGTCCAGCCGCAGGCAGCAGCTGAACGCGGTGGTCAGTGGGTCCACGTCCGGCCACGGGAAGAACTCCAGGCGGAGATCGCCGCGCTCCAGGATCAGCCAGCCCTCGTCGTGCCACGTCTCGGTGAACCCGAGCCGGGAGTAGAAGGCGGAGGTGCGCGCCAGGTCCGAGGAGGGCAGGTTGGGGGTCGCGTGGTCGGTCACGGTTCGCTCCGGGCTGGTCGGGCGGTGGCCGGCGCCTGGTCGACGACGGCGGGAGCTCCCCGGTCCACGGCGGGCGCCTCCAGGTTCGTGACGGGTGCCTCCAGGTTCGTGACGGGCGGCTGCACGTCACCGAACGGGCCCTCCTCGACGTCGAGCGGAGCCTCCTCGAGATCCTGGCTGAGCTCCTCCTCGGGGACCGGAACGATCGGCTGGGTGCTGACCCCGAGGTCCGCGCCGCATGTCCGCCCCTCCTCGGGGTCGGCCGCGAGCCGGTTGCCGTTGATCACCGTGACGTTGTCGAACTGCGGCCGCCCGGAGACCAGGTTGCGGTAGGAGTAGCGGGTCAGCGACTGGACCGAGCAGTCCGTGCCGAACGCCAGGATGTCGAAGGCGTAGGGCTGGCCGACCAGCTCACCGGCCGTGCCCTCGTCCTCACCGGTGGTCTCGGGAACCTGGAAGTGGTTGACGAGTCCGCCGCCGGTGAACGTCCCGACCTGGATCCGGTTGCCGTCCAGGTCGGGGGAGTGCATGTGACCGTTGACCTTCACGCCGCCGGTGTCCAGCGGCCGCAGGGCGTACGGCTGGTGGCTGACGAGGATGTCGGGCAGCGGCCAGCCCGCGGTCCCGGCGGCGAAGCGCTCGGCGGCCGCGTCCTGCTGGGCGCCGAAGTCCTCGTTGACCTCGGCGAAGTAGCGCCAGTCGTTGAGACCCGCGATCCGCACTCCCGCGACGTCGGCCTCGACATAGTCACCGGCGGTGGGCTCGAGCAGGATGACGTTGGGGACCTGCTCCAACCGCCGCAGCAGCGACTCGTCGGTCGCGTTGAGCGCGTCGTGGTTGCCGCGCACGAACACATAAGGGACGCCGAGATCCTCGATCGCGGCGTAGATCCCCGCCAGCTCGCCCTCCTGCACACGGCCGAAGTTGAGCATGTCGCCGGTATCGATGACGGCGGTGATCTGCTCGTCCTCGACGATCTGCGCCACCAGCGGGTAGTAGTTCATCCCGTGCACGTCGGAGATCAGCAGGAACCGGGCGCCCGGCTCCGCCGCGGTCTCGGCCGGGACGAACTCCTGCTGCAGGGCGTCCGAGAGTGCCAACAGGTTCTGGACGTACGGAGTCGCCCGCTGCGCCTGGCCCTGGATGTCGGTGAACATGCCGCTGTTGCCGCGCACCGTGCCGAGCAGGCTGGTGGCCTCGAAGGCCGCGAAGTTGGTCGTGCGGTAGGTGGTGACCGCGGCCAGCGACGGCACCGTCACCGCCAGGGCCGTCGCGGTGCCGACCGCGGTCAGCGACCGCCGCCACGGCAGCTCGGACCGACCGAGGAGCCACAACCCGACGATCGCGAGCTGGGTCAGCAGCACCCCGCCGACGAACTTCACCGCCAGGTTCCGCAGACCGGAGTTCATCGCCTCGCGCAGCTCCCCCTCGTGCGGGGTCAGGGCGTCCACGTCCACCCGGCCCCGGGTGAACAGGTCGGTGATCTCCTCCTTGACCTGCAGCCGGGCCTCGATCCCCGGTGCGGGCAGCGTGCCCGCGAAGTGCAGGTCGATGTCCCCGAAGACGGTGGGCGCGTGGACCACGTTGGCCTGGAAGGGCGAGGGCAGCACCCGCACCGAGGCACGGAAGTTGTCGGTCTCCGTGCTGATCGGCCACAGGTTGGTGGTCGCCATCCCCCCGGCATACCCGACGACGGCCAGGACGAGCACGGTCAGCGCGGCGCGCAGCCGACCGACCCACGGGCGGTGTGGGGCAGTGCTGCGGGTCACGGGCTCTTCCGCTTCACTCATCGCGTCTGGAATCTTAGGTGCCACAGCGACGATTACCGCCTTGAGGCGGAGGAGAGGAGCCGGACGTGAGCCCGGACGTGACGCCCGACAGGGCCCCAGGGATGAACACCGAGCGGTCGGCCGATGTGATCGTGGTGGGGGCGGGCCTGGCGGGCCTGGTCGCCGCCGCCGAGCTGGTGGAGGCGGGCCGGTCGGTGATCCTGCTGGACCAGGAGTCCGCCGACCACCTGGGGGGCCAGGCGTGGTGGTCCTTCGGCGGGTTGTTCCTCGTCGACAGCCCCGAGCAGCGCCGGATGGGCATCAAGGACAGCCTCGAGCTGGCCTGGCGGGACTGGCGCGGCACCGCGGGCTTCGACCGGCTCGAGGACGAGGACAGCCAGGCGGTGCGGTGGGCCCGCGCCTACGTGGAGTGGGCCGCCGGCGAGAAGCGGGCCTGGCTGCACGAGAAAGGGGTCCGCTTCTTCCCCGTCGTGGGGTGGGCCGAGCGCGGGGACGGCACCGCCGACGGTCACGGCAACGGGGTCCCGCGCTTCCACATCACCTGGGGCACCGGCCCCGGGATCGTCGCCCCCTTCGAGGCAGTATGTCGTCAGGCCGCCTCCGAGGGCCTCCTCACCCTGGCCGGTCGGCACCGGGTGACCGAGCTGGTCACCACCGACGGCACCGTCACCGGGGTGCGGGGCGAGGTGCTGTCCAGCGACGGCGCCGCGCGCGGAGCACGCAGCACCCGCAGCGTCGTCGACCACTTCGAGTACACGGCCCAGGCGGTGGTGGTGACCTCCGGCGGCATCGGCCACAACCTGGAGATGGTGCGCGAGTTCTGGCCCGAGCGACTCGGCCCACCGCCAGCGGCGGAGAACATGGTGGCCGGTGTCCCGGCATACGTCGACGGTTCGATGCTCCCCCTCGTGGAAGGAGCCGGCGGGCGCCTGGTCAACCGGGACCGGATGTGGCACTACGTCGAGGGGATCGAGAACCACTCGCCGGTGTGGGACCGGCACGGCATCCGGATCCTGCCCGGGCCCTCCTCGCTGTGGCTCGATGCGGCCGGGCGCCGGCTGCCCGCGCCGCTGTATCCCGGCTTCGACACCCTCGGCACTCTCGCGCACCTGCGGCAGACCGGGCACGACTACTCGTGGTTCATCCTCACCCAGGCGATCATCGAGAAGGAGTTCGCACTGTCCGGGTCGGAGCAGAACCCGGACCTGACCGGCAAGAGCATCGCCCAGGTCCTCGGCCGCGTGCGGCCGGGGGCGCCCGGCCCGGTGCAGCGGTTCATCGACGACGGGGTGGACTTCGTCAGCGCGGACACCGTCGAGGACTTGGTCGCCGCGATGAACGAGCTGAGCGGCGACCGGCTGCTGGAGGCGAGCCGGATCCGGGCGATGATCGAGGCGCGCGACGCCGAGCTGGACAACGAGTTCGGCAAGGACGCGCAGGTCCAGCTGGTCCGGGCGACCCGGCGCTACCGCGGCGACAAGCTGATCCGGACGGCCTCCCCGCACCGCTTCCTGGACCCGGAGAAGGGGCCGCTGCACGCGGTGCGCCTGCGGGTGCTGACCCGCAAGACCCTCGGCGGCGTGCAGACCGACCTGGGCTCCCGGGCCCTGGGCGCCGACGGCGCGGCGGTCCCCGGGCTGTATGCCGCGGGTGAGGTCGCCGGGTTCGGCGGTGGTGGGGTGCATGGGTACCGGTCGCTGGAGGGCACCTTCCTGGGCGGCTGCCTGTTCAGCGGCCGCGCCGCCGGCCGCACGGTCCACACCGACCTGGGCTGACCCCCATCCTCCGACCGAGCGCACGGTGTTGCGCTCGCAGGGGCGACCGGGCGCGCGGTCTTGCGCTCTCAGACCCGACCGGGCGCGCGGTGTTGCGGCGACCATGCCCTCACCACCCTGCTCGTGTGGTTGCATGAGTGCATGCGTGGGTTGGCTGTGGGACTGACGGTCACCGCCCTCGCGTGCGCCGGCTGCACCGTCGGTGACGGCGAGGGCGAGCCCGTGGAGATCACGACGACGGACGCGGCGGGTCGCACCACGGTGGTGACCCAGGAGGTCACCCAGGCCCCCGAGCCGACCGGGGGGACCGACGGCGACGCCGCACCGACCACCGCGACACTGGTGGAGACCGTCCTGGACGTTCCCGGAGGTGCTCGGATCGCCTTCGACATGCCGGACACCTGGACGGTTGTCGAGCTCGGGGCGGCCCAGCGCACCGCGGATCCCAACCCCGGTGCCGAGCCGCCCCAGCTGTGGTGCCTGGTGCCTCCCGAGGTGCGGCCGGCGATCGACGGCTGCGCCGGGATCCTGATTGCCGCCGGGCCCGACTGGCTGCCCGGCCACGCGGGTGCTGCCTACTCGCCCCGGCAGGTCGAGGGCTGGCGCAGCACGCCGGGACCACTCCCGTGCCCGTTCGGGGAGGGCGGTGCCGTCGCCGACGACGCCACGGTCACCAGCACCCCGGACACCGCCGCGACGACCGGGACTCCCGAGCCGCCGGACGACTCCGAGGTCGACCTGCTCGTGACCGCCGCCGAAGGTCTGCCGCTGACGACCACCCAGAGCGAGGTCAACGGTCGGACGGTGACCTACGAGACGTGGCGGGCGACCTGCAGCCTCACTGAGGACGTCGCGCTCACGCCGCAGGTGTGGCACGACCTCGACCTGGGGGTCCTCGTGCGGGACTTCTTCGGCAGCCCCGACGCGGTGGGGCTCATCTCCTCCCTGCGGTGGGCCTGATGGACCTGTCCGTGCTCCGGCGCAAGGCCGGCACGATGGCGCTGCTCGGGTTCCGCCGGATCCCCGGCCCGGTCAAGCGGACCCTGGTGCGCGCCGGCACCCCGAGCTACACCGTCGGTGCGGTGTGCCTGGTCGAGCACGACGGCGAGGTCCTGCTGCTGTGGCAGCCGCACCGCCTCGGCTGGACCCTGCCCGGTGGTCTGCTAGGGCGCGGCGAGGAGCCGGGCGAGGCCGTGCGGCGCGAGGTGCGCGAGGAGGTCGGTCTGGACATCGAGCCCGGCGACCCCATCGCGGTCGGCGTCCACCCCTCGACCCAGCAGATCGACGTGATCTACCGGGTCGGCGTCGCGCAGCGCCCGGAGGTCGCGCTGGCCACCGAGGCCCGCAAGGCCTCCTGGCTGCGTCCGGCTGACCTGACCGAGACTGACCACGAGACGCGGCGGATCCTGGAGCTCGTCGCCCGCGCGGACCACGAACCGGCGCCCGGTCGCCTGGTGGAGGAGGAAGCATGAGTCGGGGGTCGTGGCGGGCGCTGCTCGCCGGAGGCGGCGTGCTCGCCGTGCTGCTGGCGGGCTGCTCCGACGCAGCGCCGGAGGGAGCGGAGCCACCGGTGTCCTCGGGGGGCGAGCCGGCCCCCGAGCAGGGTGGTCCCGGGGATGCGACGGGGGGTCCGACACAGCAGCCCCCGCCGGACGACGTGGAGGTGACGACGGAGGCGCCCCAGGCCATCGAGCTGCCGCGGGGCGGGACCGAGATCTTCCCTCACTACCGGCTGTTCGGGTACTCCGGCCTGCCCGGCTCTCCAGGTATGGGCCGGATGGGCATCGGGGACCTGGACGAGCGAGTCGTCGAGATGGAGGAGCGCGGCGAGGAGTATGCCGGGGGCCGGGACCTCCTGCCCGTCCTGGAGCTCATCGCGACCGTCGTCCACGCCACCCCCGGCTCCGACGGTATGTTCCGCACCTACATCCCCGAGTCGGTCATCCAGGACCACCTGGACGCCGCCCGGCGGCACCAGGGCATCCTGCTGCTCAACATCCAGCCGGGCCGGGCCGACTTCATCGACGAGGTGAAGCACTACGAGAAGTGGCTGGTCGAGCCGGACGTCGGCGTCGCCCTCGACCCGGAGTGGGCCGTGGAGGAGGGCCAGATCCCGGGTCGGGTCTACGGGCGGACCACCGGCGCCGAGCTGGACGAGGTCGCTGCCTACCTGGCTGACCTGGTCGAGGAGCATGCCCTGCCGGAGAAGGTCATGGTCTATCACCAGGTCCATCCCGGCGTCGTCCGCGACGAGCATGAGCTGACGCACCACGAGGGGATCGTGCTGATCAAGTCGGTGGACGGGATCGGTGCGCCCTCGGACAAGATCAAGACCTACAACCTGGTCAACGAGACCAAGCCCGAGCACGTGGTCCCCGGCTTCAAGCTCTTCTACGAAGAGGACCTCGTCCTCGGGCCGATCATGACCGGTGCCGAGGTCCTCGGCCTGGACCCCCAGCCGGAGTACATCCTCTTCGAGTGAACCGCCCGAGCTCGGGTGGCCCCGTCCCCAAGCTGGTGTCTTCGAGCGCCTTCCTCATCCTCAGTACGGTTGCAGTCGGCCCGAAGAACGCGAGGGCGCTCGAAGATGAGGTTCCGGGGTTCCCGGGGGTGCAGAGGGGTCCCCGGGGGTGCAGACCGCCCACAGTGGTGAAGGGCCCTTGGCAGTATGAGTGCCAAGGGCCCTTCGGGGTGACAGGAACAAGGGGTGACTTCCCGTCGATGCAACCGGGTCTCTCTCACCCACCAGCGGCGTCACCGTGCTGGTGCGTCGAGCACGCTCGGCGTCCCGAAGGACATGAGCGGCTCGTCGTCCCGAAGGGCAAGCCCTTCGATCTGGATCGAGTATTCCGGTCCATCCCGCCTTCCCTCTCGGGAGTGCGTGGGTTATTTCTATGTCACCGAACGGGGCAGCACAAGGGGTTCGACAAGATTTCTTCAAACAATTTTCTCATGCACAGCTTTGTGCACAGGATTGCCCCCTTTTCCACCGTATAACGGCGCTTTTCCACCGATCGTCCACAGCCTGCTGTGGACAAGTGATCTGGCACGGAGGTGACGCGAGGGCCGCCACGGTGGGTCACGGCATACTGGCGCGGTGGTCACCTCGCAGGCCCCGGCCGCCGGGCACGCCCTCGCGGTGCTCAAGCTGCTCAGCCGGCACGCGGGGCCGATGCCCGCCGCCTCGATCGCCCGGTCCCTCGGTCTGCCGCGATCCAGCACCTACCGCCTGCTGGGCGTCCTGCTCGACCAGGGGTTCGTCACCCACCTGCCCGAGGAGCGGCGCTACGGACTGGGGGTCGCGGCCTTCGAGCTCGGCTCGGCCTACTCCCGGCAGGAGCCGATGCAGCGTCTCGCCCGGCCGCTGCTGACCAGGCTCGCCGACCGGACCGGCCACAGCGCCCACCTCGTCGTCCTGCACGGGCGGGACGTCGTCTACGTCATCGAGGAGCGGGTCGTGGGCCGGCCCTCCCTGGTCACCGACGTCGGGGTGCGCCTGCCCGCGACGTTGACGGCCAGCGGACTGGCGATCCTGGCGGCGCTGCCGGCCGCCCAGGTCCGCGCGCTCTACCCCTCCCAGGACGTCTTCGTGCAGCGGCACGGCCAGGGTCCGACCTCGCTCAGCCGGCTCCGGCGGATCCTCACGGACGTGCGGGCCGACGGGTTCGCCACCGAGTCCGACTCGGTCACGCCCGGCCTGGCCTCGGTCGCCTCGTCCGCGCTGGACCACAACGGGCACCCCGTGGCCGGCATCGCGGTCACCTATCCGGTCGGCGAGGTGGACGAGGAGGGCCGGGTCGAGCTGGTGGCGGCGACCCGCTGGTGCGCGGGCGAGCTGACGCGCCGCCTAGGAGGCGCTGCCGTCCGCTGATCACGGCGGCCTCCGGCCGACAGTGGTATGCCGTGTGCTCACCGTCGGCCCACCGCCGTAGGGTCGGAGGATGCGCGCCATCACGATTCCCGAACCCGGCGAGGCCGACGCCCTCGTCCCCGCCGACGTCCCCGCCCCCCAGGTGCGGCCAGGCGAGGTGCTGATCGACGTCGTCGCCGCCGGCGTCAACCGGGCCGACGTCATGCAACGCAAGGGCTTCTACCCGCCGCCGCCCGGGGAGTCCGAGCTCCCGGGCCTGGAGGTCAGCGGCATCATCAGCCGACTGGGTGAGGGCGTCGAGGACTGGCAGGTCGGCGACCAGGTCTGCGCGCTGCTGGCCGGCGGGGGGTATGCCGAGCAGGTCGCCGTCCCCGTGGGTCAGGTCCTGCCGGTGCCGGAGGGCGTCGCCGTCGCCGACGCCGCAGCGCTGCCCGAGGTCGCCTGCACCGTGTGGAGCAACGTCTTCCTCACCGCAAACCTGCAGCCCGGGGAGGTGCTGCTGGTGCACGGCGGCTCCAGCGGCATCGGCACCATGGCGATCCAGCTGGGGCGGGAGGTCGGTGCGCACGTGGTGGTGACGGCCGGGTCGCAGGACAAGCTGGCGGCCTGCGCCAAGCTCGGCGCGGAGGTCCTGGTCAACTACCGGGAGGAGGACTTCGTCGAGCGGGTCCGGACCGCGACCGACGGGCACGGGGCGGACGTGATCCTCGACGTCGTGGGCGCCAAGTACCTCGACCGCAACACCGACCTGCTGGCCGACAACGGGCGCCTGGTGGTCATCGGCCTGCAGGGCGGAGCCAAGGCCGAGCTCGACCTGCGCCGGCTGCTGGCCAAGCGCGCCGCGGTCATCGCGACCTCGCTGCGGGCCCGCCCAGCGGCCGAGAAGGCCACCATCGTCGCGGCGGTTCGCGAGCATGTCTGGCCGCTGGTGGCGTCCGGGCGCGTGACGCCGATCATCCACCGGCGCTTCCCCCTCGAGCAGGCAGCCGAGGCGCACCGGCTCATCGAGGGCAGCAGCCACATCGGGAAGATCCTGCTCGACGTTGGCAGGATGGAAGCATGACCGAGAACCAGCCGCCGGAATCCGTAGCGCAGCCGTCGCGAGACGACTCCGAGGACAACGAGCCTCTGACCCCGGAGAGCCAGGCTCCCGAGAGTGGGGGCGGCGACGAGCACGGCAGCGGTGAACAGGGCGGTGACCGGCAGGGCGGCGACGAGCACGGCACCGGTGAACAGGGCGGCGATGAACAGCACCGCCGGGTCGTCGTGGTCACCCAGGACGGGATGGGGGTGGCCGAGCCCGAGGACGGCCAGGAGTCCGGCCGCAAGAAGCCCTCAGAGCTGGTGGAGCAGCCGGCCAAGGTGATGCGGCTGGGCACGATGATCAAGCAGCTGCTCGAGGAGGTCCGCGAGGCACCGCTCGACGAGGCGGGCCGGGCGCGGCTGGCGGAGATCCACCGCCGGTCCATCACCGAGCTCGAGCAGGGGCTGGCCCCCGAGCTCGTCGAGGAGCTGGAGCGCATCACCCTGCCGCTGACCGACGCGGCGCCCAGCGAGGCCGAGCTGCGCATCGCCCAGGCCCAGCTCGTCGGGTGGCTGGAGGGCCTGTTCCACGGCATCCAGACCGCGATCGTCGCGCAGCAGATGGCCGCCCAGCAGCAGCTGCAGCAGATCCGGCTGGCCCTCCCCGGCGGCCCGGGCGGACAGGTGGTCCCGGGTCAGGGGGCCGGCCGCCCCGGCATGCCCGGGCAGCCTCAGCCCGGGGGCGACGAGGACACGGGACCCACGGGCCAGTACCTCTGAGCTCGCGCCGCGCAACGCGACGCGCTCGGTGGGGTCTGGGGACGCAACAGCACGCGCTCGGTGGGGTCTGGGGACGCAACAGCACGCGCTCGGTCGATGAGGCCACACCAACCGGACTCGACTGTCCACACCCTGTTGTGGATACCCGGTGGATAAAGAGTGAATACCAGTGGAAAAGCCTGGTGGATCGTGGATAAACCTGTGGATACAGAAACTCGCGAAAAATAGTTTGGGAAAGGTCTTGCCAAACCCCTCCCGGTGACCTAGAAATGTCCTACGCCATCCCGCAAGGGAAGGTGGGATACACCGGAAAAGGTGGTCCATCCGACGGGTTCGCCCGTCGCACCAGCCCAGGTGACGGGGCAGGTGGGATCACGGAAGCCGGTGGGATCGACCGGTCAGTCACCCTTGGACCAGTCACCCGAAGGGCCCTTTGGCACTCATACTGCCGAAGGGCCCTTCACCTGTCCGGGGAGGGGTGAGATTCACCCGGCCGGACTGGAACCGCCGGCGCACGGTGGGCGAGCTCAAGGGCCCATCACGTCCTCGAGGATCTCCTCGTGCGTCACCTCATACGTGCTGCCGTCGGCGACGGTGACGGTGACGGTGAGCGCGTCCAGGTCCGGCGCCGTCCCCGGGGCGACCGGCGTGGGCCACCACGCCGCCCAGTAGCCGTCCGCCACCGTCGCCCGCACATCCCCGACCGTGAGGTCGTGCGCGACGACCGAGACCACCTGGGGACCGACCCGACCGCTGATGGCGACCACGCCGACCTCGTCGGTGCCGCTGCCGCTCCCGCTGTACATCACCGCCTCCAGCTCCCCGGCGGTCGGGCCCTCGGCCAGCGGCGGCGTCAGGCCACCACCTCCGGTGACGAGAGGCCCCCGGGAGGACCACCAGCGGCCGTGCTCGAGCTGCATCAGGCAGTCGGCGAACTGACCGTCCGACGTGCGCATCACCGTGTAGGTCCAGTCCCCGCGCTCCTCCGCGAGGGCGACGGTCAGGCCGGGCAGCGGCCGGTCCACGCCGGCAGTGCGCCAGAAGTCTCCGCACACGCGCCCGGCCTCGGCGACGTCCTCCACCGAGGGCGCAGCGGGCCGTGCGGTCCACGTCGCGAAGGCGGAGTCATCGCTGAACAGGTTTGGTGCGAGGACGGCCAGGCCGACGGCGGCGGCAGCCGCCGGCAGCGCCCGGGTGACCCACCGGCTCCGGCGGGGGCGCCTGATGGCTCGGCCCCCGGCATACTCGCGGTCGGTGGGATCACCCGGTGGGGTGGACATGATGTGGCGCAGGTCGTCCAGGGCCCGGTCGCTCAGCCCGTTGGTCTGCCGCGAGGTGGGGTCCAGCGCGCGCAGGTCGTGGTCGAGGTCGTGGCTCATGACTGGCTCGCTTCCGGGACGGCACGCCCGTCGGCGGCCGGGTGGTCGTGGTGCAGGTGGGTGCGCAGAGCCCGTCGGGCGCGGGACAGACGCAGGCGGTATGCCGTGGGGCTGATGCCGAGGACGGCCGCTGCCTGGGGGGAGGTCAGCCCGTCCCACGCCCGGAGGGCGAGCGCCTCCTGGTGGGCCGCGGACAGGCTGCGCCAGGCCGACGCGAGGTCCAACCGGGCCGCGACGAGGTCGGGGTCCGCGCCGGCGTCCGTGGGCTGCAGGTGGTCGGCCACCCGCAGCGCCAGGGCCTCTCGCCGGTCCTGGCCGCGCCGGGCGTTCGCGAGGGTCTTGTAGGCGATGCCGAAGAGCCATGCCCGGGCGCAGTCCAGGTCGCGCGGCAGGTCGGGCAGGCGGCGCCAGGCGACGAGGAAGACGTCGGCGACGACGTCTTCGGCGTGGCTCGGATGGGCCCGACGCTGGACGAACCGGAGCAGGTCGTCGTAGGTCTGCTCGTAACACGAGCGGAACCACGCGGCGTCGTCTCGCGGCGGTCCGCTGGAGGTGGTCATGACTGGCTCCTGTCCGCCACGTCCTCAAGTGTGTCAGGCGGAGCCACCGCGGCGCGGCGGTCAGCGTGCTCGGCGCCCGCTGCCCCGGCCCGACCACGGTCGAGCCGCCGTCAGGGGCTGGCGATGGGCGCAAGTTGTCCCAGATGTGGGACAGAATGCACACCGGGGAGGTATGCCGTGCGCCCGGCGAGCGATGGAATGTCACCTATGAGCCGCACCGCTTCCCCCGACGCCCCATCCACCGTCTCGATCGGCGTGGGCGCCCTGACCCCCGGGGACGTCGTCGCGGTGGCGCGGCACGGGGTTCCCGTGGAACTCACCGCCGGGGCCCTGGAGGGCATCGCCGCGAGCCGGGCCGTGATCGAGGCGCTGGCCGAGGACCCGGTCGCCCACTACGGCATCTCGACCGGCTTCGGGGCGCTGGCCACCAAGCACATCCCCGCCGAGATGCGCGCCCAGCTGCAGCGCAGCCTGGTCCGCAGCCACGCCGCCGGCTCCGGCCCGGAGGTCGAGCGCGAGGTGGTCCGTGCCACGATGCTCCTCCGCCTGTCCACCCTGGCCACCGGCCGCACCGGCGTGCGTGTCGAGACCGCGCAGGCCTACGCCGCGCTGCTCAACGCCGGCATCACCCCGGTCGTCCACGAGTACGGCTCGCTCGGCTGCTCCGGCGACCTCGCCCCCCTCGCCCACTGCGCGCTCGCGGTCATGGGGGAGGGGCTGGTCCGGGACGCCGACGGCGACGTCCGGGACGCCGCAGATGCGCTGGCCGAGGCCGGGATCGAGCCGGTCCAGCTCGCCGAGAAGGAGGGCCTGGCCCTCATCAACGGCACCGACGGCATGCTCGGCCAGCTGGTGCTGGCGCTCGCCGACCTGGACACACTGCTGGCCACCGCCGACGTCGCCGCCGCGATGAGCGTCGAGGGGCTGCTGGGCACGGACGACGTCTTCGCCGCCGACCTGCAGGCGCTGCGGCCGCACCCCGGCCAGGCCCTGTCCGCGGAGAACCTGCGCGCGATGATGGCCGGCAGCGCCATCCGCGACAGCCACCGCGACCCCGAGGCGTGCACCCGGGTGCAGGACGCCTACTCCCTGCGCTGCAGCCCCCAGGTGCACGGCGCCGCCCGCGACACGATGGCCCACTGCGCGACGGTCGCCGGGCGCGAGCTCGCCGCAGCCGTCGACAACCCGGTCGTCACCCTTGACGGCCGGGTCGAGTCCAACGGCAACTTCCACGGCGCGCCCGTCGCCTACGTCCTGGACTTCCTGGCGATCGTCGCCGCCGACGTGGCCAGCATCTCCGAGCGGCGCACGGACCGCTTCCTCGACGTGGCGCGCAACCACGGGCTCACCCCGTTCCTGGCCGACGACCCCGGCGTCGACTCCGGCCACATGATCGCGCAGTACACCCAGGCCGCCATCGTCTCCGAGCTCAAGCGGCTCGCGGCCCCGGCGAGCGTCGACTCCATCCCGTCGTCGGCCATGCAGGAGGACCACGTCTCGATGGGCTGGTCCGCCGCCCGCAAGTTGCGCCGAGCGGTCGACGGCCTGACCCGGGTCATCGCCGTCGAGGTGCTCACCGCGGCGCGGGCACTGGACCTGCGCGCCCCCCTCGCACCGGCCCCCGCCACCGCCGCCGTCGTCTCGCTGCTCAGAACCGGTCGCGCGCCGGGGGCCACCGAGGACGTCGAGGGCACCGGCTACGACCCCGTGCCCGGCCCCGGCCCGGACCGCTTCCTGGCCCCCGAGATCGAGACCGTGGTCGACCTGGTCGCCGACGGCGCGGTCCGCCGCGCCGCCGAGACCGTCACCGGCCCCCTGCACTGACCCCCCAATTTTCATAGTGGTTTCGCACACCCTCCGCACCTCTTCGTAGGGGTTTCGTCCATCCCGCCCACCGCACCGACCGACCACCCGGACACGACCCGCACAGCCAGCCTCACGACATACTCGAAGGAGAGCACCATGGAAGGCGCCCGCCCCGTCCGCGCAGCACGCGGCAACACCCTCACCGCCCGCAGCTGGGCCACCGAGGCCCCGCTGCGGATGCTGATGAACAACCTCGACCCCGAGGTGGCCGAGCGGCCGGACGACCTCGTCGTCTACGGCGGGACCGGGCGCGCCGCGCGGGACTGGAAGTCCTTCGACGCCATGGTCCGCACGCTGACCACGCTGCGCGAGGACGAGACGATGCTGGTGCAGTCCGGCCGGCCCGTCGGCGTCTTCCAGACCCACGAGTGGGCGCCGCGCGTGCTGATCGCCAACTCCAACCTGGTGCCGGACTGGGCGACCTGGCCGGAGTTTCGGCGGCTGGAGCACCTGGGGCTGACGATGTACGGCCAGATGACCGCCGGGTCGTGGATCTACATCGGGACGCAGGGGATCCTGCAGGGGACCTACGAGACCTTCGCCGCCATCGCCGCCAAGAAGTTCAACGACACCCTCGCTGGCACCCTGACGCTGACCGGCGGGTGCGGCGGCATGGGCGGCGCGCAGCCCCTGGCGGTGACCCTCAACGGCGGCGTCTGCCTGATCGTGGACGTCGATGAGTCGCGGCTGCGGCGGCGGGTCAAGAGCCGCTACCTGGACGAGGTCGCCGAGTCGCTGGACGCCGGGGTGGAGCGCGCGCTGGCGGCCAAGGAGGCCCGCGAGGCCGTCTCGATCGGCGTGGTCGGCAACGCCGCCGAGGTCTTCCCCGAGCTGCTGCGCCGCGGCGTCGCGATCGACATCGTCACCGACCAGACCTCCGCGCACGACCCGCTGTCCTACCTGCCCGAGGGCGTGGCGCTGGAGGAGTGGGCGGAGTATGCCGAGAAGAAACCTGAGGAGTTCACCGACCGGGCGCAGGCCTCGATGGCCAAGCACGTCGAGGCCATGGTCGGATTCCTGGACGGCGGGGCCGAGGTCTTCGACTACGGCAACTCGATCCGGGACGAGGCGCGCAAGGGCGGCTTCGACCGGGCCTTCGACTTCCCCGGGTTCGTGCCGGCCTACATCCGGCCGCTGTTCTGCGAGGGCAAGGGCCCGTTCCGGTGGGCCGCGCTGTCCGGCAACCCCGCCGACATCGCCGCGACCGACCGCGCCGTGATGGACCTCTTCCCGGACAACGACCACCTGCAGAAGTGGCTGCGCGGCGCGGGGGAGAAGGTGGCCTTCGAGGGGCTGCCGGCACGAATCTGCTGGCTGGGCTACGGCGAGCGGGACCAGGCCGGGCTTAAGTTCAACGACATGGTGGCCCGCGGCGAGGTGGAGGCCCCGATCGTCATCGGGCGCGACCACCTGGACTGCGGCTCGGTGGCCAGCCCCTACCGGGAGACCGAGGCGATGGCCGACGGCTCCGACGCGATCGCCGACTGGCCGCTGCTCAACGCGCTGGTCAACACCTCCTCCGGCGCGTCCTGGGTGTCGCTACACCACGGCGGCGGCGTCGGGATCGGTCGCTCGATGCACGCCGGTCAGGTGTCCCTCGCGGACGGCACGGAGCTGGCCGCGCAGAAGCTGGCCCGGGTGCTGACCAACGACCCGGGGATGGGCGTGATCCGGCACGTGGACGCCGGCTACGACCTGGCCGAGGACGTCGCCGACGAGCGCGGCGTGCGGGTGCCGATGCGGGAAGGGTGACCGGGGGGACCTGCTGGCGCTGCCTGCGTGCCTGTCGCCTCGGGGAGGTCACTGTGGATAACCCTGAGATGACTCTCCGGGTCATGCGACGTTGGACGGCATGAACCGCGGAGGGGCACCATGGAGACCATGAGCATCACCGAGGTCGGGATCTATACGGTCGAGGACCTGCGCGCCTATCGCGAACAGCGGGACGACATGACCGTCCAGCTCATCGAGGGTGAGCTGATCGTGTCCCCGAGCCCGGGTCTTGCCCACCAGATCGTGCACTCTCGACTCTTCGGGATCCTCATCGCCGCAGCGTCCGCGCAGCAGATCGTGTTGTCGGCCCCGCTCGACGTCAGGGTCGGGGAGAACACCGTGGTGCAGCCTGACCTCATGGTGATCCACGATGTCGACCGCCACGGTTCTGAGGTGACAGAGCCACCGGTGCTCGCGGTCGAGATCCTCTCCCCGTCGAGCCGACGCACCGACCTGGTCCGCAAGCCGGAGGTGCTGGGCCGGTTCGGGGTGGAGCACTATTGGGTTGTGGACCCGGTGAATCCCGCCATCAGGGCCTTCCAGCTGGTCGGTGACACCTATCAGTCCGGTCACGTCGTGCAGGGCCTCGACATCTTCGAGACCCAGGGGCCGTTCCCCGTGAGTTTCCATCCCGCGCACCTGGCCCGCTGACGGACTGACGCCGTGCCCCGCTATCTCGTCGTGTCCGCCACCCGTGCGGAGGCCGCGCACGTGCCCAGGGAACTGCCGGTCGTCATCACCGGGGTCGGCAAGACGATGGCCGCCGTCGCCACGACCCGCGCCCTCCTGTCGACCGACCGCGAGGGGCTGACGGTGCTCAACGTCGGCACCGCGGGCGGCCTGCGGCCGGAGTCGCACGGGCTCTTCCTGCCGGGGCGGGTGGTCAACCACGACCTCAGCGCCGACAGCCTCCGGACCATGGGTTTCGACCCGCGGGAGGAGCTGGAGATCCCGGGCGGGGACGACACGGTCCTGGCCTCCGGGGACGTCTTCGTCACCGACCCGGTCGTGCGCGACACCCTCGCCCTCCGCGCGCACCTGGTCGACATGGAGGGGTATGCCGTGGCGTACGCCTGCGCGGAGCTGGGGGTTCCCGTCCGGCTGGTCAAGCATGTGTCAGACCACGCCGACGCCGCCGCGATGGACTGGCCGGAGCTCGTGGACGCCAGCGCTCGCGTGCTCGGTGCCTGGGTGGAGGAGCTGCTCGGCGCGTGACCGCCTGTCAGTCGAGACAGAACTCGTTGCCCTCCGGGTCGGTCATCACCAACCAGCCGTTGCTCATCGGGGGCTCAGGTTCGAAGCGCTGCAGCCGCTTCGCGCCCAGGGTGACCAACCGTGTCGCCTCGGCCTCGAGCGCCGCCATCCGCTCATCACCCTCCAGCCCGGGCGCCGCGCGGACATCGAGGTGGACGCGGTTCTTGGTGGCCTTGCCCTCCGGCACCCGTTGGAAGAACACGCGTGGGCCGTGACCGGCCGGGTCCTCGATGGCCGAGCGGCTGTTCCGCTCCTCCTCGGGGACGCCGAGCCTGTCCAGGAACTCGTCCCAGGCGGCCAGCGGGTCGGATCCCTCGGGCAGCTCCACGCCGGGCGGACCGGGGTGCACGTAGCCAAGGGCCTCGGCCCAGAACCGGGACAGGGCTGCGGGGTCGGCGGCGTCGAAGGTGATCTGGACCTGACGGCTCATCGGTCGCTCCGTTCGCGGCGGTGGTGCGGCCCCGGGCTGATCAGGGTCGGCATCCTCAGTCTGACAGCCCGGCGCACCTGAGGCTTCCGTCAAGCCAGGGCCTGCCCGGTGGCGACGCGATGACAGGGCGCCCGATCCTCACTAGGGTGGGCCCACCCCGACGATCGGAGCTGACCATGAGCCTCCTCCGCAAGATCCTGAACCTGCTCGCACCCAAGGACGATGCACCAGGTGGCGCGTCCTACCTGAGCAGCGGCGAGCACCTGGACAAGGCACCCCAGTTCGAGCGGGAGCTGCGGACGCGCACCCAGCACCCGGGCGGTCTTGGAGGAGCCTGATGCCAGCCCTTCGGTGAGGCCGGCTGTGGATAACCTCTGACCTGATCCTCCAGGGAATGCCACGCTGGACCGCATGAACCGGGAGGGGCACCATGGAGACCATGAGCATCACCGAGGTCGGGATCTACACGGTCGAGGACCTGCACGCCTACCGCGAGCAGCGGGACGACATGACCGTCCAGCTCATCGAGGGTGAGCTGATCGTGTCCCCGAGCCCGGGCGTGTCGCACCAAGTGGTGAGCAGTGAGCTCTTCCTCGTGTTGGCGAGTACCGTTCCCGACCACCTGCGAGTGCTCGCAGCACCGCTCGACCTGCGTGCCGGGGAGCGCACCGTGGTGCAGCCCGATCTCATGGTGGTGCCGCGCACCCTGGTGGACGGCTCGGAGGTGACAGATCCACCGGTGCTCGCGGTCGAGATCCTCTCCCCGTCGAGCCGACGCACCGACCTGGTCCGCAAGCCGGAGGTCCTTGGTCTCTTCGGTGTCGAGCACTACTGGGTCGTGGACCCGCAGCATCCCGCCATCAGGGCATTTCAGCTGGTCGGTGACACCTACGAGTCCCGCCAGATCGTGGAGGGGGCCGACCTCTTCGACACCGAGGTGCCCTTCCCGGTGAGCTTCCGGCCTGCCGACCTGGCCCGCTGACGCCTGAACCGCCTGAGACCACCCACGGCAGACTGGGGCCGTGAGCCTCACCGACGTCTACCAGCGCCTGGTCCGCGCCGACCGCGACGACCAGTCCCGGGACGAGCAGCGTGAGGTCGCGGCCAACGGCACCCGGCAGATCCTCGCCCAGGCGCTGCAAGCCACCGGTGACCAGGTCGTCAACGCCAAGACCGTCCTGCCCTGGCTGTTCGCCTCGCTCGGGGTGCCGGGAGGCCTGACCGGTCTGCTCGTGCCGATCCGGGAGTCCGGCTCGATGCTGCCCCAGGCCGCGCTGACCCCGTGGGTCGAGCGGACCAGGCGCCGACGTTACCTCTGGGTCCTCGGCGCCGCCGGCCAGGCGCTCGGCGCCGCGGGCATGGCCCTGGCCGCCGCGGCCCTGGACGGGCTGCCGGCCGGCATCGTCATCCTCGCCGCGCTCGCCGTCTTCGCCCTCTCCCGCGCCCTCACCTCCCTGGCCGGCAAGGACGTGCTGGGCCGGACCGTCCCCAAGGGCGAGCGGGGCCAGATCAACGGGGTGACCACCGTCCTGTCCGGCGCGGTCGCGATCACCCTGGGCCTCGGCATACGGCTCCTCGGCGGGACCGACGTGAACGCGACGGTCCTCGTCTGGCTGCTCGCCGTCGCCGCCGCGTTCTGGGCCCTCGCCGGGCTGGTCTACCTCGGCGTCCGCGAGCCCGACGAGGAGCCCGCCACGCCCGAGGAGACCGCCGGCTGGGCGGGCCGGGCGGTGGCCCTGCTCCGGGACGATCGGACCTTCCGCCGCTTCGTGACGGCCCGCACCCTGCTCCTCGTCTCCGCCCTGAGCCCGCCGTTCGTCGTGGCGCTCGCCGCCGCGGCGGGCGGTGGCGGACTGTCCGGTCTGGGCCCGTTCGTCATCGCTCAGGGCGTCGCCAGCCTGATCGGCGGCAAGTGGTTCGGTCGCCTCGCCGACCGGTCCTCCCGCGACCTCATGACCTGGGGCGCCGGCGCCGCGTCCCTCCTGATCGGCGCCTTCCTCCTGCTGCTCCGCATCCCGAGTATGCCGTCAGCCTGGTGGCTCTATCCCCTCACCTACCTGCTCCTCGCCCTGACCCACACGGCCGTCCGCGTCGCGCGTAAGACCTACGTCGTGGACATGGCGGAGGGGGATGAGCGCACCGAGTACGTCGCGGTCGCCAACACCGCGATGGGCGTCCTGCTGCTGGTCGCGGGTGCGGTCAGCGGCGGTCTGGCCCTCCTCGGTGCGGAGATCGCGCTGGTCTTCCTCGGGCTGCTGGGCCTGCTCGGCGTGGTCGTCAGCCGGCGGCTGCCCGAGGTGAGCCGGCGCTGATCTGGAGGCCACCCGTTGCGTCCGGCGCTTTCGGTCACGCGGTTGTGGTCGCATGCGACATGAACCGCGCGACCATTGTCGCCGGGCGTAGGCGCGAGCGACGTCGACGCCGGTCACGAGGAGAACCGTGCCAGCACCGAGGCCGGCGGGGCCTCGCGATACTGCTGCGGGCTCACGCCGTAGGCCCGCTTGAACGCCGCGCTCAGCGAGAACGGCGTCGCATAGCCGACCTGCCGGGCGATGGCGGCGATCGTGGCGTCAGAGGAGGTCAGCCGGTCCGCGGCCAGGGCCAACCGCCAGCTGGAGAGATAGCTCATCGGCGGCTCGCCCACGGTCCCGGTGAACCGCCGCCCCAGCGCCGCCCGCGAGACGCCGACCCGGCCGGCGAGCTCGTCGACGGTCCAGGGATGGGCGACCTCTCGGTGCAGCAGGGTGAGGGCCGTGCCGACAGCAGGGTCCTGCTGGGCGCGGAACCACCCGGGGGCCTCGTCCGCCTGCGCGGCGAACCAGCTGCGCAGCGTCGAGATGAGGAGCACGTCGAGGAGCCGGTTGAGCAGGGCGCGCTGCCCGGGTGACTCCACGGCCACCTCGGAGACCAGCACGTCCAGCAGCGGGTTGCCCTCATCCCCGGGGTGGTGCACCGCGACGTGGGGGAGCGCGGAGAGCAGCGGCCGGCTCGCCTCCCCGTGACCCTCGTAGGAGCCGACCAGGATCTGGGTGGTCCCACCCGGGATGCCCCAGGTGCGCACCCCCAGCGACCGCTCGTCCCACAGACCGCGACCGTCCTCGACCAGGGTGCACCGGCCACCGGGATAGACCACGACGTCCGGGACCAGGCCCGGGGTGTCGGTCACCGTGTAGTGCTCCGGCCCCCGCACGATCGCGACGCTCCCCTCCGGCACCTCCACGGGATCGCCCTCGTCGGGGCACACCCACAGCGAGGCGTGCAGGGGCGCGATCACGCTGAGCGGGGCGTCGTCCTCGATGCGCAGGGACCACGGCGGGTCCAGCACCGCCCGGAGCAGAAAGGCTCCGCGAGCCCGCGGTCCGTCGAGCAGTGCCTCGAGGACGTCCACGTCAACCAGGCTAGCGGGAGGCCTGCCGACAGACGCCGCGCCGAGCGACGGCACCCCCGTCACGCCGACAGTGACACGTGCCGGTGCAGGTCCCCCTCGGCGAGCTGGGCGACCAGGAAGTCGGCCACCTGCCCCCGCGAGATCTTGAGCCGCAGACCGCTGACGTCGGCGCCGAAGCCGTGCCGGACGCCCTCGAGTTCTTGGTCGGTGAAGGCGCTGGGCCGCACGATCGTCCAGTCCAGACCGCTGGCGGCGACGACCTCCTCCTGCCGGACGTGGTCGGCATACGCCCGGCGCAGCAGGGCACCGAACATCGCATAGCGCCAGAATTTGGTCAGGTTGTCCCGGCTTGCGCCGACCCCGAGCGTCGACTGGCAGACGAGTCGGCGGACACCGAGCTGCTGCATCGTCTCGACGACGGCCCGGGTGCCGGCCTCCCGGACCGTGCCCCGACGCCCGTCGCCGAGGGTGATGACGACGGCGTCGCCCCCCTCGACCGCGGGCCGGCAGCCTGCGAGGGTGGTGACGTCGCCCTCGACGACGCGCAGCCGCTCGTGCTCCACGCGCACCTTCGCGGCGTCCCGGGTGTGGGCGGTGACGGTGTGCCCGGCGGCCAGCGTGCGGTCGACGACCTGGCGTCCGACGCTGCCGGTGGCTCCGAAGACGGTGACGTGCATAACGGTTCTCCTTGGGGTGGTGAGTGAGCCCGGAAGGTGCTCATGACCCAGGCAACCCCACGCCCAGGTGCCCTGGCCATGGCTCACCTGCTCCACGGCATACTCCAGACGCTCACATCGGCGGGCGACTTGACTTCACCCCCCGACCGTCGCGCAGGGTGGAGGTGTCCGAGGCGCGTGCGCATTGCCCCGCGAGGTGGTCGTAAGCGTCGACGCCGGCAGCCGCCGGCGACCGCACCGAAGACAGGAGTCGCACATGCTCACCGTTTCTGAGAACGCCCAGGCCGTCGTCAAGGGCCTGACCGACGCCGAAGAGCTCCCCGACACCGCCGGCATCCGCCTGGCGCTCGGTCCTGACCAGGGCCGGCTGGAGGTGAGCGTCGTCCCGCAGCCGCAGCCGACCGACGTGTCGGTGGAGGCCGGGGAGGGGCACGTCTACCTCGCCGAGGACGCCGCCCCGATGCTCGAGGACCAGACCCTGGACGCCGCGCAGACCGAGGAGGGCGTGGGCTTCACCCTCACCCCGCAGGCCTGACCCCGTCGGCGCCCGCCCCGCGCCACGGGGCGGGCGCCGCTATCTTGGCGGGATGGCTGAGGAGAGCGCGATCGCGGCGGTCGAGGCCGCCGGTCTGGAGTATGCCGTCACGCGCCACGGGCGGGTCCGGAGCCTGGAGGAGGCGGCGGCTGCCCGGGGCGTCGAGCCCGGTGACCTCATCAAGACGCTGGTCGTGCGCAGGGCTGAGGGCGACTACCTGTTCGTGCTGGTGCCCGGCGGGCGGGAGATCTCCTGGCCCAAGCTGCGCGCCCTGCTCGGGGTGAGCCGGCTGTCGATGCCGGACGCGGAGACCGCGCGGGAGGCGACCGGCTACGAGCGCGGGACGATCACCCCGTTCGGGTCCACGACCGCCTGGCCCGTCATCGCCGACACGCGGGTCGCCGAGCCGGACCGGCCCATCTCGATGGGTGGTGGCGCGCACGGCGTCGGGCTGACGGTAGCGGCCTCCGCGGCGCTCGAGGCGCTGGGCGCACAGGTCGCCGATGTGACCACGGAGGGCTAGTCGTCCCTCGTTGCGGTTGCCGTCGGGCCGGGCCTGCGCCACTGTGGAAAAAGGCTGACCGACAGATCCGCGCCTCCTGAGCGGGGGCTGAGAGGCAAGAGTGGCTACCGAGACGACCACGGACGAGAGCACTGAGGAATCGGTCGAGGACACCCGTCCCACGGCTCACACCGAGCACGAGCTGCTCGAGCACATGTTCAGCACCGCCGAGGAGGCGGGTCACCGCGGGGGTGGGGTCGACCGGGTGATCTTCGGGGTGGCCTCCGCCATCGCCGTGGCCTTCGTGGCCTGGGGCTTCCTGGGCACCGAGTCGCTCGGCAACTCGGCCACCTCCGCCCTCGGGTGGGCGATGCAGAACACCGGATGGATCTTCGTGCTGCTGGCCTCGATGTTCGTCGTCTTCGTGCTGTGGCTGGCCGCCAGCCGCTACGGCACGATCCCGCTGGGCAAGGACGACGAGAGCCCCGAGTTCCGGACCATCTCCTGGATCGCGATGATGTTCAGCGCCGGGATGGGCATCGGGCTGATGTTCTACGGCGTGGCCGAGCCGCTCTACCACTACATCGTGCCGCCCGGCACGGCCTTCGACCCGGCCAACTACGTCGGGGAAGGCGGCCTCCTCCAGACCCCCGCCCAGCAGGCGGCGGCCCTGGAGCAGGCGATGGCCACCACCATCTTCCACTGGTCGCTGCACCCCTGGGCGATCTACGCGGTCGTCGGGATCGCGGTGGCCTACAGCACCTTCCGCAAGGACCGCCCCCAGCTGATCTCCTCGGTCTTCGAACCGCTGCTCGGGCAGGAGCGCACCAACGGCTGGGTCGGCAAGGTGATCAACATCCTGGCCATCTTCGCCACCCTCTTCGGCTCGGCCGCGTCGCTGGGGCTGGGCGCCCTGCAGATCGGCGGTGGCCTGACCTTCAACGGCTGGTTCGGCACGGTCGGCACCCCGGTGCTGATCGCGATCATCGCGATCCTGACCTGCGCCTTCATCGCCTCGGCGGTCTCCGGCGTGGCCAAGGGCATCCAGTGGCTGTCCAACACCAACATGGTGCTGGCGCTGCTGCTGGCGGTCTTCGTCTTCCTGGTCGGGCCGACCGTGGCGATCCTCAACATCGTGCCGACCTCGGTCGGTGCGTACCTCACCGACCTCACCGAGATGGCCTCCCGCACCAACGCCAGCGGTGGCGACGCCATGGACGCCTGGCTGGCCGGCTGGACCGTCTTCTACTGGGCCTGGTGGGTGTCGTGGACCCCGTTCGTTGGCATGTTCCTGGCCCGGATCAGCCGCGGCCGCACCATCCGGGAGTTCGTGACCGGCGTGATCCTGGTGCCCAGCATCGTGAGCGTCATCTGGTTCGCGGTCTTCGGTGGCGCGGCCATTCGCATCCAGGAGGCTACCGGCGCCGTGGCGGACACCTCGGCCTCCGTCGAGGTCGGGCCGCTCTCCTTCGACCTGGCGCTGTTCAGCATGCTGGACCAGCTGCCGATGGCCGCGGTCACCAGCGTGCTGGTGATGATCCTGGTCGGCATCTTCTTCGTCTCCGGTGCCGACGCGGCCTCGATGGTGATGGGCTCGCTGTCCGAGAAGGGGACGCTGGAGCCCTCCCGCAAGACGGTGATCTTCTGGGGTGCGCTCACCGGTGGCGTGGCCGCGGTCATGCTGATGGCCGGGACCGGGGACGACCCCAGCGCCGCGCTCAACGGGCTGAAGAACATCACGATCCTCTCGGCCCTGCCGTTCGTCCTGGTGATGGCGGGCCTCTGTGTCGCGCTGCACCTGGACCTGCGGAACGACCCGATGATGAAGCGCCGGGAGAAGGCCGTCGACATGCTGCGACAGGCCGTGGTCACCGGGGTGACGACCCACGGCGACGAGGAGATCGCAATCGTCGTCGAGCACTCCGAGAACGGCATCCCCGACCTCGAGGACCTCCAGGCCGGTCCGCTCAAGGAACCCGCGTCAGTCACGGGCGCACCCCCGGCCGCGCGCACCGACGGCGGCCCCGACCCAGACCCGGACGAGGGTGCCGACTCCTCCTGACCCCACCAGCCGTGCACGTGTACCGATCCTTCACGCTCCCGCCGCCAACTTCCGCGAAGGATCCATACACATGCACGCGGCCCGGAGTGGCCGGCCGGAAGTGTCAGCCGACGAAGCCGGACTCGAAGGCGGCCACCACCGCCTGCGTACGGTCCCGCACCCCCAGCTTGGCCAGCAGGGAGCCGACGTGCGTCTTGACCGTCTCCTGCCCGAGGTAGAGCTCCCCGGCGATCTCGGCGTTGGACAGGCCGCGGGCCAGCAGCCGCAGCACCTCGGCCTCCCGGTCGGAGAGCTCGGGCAGCTGCCGCGCCGACGCGGGCCGGGCCGCCCGCACCAGGTCGCGGATCGCCTCGGGGAAGAGCAGGCCGTCGCTCGTCGCGACGGTCCGCACGGCATGCACCAGCTGGTCGGCGCCGGCCCGCTTGAGCAGGAAGCCGTGAGCCCCGGCCTCGAGCGCCTCCACGACATACGAGTCGTGCTCGAAGGTGGTCACCACCAGCACCCGCGGAGCGGGATCGAGCCGCAGCAGCCGCCGGGTGGCCTCGATCCCGTCGACCCTGGGCATCCGCACGTCCATCACCACGACGTCGGGCGCGAGGGCTCGCGTCCGGGTCAGCGCCTCCGCGCCGTCGGCAGCCTGCCCCACCACCTCCAGGTCCGGCTCGGCGCCGAGGATGGCCGCGAAGCCGGAGCGCACCATCGCGTCGTCGTCGACCACGAGCACCCGGATCATGCGTCTTCCCCCAACGGGATGCGGGCCTGCAGGCGCCAGCGCGGTTCCCCAGCGACGGTCACCGACCCCGCCTCGAGGGTTCCTCCGACCAAGGCCAGCCGCTCTTCCATGCCGAGCAGGCCCCGCCCGCCGCCGCGCGTGTCGCTGCCGATCGCGACGGTGTTCTCGAGCAGCACCTCGATCCACCCGTCCCGCACGCGCACGTAGCCCGTGGGGTCGCCCGACCCGTGGCGGCGCGCGTTGCTCAGTGCCTCCTGCACCACGCGGTATGCCGTGTGCCCGGCCTGTGTGTCCACCGCACCGTCCAGGTCGAGCCGGACCTTCCCCGAGCCGGCCGGCCCGAAGGGGGCCAGCAGTGTGCCCAGCGCCGGTGCGCTCGGTGGCGCGATATCCCGCAACACGGTGCGCTCGGTGGGGGTGGATTCGCGCAACACCGTGCGCTCGGTGGGGGTGGATTCCCGCAACACCGCGCGCTCGGACGGGGAGTGGGGGTGGCGGAGGGTCCCCAGGACCTCGTCCAGCTCGGCGACCGCCTGCCGGGTCGTCACCGAGATCTGCCGCAGGGCGTCGCGGGCGAAGGACGGATCTGTGTCGGCGACGCGGGCGCCGGCCTCGGCCTGGACACCGATGGCGGTCAGCGCGTGACCGACGGAGTCGTGCAGCTCCCGGGCCAGCTCGTTGGCCAGCAGCAGCTCGCGTCGCTGCTGCGCCGCGTGGGCCAGCTGGTCGTCGGCGGTGGGTCCGAGGGCGTGGGGCGCGAGCCGGCGCAGCAGCCCGACCAGCGTCGGCTGGACGAGCAGCCCGACGGCGGCCACCAGCAGGCCGAGCAGCGCCATCACGGCCGCCGGGACTTCCTCGAGCCACGCCGGGTCCAGGTCGGTGGGGGCGCTGCCGAAGGCCAGCACGACCATGGCGATACCTTGCGGAAGGCACCACAGGAGGGCGAGCAGCGACAGCCCGCCGAGGACGATCACCGCCAGCGCCCACAGCAGCCCGCGGCCGCGGGCTCCCCACGAGGTGGTGTCCACGGGCTCGGGCAGGTCGACGTCGAGCAAGGCGCTCGCGAGCGCCACCTCGGCCGGGCGCACCGGGGGTGCGAGCAGCAGCCACCCCACGAGGCCCACGGTCACCAGCACGAGTGCCGCCATCGCGACCCGGGTCGGGCCGGACGTGTGGATGACCGTCTGGCTGAAGCCGAAGACCAGCCAGGCCACCAGGGCCGCGCAGGCACCACCCACCAGGAGGTGGAGCAGTCCTTTCGTCCAGCGGGTGACCATGACCTCCATCCTCCCAGGGCGTGGGTGGCCCACGCTCCCCCGAGCGAGGGAGAAGGACCACCGATGAGGGTGAGGCGAGGCCCGGCATACTCGGGAGACGGTGATTCCATGAACACGCGACAGACATCGTCACCCACCCTTTCGACCACTCGTCCCACCCTCCCCGTCACCGGGGAGGACCTGCCGCCCGTCGGGGCGGCCCGCCGGTCGCTGGCGGCGTTCGCGGCCGTGATGACACTGCCCTACCTGGTGCTCAAGATCGCCTGGTTGTCCGGCTCGCGGGTCGGGCTGCAGGACCCGGAGTTCGGGCACGACACCGGGTTGACCGTGCTCAACTCGCTGACCATGGGCCTCGACGTCGTGGCGCTCGTGCTCGCCGGGATCTTCTTCTTCCGCCGCGGCATCCGGGCACCGCTCTGGCTGGTGCTGCCGCCGATGTGGATCGGGGCGGGGCTGCTCGGTCAGATCCTCGTGACGATGCCGGTGAACCTGGTGTGGCAGGCGGTGAGCCCGGCGCAGCCCACGACTGGGGAGGTGCCGCCGATCGCCGGCTGGGTCTACGGGATGGTCTATGCCGGGTTCAGCGGGCTCGGCATCGGACTCCTCGGTGCGTTCGCGATCTATGCGTGGCAGCGGTGGGGACGCCGCCCCGTGCCTGCGCCGGGCCGGGCGGCTCGTGCGGCTCTCCGGACGGCCGCAGTGCTCGCCGTGCTGACCGCTGCCGTCCAGCTCGTGCTGGCGGACGTGCCGCTGATCAACCGGGTGATCGACCTGGTGATCTCCGGCGTCCTCGCTGCGGCGCTCCTGGCGCTGACCCGCGAGGGTCGGCGGGTGGCGGCGATCGTGGTCGCGTTCGCGGGGACGGGTGCGCTCGTCGCCTGGGGCACCTATCTGACGGTCGTCCTGCTCCTGCCGAACGATCTCGTCGGGCAGACCTCGGTCGACTGGGCGACGGTCGGCACCTCGCTGTTGCGCGCGGCGGCCGGGTTCGTGGGGGCAGGGGCCCTCGCCCTGCGCCTGCGTGGCAGGTGAGGGGTGCGCTGCGGTCCGTCGAGCGTTCCGGGCTTCCCCCTCGGGGGGGTCGGCTAGAACCCGAAGGCCTCCACCATCCCTCGGAGACCACCTCACGCTGTCACTGTGCCATGCTGCGGCGCATGCTTCTCGTGATCTTCGGGCCACCGGCCGTGGGCAAGATGACGATCGGGCGCGCCGTTGCCGAGAACAGCTCCTTCCGCCTGTTCCACAACCACATGACGATCGAGCCCCTGCTCGAGACCTTCGGCTACGGCACCCCCGCCTTCAACACGCTCAACCGGGAGTTCCGGCGTCGCGTGCTGGAGGAGGCTGCTGGGCATGACGTCGACCTGATCTTCTCGCTCGTCTGGGCGCTCGACAGCCAAGACGACTTGGTGGAGATCACGGACTACGTCGGCATCTTCGACCGCGTCGCCTTCGTCGAGCTGCGCGCGGATCTGGACACCCGACTGGCTCGGAACCGCACGGAGGAACGGCTCCTGCACAAGGCGTCCAAGAGGGATCTCGAGTGGTCGGATGAGAACGTCCGGCAGATGGGGGCCCAGTGGGAGCTGACCTCAGCCGAGGGTTACCACCTGGCCGGCGAGCTCCTCGCTCAGCACCCGCACCTCGTTCTGGACACGGTCGGGGTGACCCCGGCGGAGTCGGCGGCCAGCATCATCGACTGGGTCGATACCCTGCGGTGACTCGCGCGGCCCGGCGCCGCCGGACTGGCGGAGACCCTAAACGCCTGTGGACCCGACGTCAGACGCACCCTCGCGTGCGCTGTCGGGGACGAAGCAGGAACCCACCGAACCGAGGCCGCCGCATGACCGGCCCGGCGTAGGAATCCCCGTCCCTCAGGACGGGGAGGAGGTCAAAGATCTAGGAGTAGCGCAAGCGTCTCGCGGATCTCGCTGAGGACGACCGGACCCACGTTTCCTGTGCGCTGGTGTAGGCGAGTCGTGGCGACGGAGCGGACGTGTTGGCACTGAGCCGACGACGTCGCCGTCAGATGATTGCCGTCGTCGGGATCGATGATCACCTCGGTGCTGCTCTGACGGACCGTCCGGGTCAAGGGGACGACCTGGACGACGTTTGGTTCCCCCCTCAAGACCCGACGCGCTGTCACGACGACGGCCGGTCGCCGAAGTCCCGCCTCACTGCCCGAGGGCACCCCGAGGTCAAGCTCGACGACGTCACCCGGCGTCAGCATCCAGCCACGCGGTCTCTTCGTCGGTGAGGTCAATCGCAAGGTCTCGCGCCATGGCGTCCTGGCGGAGTGCTCGGATCGCCTTGCTCACGGTCTCGTCGATCGTCTCGCGGCGCTCGGCCGCCAGTCGGGTCACTCGTGCATGCGTGTCCCGACTGATACGGATCGTCGTCGTTTCACCCATCCCACCAGCATAGTCAGTGTAGACAGATTCGTCTACGTGCGACGCGCGGCAGATCTGGGCGTGACCAGGGGACGCTCTACCCAATAGCAGGGTCGGCAGAGGTTACTGCGACAGAACGCGTCGACGGGAGGGAGGGGCAGCGAAGCGCGCTGTCCCTCAACGGCTTCCTCGTCGAGCTGGACTTGCATCCCGCCTGACAGGCCGAACGACACGATCACGGTATGGCCGGACGCTACGAGCCTCGTCGCGGCAGAACAGGATGACCCAGGTCGTCGAGCAGGGCGAGATCGTGCAGGTCGACGTCGCGCGGAGGGTACCCCCTGCGAAGCTCCCGCGCCCGCTGGGCGCTGGCTACGACGACCGCGTGCCCGTCGATGAAACCGTTGACTCGATGCTCAGCGGCGTGGACATACACCTCGCCGTTGAGGCCCTGTTGCACTCCATTGCCGGCCGCATCCATTCGCATCGGGTGGACATCGACTCGCCCTCCGGGGCTCGAGAGTTCGACGCGGACCGGGCGCCAATCCTGCGTGACCCGGTAACCGCGAGAGGCCAGCCAGGTCAGGAACTTGGTCTCGTGAGGTGCATCGATGAACACGTCTAGATCTTGGTGTGGGCGGGTCTGGCGTCCCACCAGCCCGTCGACGCCCCATCCGCCGTTGATCTGATAGATCACACCGGCGGCCTCAAGCCACGTGATGATCTGCCCCACCTCCGTGGCGGCCATCTGCGCGCAGTTCCCCATGGGTGAAATTCTCGCCCCACGTCCCTACGAGATTGTCGCGGCCCGCGGCATTTCCGGTGATCCGCGTCAGCCCAACGAGGCTGGACCGTGTCCGGGAACTACTCAGCCCGCCCAGCGGACGCGGTGATCGCGCGGCCCAACCGGCTGGCCGTCTCGTCCAGGGCCTCCCGCAGCTCGGGCGGCCCGACCACCTCGAAGTCGGACTCGAAGAGCAGCAGCCAGGCCGCCATCGCCGGGTAGGACCAGGACTCGATCTCGACCAGGCACGACTCCTCGTCGACTGCGGTGACGGTGCCCTGGTAGCGAGGCAGCCACTGCGCCACGGTCGCGGCCGGCGCGCGCATCAGCACCGAGCCGTGCACCGCCCAGTCCGCGGACCACTCCGGAGGCCGCACCAGCTCGGCGACCTTCTCCTCGGTCAGCTCCCGCGGGGTGAACCGGGGACCGGTCGGCACGCGCGGCGTCATCCGGTCCACCCGGAAGGTGCGCCAGTCGTCGCGCTCGAGGTCCCAGGCCACGACATACCAGCGGCGGCTCCAGCTGACCAGCCGGTGCGGCTCCACCCGCCGCACCGTCTCGGCGCCGTCCTTGGCGGTGTAGCCGAACCGCAGCACCTCCTGGTCCCGGCCGGCGGTGCCCACGGCCAGCAGCCGCTCGGCGTCCACCTGCGGCGGACCGGACTGCGGGGCCAGCGCCGTGACCCGCAGGGCGTCCACCCGGTGCCGCAGCCGCGACGGCATCACCTGCCGGATCGTGGTGAGCGCCCGCACCGAGGCCTCCTCCACACCGCCGATGCTGCCCGCCGCGGTCTGCAGTGCGACGGCGACGGCGACGGCCTGGTCGTCGTCGAAGAGCATCGGCGGCAGGTCCGACCCGGGGGCCAGGCGGTAGCCACCGTCCGGCCCCTTGGTCGTCTGGACCGGGTAGCCCATCTCCCGCAGCCGGTCGACATCCCGCCGGACGGTCCGCGCGCTCACCTCGAGCCGCCCGGCCAGGTCGGACCCGCTCCAGTCGCGCCTGGCCTGCAGCA
>JAAYYA010000448.1 GCA_012515595.1 Actinomycetales bacterium
CGGCGTTGCGACGCACGAGGTCGAGCGCGCGCTGGTTGACGTCGACGGCGTGGACCGTGGCGGCGGGGGAGTGCAGCGCCAGGGTGAGGGCCATCGGGCCCCAGCCGCAGCCGAGGTCGAGGAAGGTCCCGGTCTCCGGCGGCGCCGGGACGTGCTTGAGCAGCACCGCGGTGCCCTTGTCGATGCCGTCGGGGGAGAAGATCCCGCCCGCCGTCTGCACCGTGACCGGCCGCCCGGCGAGCACGACCTCGCGCTCCCGCAGTTCGGCGGGCGAGGCGGGCTCGGCGGAGAAGTAGTGGTCCTGGGTCATAGCCGTCTCTGTCGGGTTGTGGTGTCTGACCCGAAGGCTAACGTCGAATCCATGCCAGAAGATATGGACCAGGCCGCAGCTCTCGAGCTCCTGCGCGAGCCGCACGTCGGTGTGCTGGCTGTGGCGACCGACGGTTCACCTGCAGCGGTTCCCCTGTGGTACGACTGCGCGCCGGACGGCAGCGAGATCTGGATCCTCACCGGCCCGGGCACCCGCAAGGCCAGCTGGCTGGAGCGCGGTCGCTCCGCCACTCTCGTGGTGCAGACGGTGGCGCCAGGACCCGCTTCGTCTCGGTCGACCTGGAGTTGTCGGACCGCCGGACCGCAGAGAGCGACGACGTGCGGTCGATGGCCGGACGCTACCTCGAGGGGGTGGCGCTGGAGGGTTATCTGGAGTTCGCCGCAGAGCATCTGAAGGAGGAGCGCTACACCTTCCGACCCACGCGGTGGCCGTTCGCCGACCTCACGGTGTGAGGACAGGCGATGGACGCGGTGGGACGAAACCGGTGGCTCCGTGCGTTGAACGGTGAGATCCTGAGGAGAACATGACGAACGCACGCACCCAGCACACCGACCGACCCGGCCTGCTCGACCAGCGCGCCGCCGCGCTGCACACGGAGGCTGAAGACCCGACATACGACGAAGGACTGGAGTCTTTCGACGGTGAACAGTTCGACCGCGAGGAGCGCGAGGCGCTCCGGCGCGTCGCCGGGCTGTCCACCGAGCTCGAGGACGTCACCGAGGTCGAGTACCGCCAGCTGCGGCTCGAGCGGGTCGTCCTCGCCGGCATCTGGACCGACGGCACGCAGACCGACGCCGAGAACTCGCTGCGCGAGCTGGCGGCGCTCGCCGAGACTGCGGGCTCGACCGTGCTGGAGGGGCTGATCCAGCGGCGCACCAACCCCGACCCGGCGACCTACCTGGGCTCCGGCAAGGCCGAGGAGCTGCGCGACATCGTGATCGCCGAGGGGGCGGACACCGTCGTCGTCGACGGCGAGCTCGGCCCGTCGCAGCGGCGTGCTCTGGAGGACGTCGTCAAGGTCAAGGTGATCGACCGGACCGCGCTGATCCTGGACATCTTCGCCCAGCACGCCAAGTCCAAGGAGGGCCGCGCCCAGGTCGAGCTGGCCCAGCTGCAGTACCTCCTGCCGCGCTTGCGCGTCTGGGGTGAGTCGATGTCCCGGCAGGCCGGTGGACGGGTCGCCGGCGGTGAGGGCATCGGCTCCCGCGGCCCCGGTGAGACCAAGATCGAGCTGGACCGGCGACGGATCAACCAGCGCATCGCCAAGCTCCGCCGTGACATCAAGGGGATGAAGACCAAGCGCGACACCAAGCGGGCCTCCCGCAAGGTCAACCACGTCCCGTCCGTGGCGATCGTCGGCTACACCAACGCCGGCAAGTCCTCGCTGCTCAACCGGCTCACCGGCGCCGGCGTGCTCGTGCAGGACCAGCTGTTCGCGACGCTGGACACGACCGTCCGTCGCGCGGAGACGTCCGAGGGACGGCCCTACACGCTGACCGACACGGTCGGGTTCGTGCGCTCCCTGCCGCACCAGCTGGTCGAGGCCTTCCGGTCCACCCTGGAGGAGGCCGCGGACGCCGACCTGCTGCTGCACGTGGTGGACGGCGCGCACCCGGACCCCGAGGGTCAGATCGTGGCCGTGCACGAGGTGCTCGCCGACGTCGACGCCGGGGACGTCCGCGAGATCATCGCGGTCAACAAGGCCGACCTGGCCGACCCGGAGGTGCTGGACCGGCTCCAGCGCGCCTACCCCGACGTCGCGATCGTCTCGGCCCGCACGGGCCAGGGCATCGAGGCGCTGATCGCGATGGTCGAGGCGGCGCTGCCGCGCCCGGAGATCGAGGTCGACGTGCTCGTGCCCTACGACCGGGGCGACCTGGTCAGCCGCCTGCACGCCGAGGGCGACGTGCTGACCGAGGAGCACACGGCCGAGGGCACGCGCCTGACCGCCAAGGTCGCCGAGGACCTCCACGGCGCCCTGAGTTCCTACGCCGTCTAACCCAAAAATGTAGGGGTTTTGCTGGTCCGCCCCGGATTCTCGTAGTGGTTTTGCTGGTCGGCCCCGCCTATTCGTAGTGGTTTTGCTGGTGCTGGACGACCTCGCCTCCCGTCGTGGTCTCGCAGGTGCTCCACCTGGGTGCAAGTGCACTCATCCGCACCCACGACGAGGAACCCGTGGACACGCCGTCGCGTCTCACACCCATCGAGGGTGGCCGAGCGGAGTCATCCATGCCGGGAGGACAGGGGTATGACGCAGGTGCTGGGGTTGCTGCTGGCGATGATCCTGGGGATGGTCGGGTTCGGCGGATATACGTCTGCAGATGAGGGTGCGCCGCCGGACCCTGGCCCGCCGGCTGCCCGGATCGGCACCCTGCTCGTCTCCTGGGACGAGGGCAGCGTCCCCGGGCTTCAGGATTATCCCGAGTTCCGCAGCACCCCGCGGCTGATCACGACCGAGGCGGAGCTCGATCGGCTCATGGACAGTGAGCCGCTCGGTGCCGACCTGGCTGTCCTGGCCGCGGTCGACCTCGAGGAGAGCGTCCTGGTCGTGGGTGGCTACCACGCCTGCCAGGAGCAGGGAAGCGTGTGGGGCGATGGCTCGACCGTCTGGTTCGACGCGCTGGTCCCGCCCGAGAAGGAGGGGATCCTGTGCGCGTGGTCGCCCTTCACCGTCGATGTCTTCGAGGTCCCGCGCAGCTACTTCGGCGATGTGCCCAGCTTGGTGACGCCGCCGTGGGAGGGTCAGATCTGACCGAGAGGTCCGGTGACTGGAGCAGCAAAACCCCTGAGAAAAGCCGGGGCGGAGCAGCAAAACCCCTGAGAAAAGGCGGGGCGGACCAGCAGAACCCCTGCGAAAATTGGGGGAAACTGCGAGTGATGCTTACAGTAAGCGCGTGTTAGTCATGCTCGTGCGGCGCCTGCACGTCGACCTCGGATGCACGGCCAGCGACCTCTGTCGCCGGTGAGCCGACCGCCGCACCCGACCACTCGACATACTCCGAAGGAACCCGACCCATGACTGACCACCTGCCCGTCCTCGACCTGTCCCTCGCCGACGACCCCGCCACCGCCGCCCAGTTCCGCGAGCAGCTGCGCGAGGCGACCCACGACTACGGCTTCTTCTACCTCGTCGGCCACGGCATCGACCCCGGCCTGACCAGCGAGATCATCAGTGTCTCCCGCGAGTTCTTCGCCCTCCCCGAGGCCGACAAGCTGGAGATCGAGAACGTCCTCAGCCCGCACTACCGGGGCTACACCCGCGTCGGCGGCGAGCGCACCCAGGGCAAGGTCGACTGGCGCGAGCAGATCGACATCGGGCCCGAGC
>JAAYYA010000449.1 GCA_012515595.1 Actinomycetales bacterium
GCGTCAAGCTGATGGGCTTCGGCCACCGGGTCTACAAGAACTACGACCCGCGCGCCGCCCTCGTCAAGAAGACCGCCCACGAGATCTTCTCCAAGGTCGGCGGCGGCAACCCGCTGCTGGACCTGGCGCTGGAGCTGGAGCAGACCGCGCTGGAGGACGAGTACTTCGTGGAGCGCAAGCTCTACCCGAACGTCGACTTCTACACCGGCCTGATCTACCAGTCGATGGGCTTCCCGTCGAACATGTTCACCGTGCTCTTCGCGATCGGCCGCCTGCCCGGCTGGATCGCCCAGTGGCGCGAGATGATCAACGACCCGGCCACCAAGATCGGTCGCCCGCGCCAGCTGTATGTCGGCAGCCCGGCCCGCGACTACGTCCCGGCCGACGCTCGCTGACTGAGCCCGCTTGTGGGGCCCCCGTCCCGGTTCGCCGGGGCGGGGGCCCTTCTTCTGTCGACCGGGCGCGCGGCGCGTCGCTCCCGAGGGTGACCGGGCGCGCGGCGCGTCGCTCCTAGGGGTGACCGAGCGCGCGGGGCGTCGCTCCCTGGGGTGACCACCGTGTGGCGGTCTGAGGGTCGACCCAGCGCGGCGTCGCGTCGGTCATAGCGCTCGGTCCGCGTGCTCGGCAAGGAGTGGTGTGTGGAGAAAGTTCACGGGTGGCTTTTGGTCCCGCTGGGGGGACCAGAATCCACACGGGAGATCACAGTCCACACAGGTGTCTCGGACACTCCCGCGTCCGGTCGCGCCCTGGATCGCACCACGAGGTGCGCCCGGTCGGGTCTGGGAGCGCAACACGGTGCGCCCGGTCACCGTTGAGAGTGCAACACGGTGCGCCCGGTCGGGTCTGGGAGCGCAACACGGTGCGCCCGGTGGAGTGGGGGGTGTGGTCAGTCGGTGGCGACGGTGACGGTCACCGTGGTGCCCTCGGCGGGGGCGCCGGTGGGCTGCCAGGTGAGCGGGTCGGCGTGCCGGTCCCACGCGCGGTCGGCGACCTCGACCCGGACGATGTGCTCCGCGTCGGCGTGGGTGACCGCCCAGCTGGCCACCGCCCAGGCGGTCGAGGTGTCCGCGGTGGTGAGCTCGACCGTGTCGCCGGCCACCGCGCCGGTGCCGGAGAAGGTCCGCTCCGCCTTGTCCAGCACATCCTGCGCCGACCCCGACCCCTCGACCGCGTCCAGCCGGCACGCAACGCCCGCCGTGCTCTGCCCCACCAGCGCCGAGGCCATCACGCGCGCCTCACCCTCGTGGTCGGCATACGCCTCGGGGAAGGCGCTGCGCTGGACCTCCTGCGCGATCTCGGTCACCTCCCAGTCCGCCCAGTCCGGGATCGCGACGAGGGCGTCGAAGAAGGCGTGCGAGGCGTAGACCGGGTCGTTGATCTCCTCCGGGGTGCCCCAGCCCTGGCTGGGTCGTTGCTGGAACAGCCCGAGGGAGTCCCGGTCGCCGTAGGTCAGGTTGCGCAGCTTGGACTCCTGGATCGCCGTCGCCAGGGCGATCGTGGACGCCTTGGGCGGGAGCCCGCGGCCGGTGGCGACCATGCTGATCGTCGCCGCGTTGGCGGCCTGCTCCGGGGTCAGCCGCTCCGAGCTGCTCCCCGCGGTGAACTCGCAGGTCGGGGTCCGGAACTCCTCCACGGCCCAGCGCGCCCCGAACGCCCCCAGGGCCACGGCCACCGACGTGACCGCCGCGAGCGTCATCCAGCCGCGCCGCCGCGGCGCACGGGCCTCGGCGGCCGGGGCATCCTGGCCGGCCGGGGTCATGGCGTGATTCTACCCACGCGGGGACGTCCGAACCGCGCCGCGGAAGGCGCGTCGCAGGCCGACGACCAGGTGCCGGTTAGGGTCGGCGCTATGTCGGCATTCCCCCCGCTGGACCTGCGCCAGGACGTGGTCGCCCTGACCGAGGCCCTGTGCAACATCCCGTCCGTGAGCCTGGCCGAGGGCCCGCTCGCGGACGCCGTCGAGACCGCACTGCGCGCCCTGCCGCACCTGAGCGTGACGCGGGACGGCGACGCGGTCGTCGCCCGCACCGAGCTGGGTCGGCCCGAGCGGGTGGTGCTCGCCGGACACCTCGACACGGTGCCGCTGACCGAGCCGCCCAACCTGCCGGTGCGGCGCGAGGGGGACTACCTCGTGGGGCGGGGCACCACGGACATGAAGGGCGGGGTGGCCGTCCAGCTGCGCCTCGCGGCGACGCTGCCGGAGCCGAGCCGCGACATCACCTTCGTCTTCTACGACGCCGAGGAGATCAGCGACGAGCACAACGGCCTGGCCCGGCTGGCCCGGCACCACCCCGACCTGCTCGCCGCGGACTTCGCGGTGCTGCTCGAGCCGACCGACGACGCCGTGGAGGGCGGCTGCAACGGCAACGTCACCGCGCTGGTGCACACCCGCGGGACGGCGGCCCACTCCGCCCGCCCCTGGATGGGGCACAACGCGATCCACGACGTCGCCGACGTGCTGGCCCGCATCGAGCGCGGTCAGCTGCCGGACGCGGACGTCGATGGCCTGGTCTACCGGCAGTCGCTGAACGCGGTGGGCGTCAGCGGCGGCATCGCGCACAACGTGATCCCGGACCACGCGGTCGTGACCGTCAACCTCCGGTTCGCCCCGCAGTGGTCCGCCGACCGCGCGGTGTCCTACCTGGTGGACGAGGTGTTCGCCGGCCTGGAGGTGGAGATCCTCGACCGCTCCGCCGGGGCCCGGCCCGGCCTGGACCGGCCGGCTGCCGCGGAGTTCGTCAAGGCGCTGGGCCTGCCGGTGCGCGCCAAGCAGGGGTGGACGGACGTGGCCCGCTTCTCGGCGCTCGGGGTCCCCGCGGTGAACTTCGGCCCGGGCGAGAGCCAGTTCGCGCACGCCGACGACGAGCGGTGCCGGGTCGCCCAGATCCTGGCCGCGCAGGAAGCACTGACCCGGTGGCTCGGATGAGCGGGCCGTGGCGGGTTCGCCCTGCGACGGCCCCACGGTTTAGGTTCGGGGGGTGAGCCAGCCGAGGGAGCATCGCAAGGGTCCCGTGACACTGCGCGGGCGCAAGGTGCCGACCAGCACGACGGACCAGCGGCTGCTGGACTCCAGCGGCCCCACCGACTGGGTGCACACCGACCCGTGGCGGGTCATGCGCATCCAGTCCGAGTTCGTCGAGGGCTTCGGGACGCTGTCCGAGCTCGGGCCGGCCGTGAGCGTGTTCGGCTCGGCCCGCATCCTGCCCGGTCACCCTGTCTACGACCTGTCCGTCGCCGTCGGCGAGGCTCTGGTCACGGCGGGGTATGCCGTGATCACGGGCGGCGGGCCCGGCACCATGGAGGGGGCGAACCTGGGTGCCGCGCAGGCCGGGGGCACCTCGGTGGGACTGGGCATCGAGCTGCCGTTCGAGGCCGGCCTGAACCCGCACGTCAACCTCGGCATCAACTTCCGCTACTTCTTCGCCCGCAAGACGATGTTCGTCAAGTACTCGCAGGGCTTCATCGTGCTCCCGGGCGGCTACGGCACGCTCGACGAGCTGTTCGAGGCGGTGACCCTCGTGCAGACCGGCAAGGTCACCAACTTCCCGATCGTGCTGATGGGCACCGACTTCTGGTCACCGCTGCTGCAGTGGCTGCGCGACGTCCTGGTGAGCGAGGGGACCATCGCCGAGGGGGACCTCGACCTGCTCCACCTGACCGACGACCCGGCCGAGGCGGTGCGGATCGTCCGCGAGGCGCGCACGTGATCCTGGTCCTGGTCATCGTGGGGGTCCTGGTCCTCGGCCTGGCGGCCGCAGCCCTCGTGCTCCGCAGCGGCGTCCCCGGGGTGCCCGACCCGGTGACGACCGAGTCCTTCGAGCCGCTCCCGCGGGGCGTCGTGGAGCCCCAGCAGGTCACCGAGCTGCAGTTCGACCAGGCGATCAGGGGCTACCGGATGTCCCAGGTCGACGACGTGCTGGACCAGCTCACCGAGGAGCTGCGGGACCGGGACGCGGAGGTGGCCCGGCTGCGTGCCGAGCTCGCCGCGGTCCCGGCGGACTTCACCGGCCGCGGGGGCGTTGTCGAGGAGGCCTCGGTTCCCTACGAGCGGGAGGTGCCCTACGACCCCGAGGTGAGGCACGAGGACCACGCGGCGCCCGACGCGGAGCCCGCGCCGGGCGCGGACGGGGCAGGGGAGAGCGACCGTGGGGACCTTTGAGATCGTCCGTACGCTGCCAGCCACCCCGGAACGGGCCTTCGCCGTCCTCGGTGACCTCGCGGCATACGGCCAGTTCCAGCCGCTGACCCGGATCCGGGCCACCCCCGGACCGGTCCGGCCCGGCTGGTCGTTCGTGGCCTACACCGGGATCGGCCCGGCGTCCGTCGTCGACCGCATGGTGGTGACGGCGTGGGAGCCGGGGGAGCACTTCGCGATCGTCAAGGTAGGGCCGGTGCTGGACGGCTGGGCGACCGTGCACCTGACCCCCGAGGGGGAGGGGACCCGCGTGGTCTGGCGCGAGGAGATCGTGCCGCGCCCGGGCTGGCTCGGCCGCCGGCTCGGGCCGGTCAGCGACCCGTTGATGCGCTGGTTCACCGGGCGGTCGCTGGACCGGATGGCAGAGCGGGCAGGGGCCCGGTGACCCGCTCCACCGGACGGTTCCTGCTGGTCCTGCTGGGGCTCTACACGCTCTTCCGGCTGTTCACCACCGGCGTCCTGCTGTGGATCGTGGCCGTGCACCAGGACCCGCTGATCTTCGACGGCGACGTGCCGCGCTACTTCGACCTGGCCACGCTCTGGGACGGCGCGTGGTACGAGCGGATCGCCACCACCGGCTACCCCGCCGAGCTGCCCGTCGACGACCAGGGGCAGGTCCGGCAGAACGAGTGGGCCTTCTACCCGATCTTCCCGTTCCTGGCCCGGCTGCTGATGGCCGTGACCGGGCTGCCCTTCGCGGTCGCCGGCCCGGTCGTGGCAACGGTGCTGGGTTATGCCGCGGCCGTGGTCATGGGGCTGATGCTGCGCGAGCGCGTGGGGGCCGCTGCGGCGCTGGCCGGCGTCGCACTGTTCGCCGCCTTCCCCGCCGCCCCGACCCTCCAGGTGGCCTACACCGAGTCGCTGGCGGCGCTGCTGCTGTGCGCCGTGCTGTGGCTCCTCATCCGGCAGAAGTGGCTGGCGGCGGGCGCCGTCGCGCTGCTGACCGGTCTGGCCCGGCCCATCGCCCTGCCGCTGGGCCTGGTGGCGCTCGTCGCGGTCATCCTGCGGTGGCGTCGGCGGCAGACCGAGCCGATCACCGGCGGCGAGTATGCCGCGATGGGCGCGGCGCTCGCGGGCTGCGGGCTCTCCGGCCTGATCTGGCCGGCGATCGTCTGGGCGGGGACCGGGGTGCCGGACGGCTACACGGTGACCATGTCGGCCTGGCGCGGCGGGGAGCAGGTGACGCCGTTCACGCCGACCCTGGAGATGGTGCAGTGGCTCTTCGGCGACCTGCGGGGGCTGGTGCTGCTCGCCGGCTTCTTCGTGCTGCTCGGCGTCATGATGCTCGGCCCGTGGGCGCGGGGGCTCGGCCCGGTGCTGCAGACCTGGACGCTGGGCTACCCGTTCTACCTTGCCGCGGCCCTGGACCCGTGGACCAGCATCTACCGCTACCTGATCCTGCTGTTCCCCGCGTTCGTCGTCATGGTCGGCGGCGGCTGGCCACCCTCGGACCCGCGCTCCCGCCCGACCTGGCTGCTGGTGCTGCGCACCGTCGTGATCGCGCTGCTGTTCCTCGGGTGGCAGGTGTGGTGGTCCTGGGAGCTGTTCCGCTTCGAGCCGCCCCGGGACAACCCGCCGTGACCGTGCGCCGTGGCGCCCGGACTTTGCCAGCCCCTTGGGTAACTCTTGTCAATGCCTTGCCTTTCCCCGCCCGTTCCATTACGTTCGCTCACGAAGGGTGAGTTCCGAGGCGGGTGACGTGAAGGCGTGGGGTCGATGGGCACCAGTGATCTGCACAGGTCGGCCGGCGTCCACCTGTCGCCAGCCGTCCTGGTGGTGATCAGCAGCTCCGAGCAGGAGCGGATGCGGGCGGTCGCCGAGCTGGGTGACCTGGGGCCCGTCCTGTTGGTGGACGATGTCAGCCAGGCACGTGCCGTGCTGGACCGCCGCTGGGACACGGGGGAGAAGCTGGCGCGGGTGGCACCAGGAGCAAGCGGCGCGGTCCTGGCGCACGCGGTGCCGGCGTCGACGGGGTCCCGGTGGCCTGGCGGCGAGACGCCCCTGCCTGGACTCAGGCTGGACCCGGAGCACCAGACAGCCGTCACGGCGCGGGCCCGGGTCCCATTGACGAACCTGGAGTTCAACTTCCTCAGCGCACTGGTCTCCGTGCCGGGTCAGGTGTGCCGCACCTCCGACCTCGTGGTCGACGTCTGGGGCACCAGCTACGTGGGGCGCGGCACCCAGGTGCACTCGGTGGTCAAGCGGTTGCGACGCAAGTTGACGGACGCCCAGGCGCCCGTGCGGTTGGAGACGGTGCGCGGGATCGGGTTCCGGGTGGTCCACCGCAGGCCAAGTGAGGCTTCGGCCTAGCCGCACCCGGATCCTCCACGCGAGCCTGGCCCAGGGCAGCACTGTCCCGGGACGACGCCGGGTGGTCCACCGCTGGCGCTCAGTGATTGCCCAGGTTGCCCACAGATTGCCTCGGAGTTGCCGGCACTGGGCAGTGGTCCTCCCCTAGCGTCGAGAGTGGTGTGAGTCACAGTGACGAGGTCTAGGAGGACGACGGTGGCAACCACGACGAACAGTGCGAGAAGGTGGGTCGCCCTCGTGGCCGGCGCCTCCCTCGCGATCCCCGGGGTGGGCCTGGCAGGTGCCGCCTCAGCGGCGCCCGTGCAGCCCGTGACCGGGGACGAGACGAGCGCCGGCAACCAGGCCCTGGAGCCGACCGCCACGGCCATTGTCTCCGGGACGGTCACCGACGGCTCCGGCTACGGCTTCCCGCTGTATGCCGAGGTGTCGGTGCAGGGGACGAGCCTGTCCACCTACACGGATCCGGTGACCGGGGCCTACTCGGTGGAGCTCCCCTCGGAGGGTACCTACACCCTGGAGGTCGTGGCCCAGTACCCGGGTTACACGACCCCGTCGGTCGAGCTTGAGGTCACCGGCGACCTCACCGAGGACATCACCGTCCCGGTCGACGTGGCGGCCTGTGTGGCACCAGGTTACGAGTTCGTGGTCGAGGGGGTCACCGAGACCTTCGACGCCGAGGTACTGCCGGACGGCTGGGCGGTGGTCGACCACGAGGGCAGCGGCCAGGTCTGGCAGTTCGACGACCCGGGCGACCGGGGGAACCTGACCGGTGGCGCGGGCGGGTTCGCCATCCAGGACTCCGACGAACACGGATCGGGCGGGATACAGGACACCTCGCTGGTCTCGCCCAGCGTGGACATGAGCGACCTGACCAACCCGGTCGTCGGCTTCAAGCAGGACTACCGGCCTCTCGGTGACAACGCCGACGTGGAGGTCAGCGTCGACGGTGGCGCCACCTGGGAGACGGTGCTCGCGCAGACGGCGGCGGCCCGTGGCCCGCGCGAGGACGTCGTCCCGCTGCCGATGGCTGCCGGTGCGTCCGACGTGCAGGTCCGGTTCCACCACTACAACGTGGACTGGGACTGGTGGTGGCAGGTGGATGACGTCTTCCTGGGCAACCGCGACTGCGTCCCGGCCGGCGACGGCGGCTACGTCGTCGGCAACGTCTACTCAGGCGACGACGGTGTGGTCGGTGCAGACGTCCTGAACCTGGACCACGACGACCAGGCCGCCACCACGACCGCCACGCCGACGGACGCAAACCTCGACGACGGCTTCTACTGGATCTTCTCCGGCACACCGGGGACGAACTCGTTCGAGGCCAGCGCCGCCCAGCACGGCGCCGTGGTGGAGGACGTGACCGTCACGCACGGTGAGGCGGTCCGGCAGGACTTCGCCCTGACATCGGGCCACATCGAGGTCGACCCGGCCGAGGTGGAGCACACCCAGGAGACGGACACGACCAAGACCACCGAGCTGACCGTCAGCAACACCGGTGAGGTCGACGCGACGGTCACCCTGCGGGAGACCGAGGGCGAGGTCGACCCGGCATCCGCCGGCGAGGGCGCTCCGGTCATCACCAACGAGCTGGAGACGTCGGTGGCGGCAGCCGGTGCACGGGGCGCCGGCTCGGTGCCCGCAGCCCACGACACCAATGACGTGTGGGAGGACCTGGCGAACTACCCGCGGGTCGTGATGGACAGCCGGGTGGTCAACCTCGATGGTGTCTACTACAGCATCAGCGGGACCGACGGGACGGCGGCGTTCCCCGACGTGAACAAGCTCGATGGGGTGACCGGTGCCTGGGAAGCGGTCGCACCGCTGCCCGAGGCCGCCTCGGCGACCAACGCGGTCGCCACCTCGGACACCATCGTGGTCAGTGGCGGCTGGCTCGGTGCGGGCGTGTCGACCAGCACCCACCTGTATGACCCGGCCACTGACACCTGGACCGGCGGGGCAGCTGCCCCGCTCGCGCGCTCGGCGGCGGGTGTGGCGCTCCTCGATGGCGTGATGTATGTCGTCGGTGGGTGCACCACCTCGGCCTGCACCCCGATGAGCAACTCGGTGATGGCCTACGACATCGCCGGGGACAGCTGGGAGACCCTGGGCAACTACCCCGTCAACGCAGCCTTCCTGGCCTGCGGCATCGCGGCGGACGAGCTCGTCTGCTCTGGCGGCAACGGCGGTGCGGCCACGGCAGCGTCCTACGCCTATGACGTCAGCGCCGACACGTGGTCGCCGATCGCGGACGCGCCGGCCGACCACTGGGCAGCCAACTACGCGACAGCGAACGACCTGCTCGTGGTCAGTGGTGGCGTCCAGGGTCCGGGCGTCACCAACAACACCTTCGCCTGGAACGGCGAGGAGTGGATCGCTGACGTGCCCAACCCGACCCACGCGGTCTACCGCGGTGGGATGGCGTGCGGCATCGGCAAGGTCGGAGGGTCCAGCGGTGGGTTCACCCCCACCGTCAACGTCGAGCAGCTGCCGGGTTGGGACTGCCCGGTCACGACCCTGGTGGACGTGCCCTGGCTGACCGCGGACCCGATGGAGCTGACCATCCCCGCCGGTGGGTCGGCGACGGTGGCGGTCACCACGGACTCCACCGGGCTGGCCTACGGCACCTACACCGCCGGCCTCGAGCTCGTCACGGACACACCGCAGGAGCCCATCGCGGTCCCGGTGACCATGGAGGTCGCCCCGGCGGTGGGCGTGATCGAGATCTCGCCGACGTCGGTGTCGCATGAGGTCGAGTTCGGTGGGAGTGACTCCACGGACGTGGCCTTTGCCAACACGGGTGATGCTGGTGCCGAGGTCTCGTTGGCGCCGGCCGAGGAGACGGCGTGGTTGAGCATCGACCCGGACGCCTTCTCGGTGGATGCTGGCGCGTCGGTGAACGTCGCGGTCGGGACGGACGCGACCGGTCTGGAGGCCGGCACGTACTCGGCCGCGATCGAGGTCACGACCGACACGGGTCAGGACCTGGCCGACATCTCGGTGACGATGGTCGTGGCCGAGGAAGCGACACCACCGATCGAGATCGAGAGGGTCCAGGGCGCCGACCGCTACGGCACCGCAGTGGCAGTCAGCCAGGCACATGACGCAGGTGTGCCACTGGTCATCCTGACGACGGGTGCGGACTACCCCGACGCGCTGACCGGGTCCGCTCTGGCAGCCTCCGAGGACATCCCCGTGCTGCTGACTCGTCCTGACCACCTGCCACAGGTCACCGCTGGAGAGCTCGACCGGCTCCAGCCGGAGCGGGTCATCGTCCTGGGCGGTCCGACCGCGATCTCCGACGAGGTGGTGGACACGGCAGGTGCAGCAGCTGGGGTGACCCCGGAACGGCTCTTCGGTGACAACCGTTATGAGACCGCCGCCGAGGTGGCAGCAGCGTTCGGGACGTTCGGCCCGGCGAGCGGTGAGGTGTTCGTCGCCAGCGGCACGGAGTATGCCGACGCGCTGACCGCGGCCGCCCGGGCCGGCATGCTGGACAGCCCGGTGCTCCTCGTGCGTGGCGACCGGGTGCCAGCTGCGACAGCTGCAGCCCTTGATGCCCTGAACCCGTCACAGATCACCGTGCTGGGCGGCCCCGAGAGGATCGACGACAGCGTCGTGGAGCGCCTGGCGGACTGGGCCCCGGTCGAGCGGCTGTTCGGTGAGGACCGCTATCACACCGCGCAGGTGTTGGCCCAGGAGTGGGGAGCGGTGGACACGGTCTACCTGACCTCCGGTCAGGACTGGCCGGACGCGCTGGCTGGTTCGGCGCGCGCCGGCAGCCAGGAGGTGCCCATGCTGCTGACCAGGCAGGACCTGCTGCCCGCGATCACCGGGACGGCCCTGGTGGACCTGGGCGTCGACCACGTCGTGGTGCTCGGCGGTGATCAGGCGGTCTCCGAGGACGTGCTGGATCAGATCCGGGCGCTGCCTCGGGACTGAGCCGAGGAGCCCACGCACGGGACTGCCCCGCCTGCACCCGGCAGGCGGGGCAGTCCCCGGTTGGCCGGCCTACAAAACCACTGAGAAAAGCCGGGGGAGACCTACAAAACCACTATCAAAATTGGTCAGCGGCCCTCGAAGACGGGCTTCTCCTTGGCGAGGAAGGCGGCCACCGCGGCGGCGTGGTCGGCCGTGGCGCCGGTGCTGTTCATCAGCTCGGCCTCGTGGGCCAGCGACTCGGACAGGGAGTGGCCGGCCGAGTAGGCCACCGCGCGACGCACGGCACCGTAGGCCTTGGTCGGGCCCGCGGCCAGGGCCCGGGCGACCTCGTGCACGTGCGCCTCGAACTCCTCGTCGGGGACGACCTCGCTGGCCAGGCCGAGCTCGAGAGACTCCGCCGAGCTCAGCGTGCGCGGGCGGAGCAGCAGCTCCTTGGCGCGCGCGGTGCCCACCAGGCGGGGCAGGTGGTAGGACGCGCCGGAGTCGCAGGAGAGCGCGATGCCGGTGAAGGCCATGTTGAACCCCGCCGAGGCGGCCAGGACGCGCAGGTCGGCCGCGAAGGCGAACGACGCTCCGGCGCCGGCTGCGACCCCGTTGACGGCGGCCACGACGGGCTTGTCCATCGTGGCCAGCAGCTCGACGATCGGGTTGTAGTGCTCGACCACCGTGCTGCCGAGCGAGGCACCCTCCTGCTGCATCAGCCGGATGTGCTCCTTGAGGTCCTGGCCCACGCAGAACGCGCGCCCGGTGCCGGTGAGCACCACGCAGCGCACCGCGTCGTCGGCGGCCACCTCGCGCAGCGTCCCCAGCAGGGACTCCTTGGTGGCGGTGTCCAGGGCGTTCATCGCGTCCGGGCGGTTGAGCCGGACGACGGCGACCCCGCCGTCGCGCTCGAGGGTGACGGGGCTCGGGGTGCTGGAGTCGGTCATCGCTGGGTGTCCTCTGCGCTGGTCGGGTCGGTGGCGGGTGCCCCGGCCGCGGCCAGGGCGTCGGTCACGAAGATACGGGCTGGCGGGAGCAGTTGGTCTGCGACCTCCAGGAACAGGTCGCGCGCCGACTGGCCGGGCCACCCCTCCGGCAGCACCTCGACGGGCAGCGCCGGGTCGACGAACAGGAACTTGCGCCACCGGTGCAGCAGGGACGCCCGGACCGGGTAGGCGTCCTGGGGGTCGAGCGTTCTGCTGACCCGGTTCCGCAGCTGACGGGTGTCCGTGGCGAAGGCCCGATAGCTGGCGGCCAGCTCGGTCAGGTCCCAGGTGCGGGCCACCACCTGGGGTGCGTCGGGCAGGTCGGTCGTGGTGAACGCTGAGTAGTCGATGCCGAGACCGTCCAGCGAGGAGGCGAGCTCCGGTGCGGGGCGGGCGGCCAGCCAGGTCTGCGGTGCGATGCGGCCGTAGCCGAGGTATCCCAGGGTGGCCGTCACCCGGTCGCGCTGACCGCGGTCCACCGGGCGCCCGGTCACCACGACCTGCCAGCGGCCGTCCCAGTCGGCGGTCGTGGGCCGGTAGATCCTGGCCCACGCCTCACTGAGCCGTTCCCGACCGGCCGGCGTGGCGGCATACCCCCTCACGGCGTTGCGGGAGACCGGCTCCAACCAGCCCTGCGAGGTGATCCGCGAGACGGCGGTGCGGGTCGCCGGCGCCGCGATCCCGCAGGCGTTGAGCAGGGTGATCACCCCGGAGATGGGGGCCCAGTAGCCGTGCGGCGCAAGGTGGTCCCCGTAGAGATCGAAGACGGCAGAGCGAGCACGCACCCTCCCAGTCTGCCGCACCCGGCCGGGAGACCTCGGTGGACACGGGCCAGCGCCACCCGGCGCGCTCGGTGACCCCTGGCGTCGCAACACGGTGCGCTCGGTGACCTCTGGGGCCGCAACACGGTGCGCTCGGTGGGGGCGCGGCGAGCCCAGATTTCGGGGGAGCGTGTCGGCAGGGGATAATGGGGATCCACGCACTGACCGTCGCGACGTCGCGGCAGGAACCCGCGGCCGGTGGCCGCTCAGGAGGAGATCAGACATGGCAGCCATGAAGCCCCGCACCGGCGACGGCCCGCTCGAGGTCACCAAGGAGGGCCGGGGGATCGTCCTGCGGATGCCGCTGGAGGGTGGCGGTCGGCTGGTCGTGGAGATGAACGCCGACGAGGCCAACGCCCTGGGCGAGGCCATCAAGGGCTGCCTGGGCTGAGGCCCTTCAGCGCTTGACGGCGGCGAACAGCCCGTCACCCACCGGGAGGAGGACCGGCAGCAGCCGGTCGTCCTCCCGCAGGCTCTTCCCGAGGTCGCGCAGCACCGTCGTCTGCTCGTCCCGGACCGCCGGGTCGGCCACCCGGTCGTGCCACAGCATGTTGTCCAGCGCCAGCACGCCGCCGCTGCGCAGCACCCGGATCCCGTGCTCGACATACAGCGGGTAGCCACCCTTGTTGGCGTCGATGAACACCATGTCGTAGGTAGCGTCGTTCAGGCGCGGCAGCACCTGCCCGGCGTCGCCGGCGATCACCCGGGTGCGCTGCGGCTGGACGCCTGCGTCGGCGAACGACTTCTTGGCCATCCGCTGGTGCTCGGCCTCCACGTCGATCGTGGTGAGGATCCCGTCGGGGGCCATGCCCTGGAGCAGCCACAGCCCCGAGGTGCCCGCGCCGGTCCCGATCTCGACCACGGTCTTGGCGGCCAGGGCCGCCGCCAGCAGGCGCAGCGTGGCCCCCACGGCCGGGTGCACGGGCACGGCCCCGAGGGTCTCGCCCTCGGCCCCCGCCCGCTCGATCAGCTCGCTCGGTGCGATGAAGCCCTCGGCGTAGGCCCAGGTCGCCAGTTTCTGGGTGCTCATGGGCCCACCCTAATGTGCTCCGACGCTCAGGAATCTCCCAGCCGGTTCTGTCACCGTTGGGTGAGATGGCGGCGCGGTAGGGGCGTGGCCACTCCCGCACAGCGACGGAGGAGACGATGGACGCACCTGAGCAGGACTGGCAGGTTCCCTCGTGGGACGAGATCGTCCGCGAGCACTCCGCGCGTGTCTACCGGCTGGCCTACCGCCTCACCGGCAACCAGCAAGACGCCGAGGACCTCACCCACGACGTCTTCGTCCGCGTCTTCCGCTCGCTGCACACCTACCGCCCCGGCACCTTCGAGGGCTGGCTGCACCGCATCACCACCAACCTCTTCCTGGACCGCGTGCGCCGCAAGCAGCGGATCCGCTTCGACGCCCTCAGCGAGGAGGCCGCCGCGCGCCTCCCCAGCCGGCTGCGCACGCCGGAGGAGGAGTATGACGTCACGCACCTCGACGACGACGTCCAGCGGGCGCTGGCCGCCCTCTCCCCGCAGTTCCGGGCCGCCGTCGTGCTCAGCGACATCGAGGGTTACTCCTACGAGGAGGTCGCCCAGACCCTCGGGATCAAGCTGGGGACGGTGCGTTCGCGCATCCATCGGGGCCGGGCCCAGCTGCGCGAGGCCCTGGCGCACCGCGCGCCGCAGCCGCGCCGCGTGCCCGTCACGCACAGCCAGCCGATCCCCGTCCTGGGCTGACCGGACCCGTGCGTTCGGTGGTGACCTGGTGATCAGGCACAATCGGGGGCATGGCTGACGAGCGGGACCCGGCGGGCGAGGACGCCACCCCTGACTCCGGTGCGCCCGCCGACCTGACCTCGGCCATCCCGGTGGACACCACGGCTGCCTTCCCGGTCCAGCACACCGCGCCCCACCCCACCGCCGACCCCGCCTCCCGCACGGTGGGGGATGCGGCCTACGCACCGCCACCGGGGTCCGGCTACGGCACCTACGCCGCGCCCTCGGGGTCCGGCTACGGCGGCTACGCGCTGCCCTCGGGGTCCGCCCACGGTGGCTACGTCCCGCCCTCCTCGGGATCCGGCCCCAGCGCCTACGCACCACCGTCGGCGGGAGCCGGCCACACGGCATACGGGCTGAGCCAGTCCCCGAGCCCGGCGCCGCTGCCGGGCACCGGCGCCACCGCGCTGCCGCGACCGCCCCGGCGGGGTCGTGCGGGCACGGCCGGCCTGCTCGGCGGCGCCCTGGCACTCGGCCTGCTCGGCGGCGGGGCGGCGGGCTACCTCGGGGCGCAGCTGGCGGCCGACGACCGGGAGCCCGAGCCCCGCGTCGCGGAGGCGCGCCCGGTGGGCACCACCCCGCCCACCCAGGTCACCGCGATCGCCCAGCACGCCCTGCCCAGCGTCGTCTTCATCTCCGTGGGCTCCAGCGGCGGCGACGGCGTCGGGTCGGGCTTCGTCGTGCGCGAGGACGGCTACATCGTCACCAACAGCCACGTCATCGAGGTCGCCGGCGACGGTGGGTCGATCTCCGTCCAGTTCTCCGACGGGCAGGAGGTGGACGCCGAGATCGTCGGGGCCGACGTGGAGTACGACATCGCCGTCATCAAGGTCGACCGCACCGGGCTGCAGGCCCTCGAGTTCGGGGACTCCGACCAGCTGCAGGTCGGGGCCTCGGTCGTGGCGGTCGGGGCTCCGCTGGGCCTGGACAACACGGTGACCTCGGGCATCGTCTCGGCCCTGAACCGCCCGGTGATCGCCGGCGGGGGCGGGTCCACGTCCTACATCAACGCGATCCAGACCGACGCCGCGATCAACCCGGGCAACTCGGGCGGGCCCCTGCTGGACCTCAACGGCGACGTCGTGGGCGTCAACTCCGCCATCGCCCAGATCCCCGGTGACCTGGGCGGGCAGGCGGGCAGCATCGGCCTCGGCTTCGCGATCCCCGCGCGTCAGGCGGAGCACACGGCGACGCAGCTGATCGAGACGGGCACCAGCAACCACCCGATCATCGGGGTGCTGCTCGACATGTCCTACACCGGCGAGGGCGCCAAGGTGCTCGAGGAGGCGGCCGACGGCCGCGACACGGTGGTCGACGGCGGCCCGGCCGACCAGGCGGGGGTGGAGCCCGGCGACCTCATCCTCGCCGTGGACGGCGAGCGGATCGACCACGGCAGCCACCTGATCATCGTGCTGCGCAGCCATGCCGTCGGGGACGAGGTCGAGGTGCTGCTCCAGGCGCCGGACGGCACCGAGCGCACGGTCACCATGACCCTCCAGGGATCGGAGTAGGAGCCCGGTGATACCCAACGGCGGGGAGCTCCTCCTTCTGGTCGTCCTGGCCCTGATCATCCTCGGGCCGGACAAACTGCCCGAGTATGCCGCGAAGCTGGCTCAGTTCGTCCGCTCGGCCCGGGACATGGCCGAGGGTGCCAAGAGCCAGATCAAGGAGGAGATGGGACCGGGCTTCGAGGACGTCGACTGGAAGGCCCTGGACCCGCGGCAGTACGACCCCCGGCGGATCGTCCGGGAGGCGCTGGCGACCCCGGCGGCTGGCGGTGCCGCCGCCGCGGGCGCGGCGGTGGAGGCGGCGGGGGAGACGGCAGCCGGGCGGGCGGCGAACGAGGCGGCCATCGCCGGTGGGTCCGTGGGGCACCCGCTGCGTGGCCAGGCCCACGACCCGACTCGCCCGACGCCCTGGGACGCCGACGCGACCTGAGCGGGGTGCCTCACGGCCTGCGTTGAGCGCGGGGGCCTGCGCCCGGGGTCGAGGCGCGTCAGCGGCCGGTGGGGGTGATGCCGAGCTTGCGGCCGGCCAGCCCGCGGCCGCGGTGGGCCAGCTGCCGGGCGATGCCGCGCAGGGCGGTCGCACCGGGGGAGTCGGGGGTGCCCAGCACCGACGGGAGGCCCGTGTCGCCGCCCTCGCGCAGGGTGGTGTCCAGCGGGATCTGGCCCAGGAGCGGGACCTCGGCGCCGATCGAGCGGGACAGGCTCTCGGCGACGGCGCGGCCGCCGCCGGACCCGAAGATCTCCTGCCGGGTCCCGTCCGGCAGCTCCAGCCAGGACATGTTCTCGATGACGCCGACCAGGCGCTGGTGGGTCTGGAGCGCGATCGAGCCGGCGCGCTCGGCCACCTCGGCGGCGGCCTGCTGCGGCGTGGTCACCACCAGCAGCTCGGAGTTCGGCAGCAACTGCGCGATGCTGATCGCGATGTCGCCGGTGCCCGGGGGCAGGTCCAGGAGCAGCACGTCGAGGTCGCCCCAGAAGACGTCGGCGAGGAACTGCTGCACCGCGCGGTGCAGCATCGGGCCGCGCCAGACCACCGGCTGGTTGCCCGGGACGAACATGCCGATGGAGATGACCTTCACCTCGTGCGCGATCGGCGGCAGGATCATGTCGTCCACCTGCGTCGGCTGGTGCTCCACGCCGAGCATCCGCGGCACCGAGAAGCCGTAGATGTCCGCGTCGACCACGCCGACCCGCAGCCCCTCGGCGGCCATCGCGGCGGCCAGGTTGACGGTGACCGAGGACTTGCCGACGCCGCCCTTGCCGGAGGCCACGGCATACACCCTGGTCAGCGTGTCGGGGCGGGCGAAGGGGATCTCCTTCTCGGGGGCGCCGCCGCGCAGCTGGGAGCGCAGCGCGCCGCGCTGCTCGTCGCTCATCACGCCGAGCTGGACCCGCACCTCGGTGACGCCCTCGACGGCCTGCACCGCGCTGGTGACGTTCTTGGTGATGGTGTCCTTCATCGGGCACCCGGGCACGGTCAGCAGGATCGTGGTGTTGACCCGTCCGCTGTCGTCGATGTCGACCGCCTCGACCATCCCCAGCTCGGTGATCGGCTTGCGGATCTCGGGGTCGTCGACCGTCGCCAGCGCAGCGGTGACGGCATCGAGGGTGGGGGCAGACATGCCTCCCATGGTAAGCCGGGCCGCTCGGCGGACCGCGCCGGGTGGTGCGGCGGCTACTCCTCGCCGGTGTCCGATCCCTTCCCCGACGGTGGGGCGTCCCCCGGTGTCTCCCCGTCCGCCGGGTCCGGTCCCTGCACACGGAGGCCGCGCTCCTCCATCTCCTCCAGCAGGCTGCGCAGCTCGCTGCGGACGAAGTCGCGGGTCGCGGCGTCGCGCATCGCGATGCGCAGCGCCACCACCTCCCGGGTCAGGAACTCGGTGTCGGCCAGGTTGCGCTCGTCCCGGGTGCGGTCCTGCTCGATGACGACCTTGTCCCGGTCCGTCTGCCGGTTCTGCGCCAGCAGGATCAGCGGGGCGGCGTAGGAGGCCTGGAGGCTGAGCATCAGGGTGAGGAAGATGAAGGCGTAGGGGTCGAACCGCAGGTGGTCCGGGGCCAGGAAGTTCCACGCGATCCAGACGATGACGAAGATGGTCATGTAGCCCAGGAACCGCGCGGTGCCCATGAACCGGGCGAAGCCCTCGGCGAAGCGGCCGAAGGCGTCGGGGTCCATCTGCGCCCGCGGCACGAGTCGCCGGCGGGCGGCCAGCGGCTGGTCGAGGCGGTCCAGGCGGCTGTCCACCTCGCGGTCGACGGCGCGCCCGGCGAGGCGGTCTCGGCGGGACGGGCTGCCGGTGTTCGGCTCAGACACGTGCGGCTCCCTCGTCGGTGGCCCCGCCAGAGCTCCCGGGGACCGTCACGCCGATGCCCTCCGGGGACTCCTCGGGGTCGTGCCGCTCCTCCCGCCAGTCCTCGGGAAGGATGTGGTCCAGGACATCGTCAACGGTGACCGCGCCGAGCAGGCGACCCTCGTCGTCGGTCACCGGGACCGCGACCGTGTTGTAGTTCGCCATGAGCCGCGTCACCGTCTCCAGGGACGCCGTGGCCGGCACCGGCTCGAAGTCCCGGTCGAGCACGCTGCCCAGCGCCTGGTGCGGCGGCTCCCGCAGCAGCCGCTGGATGTGGACGATCCCGATGAGCCGGCCGGTCGGCGTCTCCAGCGGCGGCCGGCACACGTAGACCAGGGACGCCACGGCGGGGGAGAGCTCCTCCTTGCGGACCGTGGCCAGGGCCTCGGCGATGCTGGCCTCGGGGCCGAGGATGACGGGCTCCGGGGTCATCATGCCGCCGGCGGTGTCCTCGTCGTAGGTGAGCAGCCGCCGGATGGGCGCGGCCTCGTCCGGCTCCATCATCTCCAGCAGTTCCTCGACGGTGTCCGAGGGGAGCTCGGAGAGCAGGTCGGTGGCGTCGTCGGGCTCCATGACCTCGAGGACGTCGGCGGCCCGCTCGGTCGGCAGGCTCGTCAGGATCTCGACCCGGTCGTCGTCGGGGAGCTCCTCGAGCACGTCGGCGAGCAGCTCGTCGTTCATCGCGCTGGTCACCTCGGCGCGCCGCTTGGGGGTGAGGTCGTGGATCGCGTCGGCGAGGTCGGCCGGCTTGAGGTCCTCCAGGCTGTCCAGCAGCGCGTGCGCGCCCTGCTCGGCCGCGGACACCAGCAGCCCCTCCACGTCCTCGACGGGGACCAGGACGGTCTCGCCCTTGGGGCGGCGCAGCTGCAGACCGGAGCGGGACCTCCGGGGGACGCCCCGGCGGGCGAAGACCTTGGTCACCAGCCAGTCCCGGCTGGGCAGCCGCTCCAGCGCGATGTCCTCCACGACGGCCGGCTCCGGCTCCGACCCGCCGTCGACCCGGATCCGCACCTGCCGGTCGAACAGCTCAGCGACGACGCTGGTCTCCCCGGGGCGCTGCTCGAACCGGCGCATGTTGACCAGGCCCGTCGTGATCACCTGGCCCGAGTCGATCGTGGTGACGCGCGTGGTGGGCAGGAAGACGCGGCGCCGGCCCGGCACCTCGACGACGAGCCCGATGGCCCGGGGCCCACGCCCCCTGGTCCGCGTCGTCGTCGCGAGCACGACGTCGCGCACGCGTCCGACCTCGTCACCCAGCGGGTCGAAGACGCTCAGCCCGACCAGGCGGGCCACGAAGACGCGCGGGTTGCTGCTCACCCGGGCAGGATACCCACGGCCCGCCCGCCGCGAGCCGACAGCGGTGTGAGCGACCTCACCACCTGTCTGGGAATCCCCTGAAGTGCTGCTCCGTTAGAATTATTACAGCATTCAACTACGCATTTTCAGGAGTGAGCACCCCTTGATGGGTTTCCAGGCCGGCGTCACCTACGACATCGCAACTCTCCGGGCCTTCCGGCCCACCCGCCCTTCCGACATCGCCCGCCGCGCGGTCAAGCCGCGCCGCCGCTTCTTCGGCGCCCGCTGACCCGGCGCGCCGCCACCTCGTTGCCGGCCCGGGGGGCGTCGTGCACCCCAGGAGCCGGGAAAGTGTCAGGATAGACCCGTGACCAGCATTCCCAGCAGCGGCCGGGGCCGCCTCAGCGGCCTGACACTGGAGTACCCGATGTCCCTGGGCGTCTTCGAGAAGTACGAAGACGCCCAGAAGGCCGTCGACTTCCTCTCCGACCGTGAGTTCCCGGTCGAGAACTGCATGATCGTCGGCACCGACCTGCGTCAGGTGGAGCGCGTCACTGGCCGGCTCACCATGGGGCGGGTCGCCCTGGCCGGCCTGGTGACCGGCATCTGGATGGGTCTGTTCGTCGGGCTCATCTTCGCGCTGTTCGCCCAGAGCGGCGACGCCTTCATGACCGTCCTGTGGGCGATGCTCTTCGGTGCCGTCTTCGGCCTGGTGTGGGCGCTGCTCGGCCACGCGCTGACCCGCGGACAGCGGGACTTCACCTCGATCTCCCAGGTGGTCGCCACCCGCTACGAGGTGCTGACCGAGCACAAGTTCGCCCAGCGGGCGCGTGACCTGCTGATCGAGCTGCCGAACGGCCCCGGCGCCACCGCGTGGGGCCAGCAGCCGCCCTCGCCGAGCGAGCCGTGACCCGTGGCGGTGCGGGTGGCCGCACCATGGCCTGACCGCACCGTGACCTCCGCACCGTGGAGAGGACCCAGACCGTGAAGAAGATCGGGTTCCTGTCCTTCGGGCACTGGACCGACTCGCCGCACTCGCACGTGCGCTCCGCCTCGGATGCGCTGCTCCAGTCGATCGAGCTCGCCGTCGCCGCCGAGGAACTGGGGGCCGACGGCGCCAACTTCCGGGTGCACCACTTCGCCCAGCAGCTGGCCTCCCCCTTCCCGCTGCTGGCCGCCATCGGCGCCCGCACCAGCCGCATCGAGATCGGCACGGGCGTGATCGACATGCGCTA
>JAAYYA010000450.1 GCA_012515595.1 Actinomycetales bacterium
TCGGGGTGCGCAGCATCGTGGGCCACAGGGTGACCAGGGTGCCGGTGACGGTCAGGCCGACCCACCCCAGCAGGTTGGTCATCATGTGCGCGACCAGCAGGCGGTCGTGCCAGGTCTGGCTCAGCCCAAGGGCCAGCGCGGCCCCGAAGGCGATGCCGACCGGCAGGCAGATCGCGGCGAGCAGGTAGTAGCGGATCGTGATGCGGAACCGGCCCGGCAGGGCATGACGGAGGCGGCGCCACAGCATCAGGCCGTGCCAGACGACGGCGGTGGACACCAGGACGGCGCCCACGACGACCAGCCACCACTGGGCGGTCGGCATACCGATCATGACGATGGCTGTGCCGACGAAGAGCAGCGCCAGTCGGCGGCTCTGACGGGGTCGGGGGTCAAGCGACTCGTGGGTCTTCAGCAGCGCCTGGGCGAAGTGGGTGCTCCACACGAAGATCGAGTGCGTGAGCGCCCCGAGCAGCACCAGGTGGACCATCAGCCAGGTGGCGTCGGGGACCCACTGGTGGATGAGGGCGACCACGACGGCCAGCACCATCCACCAGAGGCCGGGATAGTCGCGCAGCGCCCAGCGTCCGCGGGCCTGGGCCCGCTCGGGGCGCTTCGTGGTGGGGGAGGAGGGTGCGGTGTTCATGACGTGGCCACCAGATAGACGGCGGTGAGCACGAGCAGCAGCACCGCGACGATGGTCAGGACGGAGCCGACCTGATAGACGAAGGGGTCCCCGCCGCCGAGCATGTTCCCGGTGACCCGGATCAGCAACCCGGTGTGCAGCACGGCCAACGGTGCCCACAGCACCGGGCGGTAGGGGAGCCGGACCGACAGGACGGCCGGCAGGATGACGGGCGCGTGGGCCATCACCATGGAGATGGCGAACCCCAGGAAGGTCGCGTGCACCACCGTGTCGTAGGCCGCGGGGTGGTCGGCCAGCGGGCCGGCGCCGGCGCCGGGCACGGCGCCAAGGGCCCACAGCGCGCCCGCCAGCCCCAGCCAGCCGTAGCCGGCCAGCAGGGCCGCCGAGCTGAACCGGGGCAGACCGGTGGAGCGGATCAGGCGCCGGGCGACGTCGTGGACCGACAGCCAGGCGGTGATCGCCAGGAGGGCGAGCCCGAAGAGCGGCCCGCCCCACCGCGGCCACAGCAGGCTCAGGGTGACGCCGGCCGTGAGCAGGCCGGACAGGGCGAGCAGCTGCTCACCGGCCCCGGTCGGCATCGCCAGGCGCGCCAGCTCGGCGCGCTCGGCGGCGATGGTGAGCACGAGGAAGCCGACCAGCCACGGGAGGACGACAGCGACGTCCGTGCGACCCCAGAGCGCGGCCGCGCAGGCGGCGAGGACGGCCCCGAGCAGCTGGACCAGGACCGTCACCTCCTGGGCACGGCGCCAGAGCGCGGCGTAGACCGCGATGAGCGCGAGGCATCCCAGCACCAGGAGCAGCTGGCCGACCACGACGGGTGCGGGGGAGAGCAGGACCACCCCGCCCAGGCCCAGGCAGGCCGGGGCGGCCAGGCCCCACCTGCGACGCAGCGCCACGGCCCGCTCGAGCGCGATGACGGTGCCCAGGAAGCCCAGGACCATGAGTATCCCGTGCAGGTCGGCGAGCCGGGCCAGGGACACCGGCGCCGGCAGGCCGAGGAGCAGCAGGCTGGCGTTGAGCCCGGCGAGGAGGCACACGCCACCGCCGGCCAGCAGGAGGAAGCGGCCGGGTCGCGCCAGTGGGGGCGCGGAGGCCGCGGGAGGGGCGGTGGTCACGGGAGGGCCTGGGTTCATGGATGGGGGTGGGTGTGCGCTGTTCCGTGGTCGTGCCCGTGGTCGTGCCCGTGGTCGTGCCCGTGGTCGTGCCCGTGGTCGTGCTCGTGATCGTGCCCGTGATCGTGGTGGTGGTCCGGCCCGTGGTCAGGCGCCTGGCCCCCACCCTGGTCGGGGCGCAGCAGGTGGCCGCGCCCGTCGGTGACCGGCGCTTCTGCGGCCGGCGTGGAGGCGTCGACACGGTCCCACTCCGGTCCGTCCAGCGACATGGCGGCGGCCGGGAAGAGGCCGTTGTCCTCCTTGTCGATGTGGGTCCGGAGGGCCTTCTCGAACTCGGGGGCCCGGGCGAGGTCGCCGTTCGCGACGAGCTCGAGAAGGACGTCCAGGGAGCTGTGCTCGCCGCACAGCACGTCGATGTGCTCGGTGAACTCCTCCTGCTCGCGCATGACGCTGAACAGGCCGACCTCCTCGGCGTGCGTGTGCGGGTTGAGCAGACGGGCCACCACCTTCGCGGTCTCCCTCACCTCTGCTGCGTCGCCCGAGGCGGCCGCGCGCACCATGGCGCCGGTCGCGTTGATGATCTCGTCGTGCTCGGCCATGAACCGGCCGACGACGGTGATGGCCTGGCAGCCGCAGTACGAGCACATGGGGCGCTCCTTAGTCAGAGACGTGGGTGCGGTGGTGGGTCTGTCCCACCGAGGCTAGTTCAGCGGGTCCGGGTCAGTCGCAGGGTCCACGCCTCGGGGCCGGGCACGAGATACTCCACGTCGATGGCGCCGTTCTCGCGGTCGGCGATCTGGGCCAGCAGCGGCTTCGGGTCGTGCGGCGCGACCAGGTCGAGTGCGCCACCCACCTTGATGGCGGACAGGGCGCCGAAGACGGTGGCGTGGCGGATGGCGTGGGGGACTGTGCGGACGTCGAGCTCGGGCACCTGCGCGTCGTGCTCGCCGCACGCGCAGCCGGACACGTCCTGGAGGGGGATCTCGCTGGTCATCGTGGGGTTCTCCTCGGTTTGCGGATCGGACGAGGCAATTATTACACTCTTGGTGTGGCTAATTCGAAACGCCTGGGCCCGGACCCCTGGCGTCCATCCGGGGGGACCGAGCAGGCGCCCGCCGAGCGGGTGCTCACCGCCCTGGCCGAGCAGGTGAGGGCCGTCACCACCGCTGAGCTGGTGGCCGAGGTGGGGCTGCACCCGAACACCGTGCGGGCGCGCCTGCAGGAACTGGTGGAGGCCGGTCTGGTGGCCATGGAGACCGTGCCACCGACGGGCCGCGGCCGACCCGCACACCGCTACCGGATCACTGACGAGGGTCGGACCGCCCCCCGGGTGAACGACCCGACCTTCGCCGAGTACCGCGGGCTGACCACCGCCTTCGCCACCTACCTGGCCGCCCGCTCGAGCGACCCTTCGGGGGAGGCCCGGCAGATCGGTCGCGCCTGGGGCGCCCAGCTCGCCCAGGCCGCGCCCCGGTCGGGCGCCGGCCTGACGGACCCCGCCTCGCGCGCCCGCGAGTCCTCCGGTCTGGTGGTCCGACTCCTGGCGCGCCTGGGGTTCACCCCCGTGCCGCCGGAGGCGGGGCCGGCCGCCGACGAGGGGATCGCGCTGCGCACCTGCCCCCTGCTGGAACTGGCGGAGGAGATGCCGCACGTCATCTGCCAGGTGCACCAAGGTCTGGTCGAAGGGGCGCTGGACCAGTACGGTTCTAGGAGTACCGAGGTCGAACTGCGAGCGTTCAGCGAACCCGGCGCCTGCCGGCTCCACCTGCGCGAGGCACAGGGGACGGGCGGCACCAGCCGGCACTGACCGAGCGGGCCTGCCCCGGCACGGGCAGTGAGCACCACCAGAGATCCACCGATCACCGAACACGACTCACCGCACACGACACGAAGGAGCGCGATGTCTGCGTCACCCGGCACCACGGAGCAGCAGACTCCGACCACGGCAACCGGCAAGGCCTGGACCATGCTCATCATGGCCACGATCGGCTTCGCGGTGAACTTCTGGGCCTGGGCGCTGCTCAGCCCGCTGGGTCCGCTGTGGCGCGATGACGGCACGCTCGGCGACATCACCGAGGGCGACGTCGCACTCCTGGTCGCCGTCCCGGTCATCGTCGGGTCGCTGGGGCGCATCATCGTCGGTGCCCTCACCGACAAGTACGGCGGGCGCATCATGTTCCCGCTGGTCTCGCTGGCGACGATCGTCCCCGTCCTGGTGATCGGCTTCTTCGCGCAGAGCTCGCTGATCGCCATCCTGATCACCGGCTTCTTCCTCGGCATCGGCGGCACCGCGTTCGCGATCGGCGTCCCGTTCGTCAACGCCTGGTTCCCCCCGAGCCAGCGCGGCCTGGCGATCGGCGTCTTCGGAGCCGGCATGGGCGGCACTGCGATCAGCGCACTGACCACGGTTCCGCTCTACAAGACCAACGAGGCCCTGCCGTTCGTGCTCACCGCCGTGGCCCTGGCGGTCTATGCGGTCGCCGCCTGGCTGATCATGCGCGACGCGCCCGGGCGGTCCACCCCGACCGGCTCCCTGGTGTCCCGGGTGGTGGCCAACTCCAAGCTGTCGATCACCTGGCTGCTGGCCTTCCTCTACGCGGTGGCCTTCGGTGGCTACGTGGCCTTCTCGGTCTACCTGCCCTCCTACCTGAAGGTCGCCTACGACCTCGATCCCGGCGACGCGTCCAACCGGATGGCCGGCTTCGTGGTCATCGCCGTCATCTTCCGGCCGATCGGCGGGTGGCTGTCGGACAAGTTCGGCGCCATCCGGGTGCTCGCGGCGTGTTTCGTGGTCGTGGCGATCGGCGCCACCATCGCCTCGCGCACACCGATCCTCGAGCACGTCGGCACCGCTGCGTTCCTCGGGATGGCAGCTGCCCTCGGTGCCGGCAGCGGTGCCACCTTCGCGCTCATCGCCAAGGTCACCGAGCCGGGTCGCGTGGGCGGGGTCACCGGCATCGTCGGTGCGTGCGGAGGGCTGGGCGGGTTCCTCCCGCCGTTGCTCATGGGCTACATCTACGGCCGCACCGGCTCCTACGACCTGGGGCTGCTGCTCCTGGCGATCACCGCACTCGTGGCGCTGGCCCTCACCCTCACCGTGATCAAGCGCAAGGCCGACGAACAAGCGGCCGCAGCCGCCTGACCATCACCGAGCCCTCACGGCTCCCGTCCCACCCGCCCGGTGCGCTCGACGGCGTGCAGTAGTCACGGCATACGGCCGTCGCCACGTCTCACGCAGGGGGCCGGGCAGGTCAGCGCGCCGCGAGGTGGCAGCATGTTCCGGTGCGCCGCGTCCTGCTCGACATCACCCCGCTGCGGGAGTCGCGACCCTACCGGCTGCTCTACCTCGGCACCGTCACCTCCGGCATCGGGGCGCAGCTGGCCACGACCGCGATCGCGCTGCAGA
>JAAYYA010000451.1 GCA_012515595.1 Actinomycetales bacterium
AGCCCACGCGCGTCTCCGCGGCGCAGTTGGCGCTCCACCCGACGATCTCGGCCTCGTCGGTCGGATACCCACGGTCGTCCTGCGGGTAGCTGCCGTCCTCGTCCTCCATCGCCACGCGGATGCCCTGGCTGTCCTGGTTGTCCACGATCGGCTGACCCAGCAGCTTCTGCCCGTCGAAGGTGCCGCGGGCCGTGGTGCACACGAACGGCTGCTGCTGCGGCCCGGAGAACATGGGGCCCTCCTTGGAGTGGTTCGTCAGTCGCAGCACGGCCGGCTTGGCGACCGGTTTCCCGCGCGGCGGGGCGGACCGCTCGGCCTCCGCCCTGATTGTGTTCCGCCCCTCCTCGAGCTCGTCCACGAGCCCGACCAGCGTGCCCTCGGGCGTGACATCGAAGTCTGCGGTGACGTCCTCGCCGTTGAGGGTGACCCGGAGCTTCTCCGGCGACAGTGCGGCGGGCCCGGTCACCTCGACCAGCGCGTCGCCACCGCTCACGTGGTCGGGGGCGCTGGACAGCACCTCGATCGAGATGGCCTGCGGCGGACCCCCGCGGCCCGTCGCGGTCGCGTCGGTGGGCGGGCTGCTTGTCGAGCCGGCCGTCACCAGCAGGCTGGCGACCATCGCGGCTGGCAGGACGAGGGACAGGTGACGTCGGACGGGGACAGACATGGACGCTCCTCGGATTGGACCAGACCATACGAACTCTCCACGCGTGGGCGAAGCGCCCCCATGCGGACCCCGACTCCTCGGTGAGCGCCACGTCCTCGGTCCCTGCAACCTAGTGGCGCGGCCTTCCGGCTGTCTAGACCCTGGGCGGCCACCCCTTCCGCTCGGCTGCCGTGTTCGGGTCGAGTCCGGCGCTATCGTCAGCCATGACCTCAGCAGACTCGCCCTCGAACGTCGAGTCCCCACACCAGCCCCGCCCTGGCCGCCGCGTCCTCTCCCGACTCGGACGGAGCGGTCGGCGGGTCCTCGCCGAGGTGACCAGGCCGACCCTCTCGCTCCCGGGCTGCTGGCTGGCGCTGGCCCTCGCCTGCCTGTCCTTCCTCCCGTCGCTGATCCCCCGGCCGTCGCTCTACCAGGGCGCCATCGCCGGGGTGAGCGCCGCCATCGGCTACGGCCTGGGCGTGCTCTCGACCTGGCTGTGGCGCGAGCTGAGCGGTGGTCAGGCACGTCCGGTGACGGCCCGCCAGGTGCGGGCGCTGACGATCGCGGCGCCCGTGGCGCTGGTCATCGCGGTGGTCCTGGGGGTGATCTGGCAGCGCGGGGCGGCACCCCTCGTCGGGCTCTCCCCGGAGCCCCCGCTCGTGGCCCTCCTCGTGCTCCCGGTGGCGGCCCTCGTCTTCGCGCTGATCATCGGCGTCGGCCGGTTCCTGGGCGGCCTGGCGCAGGAGGTCACGCGCTGGCTGAGCGACCACATGGGTCCGCGGCCCGCGAAAGTGCTGGGTGCCGTCGCCGTCGTGACCGCCGTGGCGCTGCTGTTCAACGGCGTCATCTTCGACCGCCTCACCGTCGCCGTCAACGGGATCTTCTCGCTGTCCAACGGCGGGACGCCCGAGGGGCTGAGCGCCCCGACCAGCCCGCTGCGCTCGGGCAGCCCGGACTCGCTCATCGACTGGGACACCCTGGGCTTCCAGGGCCGCGGGTTCGCCGGTCAGGGACCCAATGCCACAGAGATCGCGGCGGTCGCCGAGGAGTCCGGGGCGCCCGCGGCAGAGACCATGGACCCGATCCGCGCGTATGCCGGACTGGACTCGGCACCCGACCTCGAGGCCCGTGCGCTGCTGGCCGTGCAGGATCTGGAACGGGCCGGCGGGTTCGAACGGTCCCACCTGCTGGTCGTCACCACGACCGGCACCGGCTGGGTCGAGCCGACCTCGGTCAGCGCCTTCGAGCACCTCACCCTCGGCGACAGTGCGACCGTGTCGATGCAGTACTCCTTCCTGCCCTCTCCGCTGTCCTTCGTGGCCGACAAGGAGAACGCCCGCAACGCCGGCCGCGCGCTGTTCGACGCCGTCTACAATCGGTGGAGCCAGCTGCCCGCCGCCGACCGGCCGCAGTTGTATGCCTTTGGCGAAAGCCTGGGTTCCTACGGCGCCGAGGCCGCGTTCAGCGGAGAGTTCGACATGGGCAACCGCCTGAGCGGGGCCGTGTTCACCGGACCTCCACGGTTCAACCACCACTTCGCTGAGTTCCTCCGGGACCGGGCGGCGGGCAGCACCGAGATCGACCCGGTCTATCGCGACGGCCGGACGGTGCGCTTCACCCAGGACCCGCGGCAGCCCGCAGAGCCCGCCGACCAGCCGTGGGAGGGCACCCGCGTGCTCTACATGGTGCACCCGTCCGACGCGATCACTTGGTGGAATACCGACCTCATGCTCAACCGTCCGGACTGGCTCGAGGAGCCACGGGGCCGCGACGTCCCCGACCAGACCCGATGGGTTCCCTTCGTGACGTTCTGGCAGGTCAGCGCCGACCTAGGGCTGGCGATGGAGCCCGGCCCGGGCTACGGCCACA
>JAAYYA010000452.1 GCA_012515595.1 Actinomycetales bacterium
AGGAAGGGGGTGAAGGACAAATCCGCTACCAAGATGCGCGGAGGGAGGCCGTGCGAAACCCCTGAATTTTTGTGTGGAGGGCGTGCGAAACCCCTGAATTTTTGGGGGGGTCTCAGTCCAGCTCGCGCTTGAGGATCTTGCCGGTCGCGGTCATCGGCAGGCTGCCGACGATCTCGACCTGGCGGGGGTACTTGTAGGCCGCGAACTGCTCCTTGCCCCAGGCCACCAGCTCCTCCGCGGTCACCTCGGCGCCGGGCTCGGGGATCACGTAGGCCTTGATCTCCTCGCCGAGCGACTCGTGCGGCACCCCGATGACCGCGGCGAGCGAGACGGCCGGGTGCGTCATGAGCACCTCCTCGATCTCCCGCGGATACACGTTGAAGCCGCCCCGGAGAATCATGTCCTTGGCCCGGTCGACGATGTAGTAGTAGCCGTCGTCGTCCACCCGGGCCAGGTCCCCGCTGCGGAACCACCCGTCGTGGATCGCCTCGGCGGTGGCGTCGGGCCGGTCGTAGTAGCCCTTCATGATGTTCGGGCCCTTGATCGCGATCTCCCCCACGGCGTCGGGGTCGCCCGAGCGGTCGACCTCCGACCAGTCCTGGTTGATCAGCTTCATCTCGACCTGCGGAATGGGCACGCCGATCGAGCCCACGCGCGGCTCCTCCCCGAAGACCGAGAAGGAGGCGACCGGCGAGGTCTCCGACAGGCCGTAGCCCTCCAGGATGGTCACCCCGAAGCGCTCCCGGAATGCCTTGTGCACCTCCCCGGGCAGGGCCGAACCACCGGCGGCGGCGACCCTCAGGTGGCGGGCGATGGCCGCGACGTCGACGGAGTCGTCCAGTGCCCCGAGCAGCCCCCAGTACATCGTCGGGACACCGGCGAAGAAGGTGACCTCCTCCTTCTGGAACAGGCCCAGCGCGGCCTTTGCCTCGAAGCGAGGGAGCAGCACGACGGTGCCGCCGAAGGCGAAGCCGGAGTTCTGGATCACGGTCTGCCCGAAGGAGTGGAACAGCGGGAGCGTGCACAGGTAGGTGTCCGGCCGCTCCGCGTCCGCCTCGAACAGCTCCCTGCCGACCAGCGCGTTGGACGTCATGTTGGCGTGGGTCAGCTCGGCGCCCTTGGGCTGGCCGGTCGTGCCCGAGGTGTAGAGGATGACAGCGGTGTCGTCGTCGGCCACCTCCGCAGTCTCGAAGGCCGGGGGCTGCCCCGCCATCGCCGCCCCCAGGGTGCCGGTCCCCTCGATCGGCGACGGGGCCGCCGGGTCGGCGGTGATCACGAGGAAGTGCTCGCACCCGGGGGTCTGCTCGAACGCGGCGTGGCCCTCCTGCGCCATCGGCAGGTCGGGGGTCCCCTCGAAACAGACGTATGCCGTGGCGTCCGAGTCCGCCAGGTGGTAGGCGATCTCCCGGGCCTTGAGCAGGACGTTGAGCGGGACGACCGTGGCGCCCGTCTTGAGGATCCCGTAGTAGACGATCGAGAAGTAGGGCAGGTTCGGGCAGCTCAGCGCCACCTTGTCGCCAGCGCCGATCCCGCGGGCGGCGAGCAGGTTCGCGACCTGGTTGGCCGCGCCGTTGACCTGCGCGTAGGTAAGGCGTGTCTCCCCGAGCACCAGGGCGTCGCGGGCGGGGAACTGGACGGCTGAGCCCTCGAGCAGGGCGGACAGGTTCGGCATGCAAAAAGCCTACGGCGCGCCGTCCGTCCCCGCCGGTTGCGCCTCGCCGGGACGGACCAGGCCGGACTCGTAGCCGAACACGACGGCCTGGGTCCTGTCCCGCAGTCCCAGCTTCGCGAGGACCCGGGTCACATGCGTCTTGACGGTGACCGGGCTGATGAACAGGGCGGCCCCGATCTCCTCGTTGCTCAGCCCGCGCGTGAGCGCCCGCAGGATGTCGACCTCACGCTCGGTCAACGACTCGAGCAGTGCCGGGCTGGCGGTCGGTGCCGTCGTGAACCGTTCGATGAGCCGGCGCACGATCGCCGGCGACAGGAGCGCCTCGCCACGGGCCACCACGGTGATCGCGTGGACCAGGTCGGGCGGGTCGACGTCCTTGAGCAGGAAGCCCGAGGCACCGGCCCGCAGCGCCTCGGCGACCTGCTGGTCCTCACCGAAGGTCGTCAGCATGAGGACCCTGCTGCCGGCGTCCGTGGCGGCGATTCTCCGGGTGGCCTCGATGCCGTCCAGCACGGGCATCCGGATGTCCATCAGCACCACCTCGGGGCGCTTGCGCGCGACCAGGTCGAGCGCCTGGCGCCCGTCCGCCGCCTCTCCGACGACCTCGATGGCGGGCGCCTGGTCCAGGATCAGCCGCAGTCCGGTCCGGACCAGGGTCTGGTCGTCGACGATCGCCACCGTGGTCACCGCGCCCTCCTCGTGGCGCCGTGGGCCTCGCGGAGCGTGTCGCCTCCCAGCGCACCCCCGCCGCTGCGGCCGAGGTCCGGTGCCGAGTCCCCGTGAGGGAGCAGCGCCTCGACGACGAAGTCGTCGCCGACCCGGTCGGCCGACAAGGTGCCGCCGCAGGACCGGGCGCGCTCCGTCATACCGATGAGGCC
>JAAYYA010000061.1 GCA_012515595.1 Actinomycetales bacterium
CGGCGTCGGTGGTGACCTCCATCGCGACGTCGGAGGCGAAGCACTTGGCAGCGGCACCGAAGAAGGACAGGTCGGGGTCGTTGCGCTCGGACTTGGCGGCGGCGACGTAGACCATCTGGCGCGCGGCCTCGAGCTTCATGCCCATGTCCGCGAGCATGAACTGCAGGCCCTGGAAGTCGGCGATGCGCTTGCCGAACTGCTGGCGCTCCTTGACGTAGCCGAGCGCGAAGTCCAGCGCGCCCTGGGCGATGCCCACGGCCTGGGCGCCGATGGTGACGCGGGTGTGGTCCAGGGTGCGCAGCGCGATCTTCAGGCCCTCGCCCGGGGCGCCGACCATCCGGTCGCCGGGGATGGAGCAGTTCTCGAAGAGCAGCTCGCGCGTCGGGGAGCCCTTGATGCCGAGCTTCTTCTCCGGCTCGCCGAAGGTGAAGCCCTCGTCCGACTTCTCCACCACGAAGGCCGTGACGTTGCGGCCCCGCTCGCCCTCCGGGTCGGTGACCGCCAGGACCGTGTAGTACTCCGAGACGCCCGCGTTGGTGATCCAGGACTTCTGCCCGTTGAGCAGGAAGGTGCCGTCGGGCTGCTCGATCGCCTTGCACTTCATGCCCGCGGTGTCGCTGCCGGCGCCGGCCTCGGACAGCCCGTAGGAGAACATCGCCTCGCCGCGAGCGACCGGCGGGAGGTACTTGCTCTTGATCTCGTCGCTGGCGCCGAGGATGAGCGGCATGGTGCCCAGCTTGTTGACGGCGGGGATGAGCGAGGAGGACGCGCAGGCCCGCGCCACCTCCTCGATGACGATGCAGGTGGCGAGCGCGTCCGCCCCCACCCCGTCATACTCCTCGGCGATGTGCGGGGCGTGGAAGTCGGTCGAGGTCAGGGCGTCGAGCGCCTCCTGAGGGAACCGGCTCTCCTCGTCGACGGCCGCCGCGAACGGGGCGATCTTGTTGTCGGCCACCTCTCGCACCGCCTCGCGCAGTGCCTCGTGGTCCTCGGAGATGCGGAAGAGGTCGAAGTCGCTCATGCGCGAATCCTACCGAGCCGTCTCCTGTGGACAGACACCGCCATGGTCGCCCCAATCCTGGGATGGTTGCGGGCATGTCTCGAAGGGGGAACCATGACGAGTATGCCGACGCTCACCGACCGCGCTCACGAGCACCGGGTGTCCCGGGCCGAGTTCGAGCGCTACCGGGACGAGCGGGACCAACGCCCGGACGGCGCCCGCTACGAGCTCCTCGACGGTGAGATCGTCGTGACCCCGTCGCCAGCGCCGATCCACCAGCACGTCGTCCGCCGACTGATGCACCTGCTCGATGCCGTCGTGCCGGACGACTCGGCGCTGCTCACCGCACCGATGGACGTCGTCCTCACCGGAGCCGCGGATTCACTGGTCCAGCCCGACCTGCTGCTGTCCGCGTGGGAGGATCCCGAGACCAAGACCACGTTCTCCACCCCTCCCGCGCTCATCGTCGAGATCCTGTCGCCGTCGACCTGGCGTCGCGACCTCGGCCCGAAGCGGGACCTCTACGCCGCCGCGGGGGTCGAGCACTACTGGGTCGTCGCCCCCGACACCCCGTCGGTCACCATCTACCGGCTGGGCGACGACGGCGCCTACCGCGAGGAGACACACCTCACCGGCGACCAGCGCTGGTCGACCACCGTCCCCGTCGAGGTCACCCTCTGCCCGGCGGATCTGGTGCGCTGACCTCCGCGGCCCGAGCGGCCCGGCTCGCCACGACGGCGCACCATACCGCGCCACCCAGCACCACGCCATACCCGAGAGCGAACAGCACGATCGAGGCCCAGTGCGGCTCATCGCCCTGCGGGAGGAATCCCGAGGCAGTCAGCAGGACGGCGCACGCCAGGCCGATCCGACCGGTCACCCGACTCGGTCCGAGGGCCGCGCGGTGGCCCGCGACCCAGGCCCGCTCGGAGGCCATCGTCGAGGGCAGCCGGATGCCCGCCACCGCGTTGGGACCCAGCCCACCCTCAACGGCCGAACGGGTCAGGAAGGGGATGAGGAATGACGCCAACGCCAGCAGCGGGCCTCCCACCAGCCCCATCACCGCGCCCTCGCTCATCGCTGACTACCCCGCCAGGGCAGGGATGACCTCCTGCTCGAAGAGCTCGATCCCGGAGGTGTCCCACGCCGCCTCGGCGAAGTAGTGGATGGCGTAGCCAAGGCCGGCGTCCCGAAGGGCACCCATCTTCTCGGCGATCTGCTCCGGGGTGCCGACCGCGGGCTGCTTGCGCATGCTGGCGATGGCCTTGTCCGCCTTGTGGGTGCTCTGCCCGGTCGTCACCAGGTGGTCGTGGAGCCAGCGGAGCCGGTCCTCGACCTCGGCCTCGTCGCGACCGACCACGGTGTTGAAGTTAGAACTGCGCACGATGCTGTCGAAGTCGCGGCCGATGTCCCGGCAGTGACCGGCGAGGACCTCGGACTTGTGGGTGAAGCCCTCGAGGTCGCCGAAGAAGTTGGTGTAGTCGGCATACTCCGCCGCGATCCGCAGGGTCTTCTGCTCCCCGCCGCCGGCGACCCACATCGGGATGCCGTTGGCCTCCGAGCCCGGCACGCTGGTGCCCTGGAGCGGGCGCGGATAGACCAGCGCACCGTCGACCTGGTAGTGCTCACCGTCGAGTGTGGCGCTGCCGGTGGTCCACGCCTGCCGGAAGATCTCGACGCCCTCCCGCAGCATGGCCAGGCGGATCCCGGCCCGCGGGAAGCCGTAGCCGTAGGCGCGCCACTCGTGCTCGTACCAGCCGGCGCCGATGCCCATCTCCACCCGCCCACCGGACACGGCGTCGACGGTGGCGGCGACCTTGGCCAGGTAGACCGGGTTGCGGTAGCTCATGCACGTGCACATCTGGCCGAGCCGCACCCGCGAGGTGGCCGCCCCGAACGCCGCCATGAGGGTCCACGCCTCGTGGGTCGGGTCCTGCGTGGGCTCGGGCGTGGTGTGGAAGTGGTCGTAGACCCAGATCGACTCCCACTGCTCGTGCTGGTCGGCGCGAACCGCGAGGTCCCGCATCACCTGCCACTGCTCGGCGGGGTCGATCCCGTGGAGGTCCATCCGCCAGCCCTGGGGCACAAAGATTCCGAAGCGCATGGGCACAAGGTATGTCGTGGGGCTGGGTCGCGCACGCAGGGGGCCCGGCGTCCTGCGAGTGCCCCTCCGTTTCACGGTCCTCAGGCTGAGGCGCGATACTAGGAGCCATGACCGAGACCCGTCGCCTGCACCGCAATGACGACAGCGTCATCACCCGGCTGCTGCACACGTCGGCCACCTGGGCGGTCGTGGGACTGTCCGCCAACACCGCGCGCAGCGCCTATGGCGTCGCGCGCTTCCTGCAAGAGACCCTCGGACACCAGGTGATCCCCGTCCACCCGCGCGCCGAGCACACCCTCGGAGAGGTGGGCTACGCCACGCTGGGCGACATCCCGGACGGCACCACCGTCGAGGTCGTCGACTGCTTCGTGAACTCCTCACGCGTGGGGGCGATCGTCGACCAGGCGATCGACCAGGCCGAGCGGCTCGGGATCAAGGCCGTCTGGCTGCAGCTCGGGGTGGTCGACCAGGATGCCGCCCAGCGCGCCAAGGACGCCGGCCTCAGCGTCGTCATGGACACCTGCCCCAAGATCGAGTACAGCACTCCCAGCGGCTTCTGACGCCCCCTCGACCGAGCGCACCGTCTTGCGGTCCCACCGGGCACCGAGCGCACCGTGTGGCGTCCTGATCGGTGACCGAGCGCACCGTGTTGCGGACTGCTGACAGGCGACCGAGCGCACCGCGTGGCGGTCGTCCACGCCCGGAGCAGATCCCACAACGACTGAGGACGCCCACCCATCGGGTGGACGCCCTCGCGTCAGATCCGGAGGCGCCTCAGAGTGAGGCGGCCTTCTTGGCCATCGCCGACTTCTTGTTGGCGGCCTGGTTCTTGTGGATGACGCCCTTGGAGACGGCCTTGTCCAGCTTCTTGGAGGCGGTCTGCAGCGCGGCCTGTGTGGCCTCGGCGTCGCCGGAGGCGGCGGCCTCGCGGAACTTGCGGATCCAGGTGCGCAGCTCGGCCTTGTAGGCGCGGTTGCGCTCGGTCGCCTTCGCGTTGGTCTTGACGCGCTTGATCTGGGACTTGATGTTTGCCACGAAAGTCTTCCTGCTTGGTCGGATTGTGTCGTTGAGGGCGACACACGAGTCTCGGGACCGGGCGTGGGGCACCCTTGCTTGAGCCTCGTGAGGGTTGTGCTGCATGCGCGCACGACCTGTAGCGCGCACGCAAGGGTCAAATCTACCAGCCTGACGACATGACCGACAAACTCGCTCGGGCGCGTCCTCCCGCGCGGTTCACCCCAGGTCGGACCGGGCGCGGGACTCCACCGTGATGGTGATCCCGCCGCCGAGGGACCGCAGCAGGCGGCTCACCACGGGGATGCGCGCCTCTCCCTGGATCCGGACCACCGCGGTGCGGGCGTCCGGGGTGCCGGTCCCGGGAGCGACCCCCCAGCCGGAGATGCGATCGGGCACTGCTTGGTGCGCCAGATGCTCGCTCGCCGCGGCCCGGACCCCTCCCGACGTGAGCGGGATCCCCTCACCCAGCCCCGCGTCATACAGCGTGTCCTCGTCCACCGCGTCGGCGGCGGCCAGCGCCGCGGCGTCCGCCGCGTCGAGCAGGTGGATGCGGCTGAGCTGGACCGATGTCGCGCCCACGACGCCCAGGACGAGCAGGAGCACCAGGGAGACCATGCCGATCAGCAGGATGCTGACCTGCCCCCGCTCGTGGTCGACCAACCACGTGTCACGGTTCACGGTACTCATCCACCGGCGAGACGTGGCTGGAAGTGAGGGTGACCGTCCCAGGGACCACGCCGGTCATGAAGTCCGGGATGAGCGGCAGCCCTACGCGCAGCGTCGCATCGGCGCGCACCGTGCTGCCGGGGGTGAGACAGGGATCGGCCGCACACGCCAGGGTGACGCCGCCATCGGCGGGGCCGAACCCGTGGGCGTCCATCACCAGCCAGGCCGCGGTCACCGCGGCAGCCTCTCCCGCGGCCTCGTCCGAACTCGCGGTGAAGGTCCGCCCGGCCTCCCGCGCCGCGGCCGACACGGCATACGCACCTGCCTGCAGACGGCCGAGCGTGCCGACCAGGTAGAACAGCGGCAGCAGGACCAGAACGACCAGGAACACGGCCTCGATCAGCATGGACCCACGCTCGCCGTCCGCCGCACGCAAGGCCCGCCAGCACTTCACTGGTCCTCCGCGTAGGCCTGGCCGGTGACCGTCATGGTGCCCGGTATGCCGAGTGGTCCGATCACCGGCAGCGGCAGGTCGGCAGACACCCGGACCACGTCGACTCCGCCCGCTGACGCGCGCTCCCCGGTCACCGTGGTCCCGTAGCGTCCGGGGAGTGTCGTCGCCAGCAGCTCGGAGGCCCGCGCGACCCCGTCCGCCGGTGTGTTGTCCGCGCGGGCGCCGATGCGTGCCCCCTCGATCACGTGCGCGGTGGCGGTGTTGCGGACATGCAACGCATAGCCGACCTGGACGGCAGCCAGGAACATCAGGACGACGAGGGCCGAGACCAGGGTGAACTCGACCGTTGCGGCGCCTCGGTCGGAGTGGCGCAGGAGTGCGCACCCGCGGCGGTCCGTCCTGCGGGCCCAGGATCGACCGTACGCGACGGCACCCCGGGCGGCCGTCACGGTCCGCTGACGCCCGAGACCGCCGACACGAACAGATCGGACAGCAGGGGCTCGGCCACGAGCCAGAGTGCTGCGACCAGGCCTGCGGTCATGATGGTGATCAGGACCCAGCCGGGGACGTCACCGCGCTCGGGTCGGCGAGCCCACTCGACCACTCGCGCGGCGAATGCCGCCGCCGCATCCCCCACTCGTCGCCGGTGGCGTTGTAGTTCCTTCATGGTGATCTCCTCTGTCGGTTCTTCCTTGACGGTGCGTGGGGTGGGTGTCAGACCGCGATGCGGAGCAGCGAGACGCCTGGGTAGACGGCGAACAGGACGGTGACCGGCAGCACGAGGAAGACGACGGGGATCATCATGAGAATCTCCCGGCGCCCGCCCTCCTCGATTAGATCCTGACGGGCAGACTCCCGAGCGTCCTGGGCCTGCGCACGCAGGACCTCGCCCAGGGGCGTGCCGCGCTCGATCGCGACGACGAGTCCGTCCACGAACCGGACGATGGGGCCCAGCCCGGTCCGGCTGCCCATCCCCTCCAGCGCTTCGGCCATCGTGGCGCCGGTCCTTGCCTGCGCCAGACACGTCTCCAACTCGCCCGCGAGCTCACCCCGGGACAGGCGCGCCACCCGATCGAGCGCCTGGGTCGTCCCCTCCCCCGCCGTGACCGAGAGCGCCAGCAGCTCCGCGATCGCTGGGAACTCGGCCATGATCCGACGCTCGCGCTGAGTCGCGGACCGGCTGAGCAACTGGTCGCGGAGGAGCATGCCGCCGAGGCCGGCCGAGAGAGCGACCGTGACCAGGGCGGGCAGGCTCACACCGCGGGTCCACATCGCCAGCGAACCGAGAACGGCAACCACCACGACCGCGGCCGCACCCCACAGGACCTGCTGGATCCGGAAACCCTCCACATCCGGAGGCAGTCCGGCCCGCTGGAGACGCGTGGTGACCGAGTCGGCCCCGCCGAGGACCCGGTCAACCACCCCCGCTGCTCGTCTCGCCAGTCGCTGCACCGCATCGGTGAGGCTCCACGGCTCAGAGGTCCGCACCCGCCGTGGAGCGCCGTCCGGGACCCGGTCGAGGTAGGGCTCGATGCGCGCCAGGAGGTCCGGGCGACCGGTCCACGGGACACCGGCCAGGACCAACCAGACACCGACCGCGAGCGCGCCCCCGAGAAGTCCTCCGAGCACCAGCGGCCAGGTCATCGCAACACCCGCTGTTCCTCGGGCAGGCGACCGATCCTCGTCATGGCCTGGTAGGCGAGGACGGACAGGACGGCACCCACGATCAGGATGACCACGCCGGTGGGCTCCCGGTAGGCCTGGAGTGCGGTGCCCCGGGTCGCCATGAGCAGGAGGACGATCCAGGGCGCCACCATCGCCAGCCGCGCCGCGTTGACCGTCCAGGACTGCCGGGCCTCCAGCTCGGCGCGGGAACGAGCGTCCTCGCGCAGGAACGTGGAGAGCGCGCGGAGCACCCGTCCCAGGTCGCTCCCGCCGACCTCGCGGGCCAGGCGCACGGCCTCCACGAGACGGTCGGCGACCGGGTCCGCCAGCCGTTCCTTCAACCGGTCCAGGGAGTCGGTGAACCGACCGCTGGCGCGGTAGTCGTGCCCGAAGGCCTCGAACGCGGGCCGCAGTTCGACCGGACCGCGGTGTCCCAGCTGGATCAGGGCCTCGGGCAGGGACAGCCCGGCACGGACCCCGGAGGCGATGTGATCCACGGCGTCCGGCCACACGTCCCGCAGCCGGGAGCGCTGTCGCCGGGCCCGCGACCGGACCACGGCCAGTGGTGACCACGCCCCCATGACCGCGAACGCCAGGCTGACGGCGGGCACCCGGGTGAGTGCCAGCGAGAGCACCATGACCACGCATCCCGTGATCAGGCAGACGGCCAGCAGCCCCGGCCATCGGATCGAGGTCACGCCGGCCAGCACGAGGTCGTCGTCGAGCCTGCCGAGGAAGGCGTTAGGGCGGCGCGCCTGCTCCCGTGGCGGTTGGGGCCAGAAGGACCACCAGATGCAGGCCAGGCCGAGCCCGAGGCCCAGACCCAGGAGTGCGCCGGTCACCGCGAGCCACCCGCCAGCAGGGCGGGGAGGTCGTGCCCTGCCCGCTCGAACCGTTCCGGGTGTGGCGGGAACCCCTGGGCGCGCTGGAGCTCTCCCTGCCGGGTGACGAAGATGTCGGCGATCTCCACGACGTCGGCCTCGACCCGCCCGGGCAGGCCCACGATCTCCTGCACCCGCCTCCTGCCGTCGGCGTGTAGGGCGAGGTGGACGACGAGGTCGATGGAACTCGCCACCGTCGGAACGACGAAACCGCTCGCGACGTTGGTGCCGGCCAGCAACGGCAGCGTGCACATCTTCGTCACGGCCTCGCGGGCGCTGTTGGCGTGCACGGTGCACATGCCGGGCAGACCACTGTTCAGCGCGATCAGCAGGTCGAGGCTCTCCTCCTGTCGGACCTCACCCACCAGGATCCGGGACGGGCGCATCCGCAGCGCCTCCTTCACCAGGCGGCGCAGCGGAACCTCGCCCGTGCCCTCGAGGCTGGCCTGCCGGCACTGCAGCGCGGCGACATCTCGCAGCGGCACTTTCAGTTCAAAGACCTCTTCGCAGGTGACCACCCGCTCGGTCGGGGGGATCGCCGCTGCGAGGCAATTCAGCATGGTCGTCTTCCCGGCCTGCGTCCCGCCAGCGACGAGGATGTTGAGGCCGCTCTCGACGGCGGCGGCCAGGAAGGCGGCCGCGGCCTGGGGCAGGGTGCCCAGCCGCACGAGATCACCCAACTCGTCGGCGGCCACGACGAACTTGCGGATGTTCACCGCCCAGTGCCGTCGCGTGATGTCCGGGATCACCACATGGAGCCGTGAGCCGTCCGGCAGCGCGGCGTCGACGAACGGGCTGCTCAAGTCGACGCGGCGCCCGGAGCTGCGCAGCATCCGCTCGACCAGGTCGCGCACCTGCTGCTCGGTCAGCAGGGTCGGGGTCAGTTCCGAGCGACCCCGTCGGGCCACGAAGACCTTGCCCGGCTCGTTAATCCAGATCTCCTCCACCTGCGGGTCGTCCAGGTACTGCTGGAGGGGCCCCAAGCCTGCCACGGACTCCAGCAGGAGCCGCCCGGTCTCCTCGGGGTCGCTCAATGGCCGGATCCCGCCGTTGAGGGCACGCTCGTCGAACTCCTCGACGACTTCCCGGACGAGGGTCCGGAGCGCCAGGTCGTCGGTGGCCGGATCGAGGCGTCGGGCCCTGATCAGCTCACGGACCTCGTGCTCCAGCGACTGCAAGGTGGCGGCGTGCACGGGTCCCCCTCCTCTGCTCTCCTCGGCACGATGAACGGTCTGGGAGTCGACCGACCCCGGATCGGCCCCGCTCCGGGCCCGATCCGGGGTCCAGATAACCGGCTGTCCGGACCTAGGTAAACAGACTTGACGGAACCTTTAAGGGGCTGAGGTGAAATCTGTGGATAACCCTCGCGAGAGGGTGGCTGACCGGGTCAGCCCCCTGCCCTGTGGACAACTTTCGGGGTCCGTCGCCGGCTTGCTGCAGCATGGGTGCGGTGCTCCTGCGACTGACCCTGGCCGACGGGCGCCGATTGCGCACCGTCGGCATCCGGGCACCCCACGGCACCTCCTGGGCCGTGGTCGCCCCGCACCTCGGGCTGTCCTCGACGACGGAATGGATGGCGGAGTATGCCGGGACGACCGTCCCCCTGACGCCCGGGCTGATCCTGGGGACCCCACCGCTGGTGCACGGGGTCGTCGTCCTCCCGCGCCGGACCGAGCCGCGCCCCGGCGGGCACGCACCGGTGTCACTCCGCGTCGCCTCCGGGCCGGACGTGGGCGGCTCCTACGCCCTGCGTCCCGGCCTCCGCGTCACCGTGGGCCGCGGCCCGTGGTGCGACGTCATCGTCGACGATCCCGGCCTGTCCCGGCACCACCTGACCCTCACCACCACGCGGGACGGCGTCGTGGTCGACGACGCCTCCTCCACGAACGGGACCAGGCTCGACGGCACCCTGCTCGAGGGCCCGACCGTGTGGCGCCCGGGACTCCGGGTGCGGGCCGGCGCGACGACGTTCGACCTGACGCCCGACCCGGCTCGCCTCCCCCGCGGACGTCCCGACGACGCCGGCAGGATCCTGGTGATCCCACGACAACGCCGGCCACGGCCGGTCGAGCCCGCGGAGCTCACCCTGCCTCAGGCCACGCCACCGGAGCCGCCGGCGCCACCGAGCGTCCTGGCGTGGCTGCTCCCGCTCGTGGTCTCCGTGCTGCTGGCGGTCGTCCTGTCGATGCCGGCCCTGATGCTCTTCGGCCTGATGGCACCGGCGATGACGCTGGGGTCCCACGCCGGGGAACGGCGCCGCTTCCGCCGCGCGAGCGCCGACGCCGCGCGGCGCCACAGCGAGGGCGTCGCCGCGACCCGACGCGCGGCAGCGGAGGCGGTGGCCCTGGAGGTCCGCCGCCGTGAGGAGCGGGTCCCGGACCTGGCGCTGCTGATCCAGGAGGCGCTCGCCACCGCGGGACTGCTGTGGAGCCGGACCGGCGAGGACGTCGTCTGCCGTCTGGGCACTGGGCCACTCACCACGGCGGTCACGCTCGACGGGGTCCCGCAGCGCAGCGGTGCGGGACCGGTCGAGGTCGACGTCGCGGGCGGACTCGTCCTCGTCGGGCCGCCGGACCGGACCCGGGCTGCGGCCAGGTCCGTCGTCGCCCAGCTGGCGATCCTCCACCCACCAACGGTGCTGCGGATCCGCGTGAGCGGAGTCCCCGCGGTGCCCGCTGCGTCGCCCGGGGGCACTGCGCCGTGGGACTGGTGCGCCTGGCTGCCGCACGCCGGCGCCCGGTCCGCGGACCGGGCAGCGCGGTTCCTCACGGTGTACGACCTGTCGGACGACCCGGACGCCGAACCGGCACACGCGACGACGCACGGCACCCCGGCTGCCCCCGCCGGGGACGAGGGTGCCTCCGGGATCCCGATCTACCTGTGCCGCAGCCCCGCCCAGGCCCCGGACGTCGCGACGGTGGTGAACCTCCGGGGCACCACCGGAGAGGTCTGGACCGGGGCGGGGAGCCAGCCGGTGGTCCCGGACCGGTTGTCGGAGCACCGCGCGACGGTGCTGGCCCGGGCGCTGGCGGCACTCCGTGCGGGCGGCGAGGACCACACCGCCGGCTCGTTGCCCGCCGCGGTGAGCTTCGCCGCGATCGCCCCGGTCCCGCTCGATGGATCCGCACTGGCGCAGTCGTGGCGCCGGTCCCCGAGGACCACCCGGTTCGTCCTCGGTCGCGGCGCCGACGGAGACACCTGGCTGGACCTCGCCGAGGACGGGCCGCACGCCCTGGTCGCGGGCACCACGGGAGCGGGCAAGTCCGAGCTGCTGCGGACCCTGGTGACCTCCCTCGCCCTGGGGAACCGGCCGGACGAGCTGGTGATGGTGCTGGTCGACTACAAGGGCGGCTCGGCCTTCGCGGAGGCGACGGCACTGCCGCACGTGGTCGGGATGGTCACCGACCTCGATCCCCACCTGGCCGACCGTGCGCTGACCTCGCTGACCGCCGAGCTCAAACGCCGCGAACGTGTCCTGGCGGCGGCCGACGTCCCCGACCTGCCGGCCCACCAGGCTCTCCCGGACCGCGACCCGCTGCCGAGGCTGGTCATCGTCATCGACGAGTTCCGCGCCCTCGCCGAGGAGCTCCCGGGCTTCCTGGACGGCCTGGTGCGGATCGCCGCGCTCGGCCGGTCCCTCGGGGTGCACCTGGTCCTGGCGACCCAACGTCCCGGTGGTGTGGTCTCCGCGGACGTCCGGGCCAACGTCAACCTCCGGATCGCGCTGCGCGTCCGCGACGCCTCGGACTCCTACGACGTCATCGACTCCCCCGCCGCCGCGGACCTGCCCGAGGGACGCCCCGGCCGCGCGCTGATCCGCACCGGTGCCTCGCCGCCCCGCGAGGTGCAGGTGGCCAGCACCTCCACCGGGTCCGGCCAGGCAGGGTCGACCCCGGGCCTGAGCGTCGTGCCCGTGACCGACCCGTGGGCACCCGACACCCACCCAGCCGCGCAGGAGGCGGGTGCCGACCCCGGGGAGGGGTCGACGCTGGCCCGGGCCGCTGCCGCCGCGGGGGACGCCGCCCGGCAGCTGGGGGCGGTCCCACCACCCTCGCCGTGGTTGCCGGCCCTGCCGCCGCTCATCGCCCTGAGCGACCTGGGC
>JAAYYA010000062.1 GCA_012515595.1 Actinomycetales bacterium
GCCCCGTCGTCGAGCAGGCGACCGGCGATCCGGGAACGTTCCGGGGGCTTGTTCGCCAGGGCGGCGTGCAGCAGCGTGGAGCCGGCGCGGTCGACCGCGTTGGCCTGGGCGGGGTCGTAGATCTCGAGGAACTGCTCGTAGGTGCGGCGCTTGGCCACGAACCAGAGGTCGGTCACGGGCTCGCCGGGCCGGGGGCGCGGGAGCCCAGCTCGGCGTCGAGGCGCAGCAGGCCGGCGCCGTCGTCGCCGATGAGCTTCAGGCGCCCGACGATCTCGGAGACGGTGGCCTCCTCCTCGATCTGCTCCTCGATGAACCAGTGCAGCAGCGGGATGACGTCGATGTCGCCCTCGGACTGGGCGAGGCGGTAGAGGTTGCGGATTGACTCCGACACCTTCTGCTCGTGGGCCAGCGATGCCTCGAAGGCCTCCAGCACACTGCTGCCGTCCACCCCCTGGGGTGCGGCGATGGCACCGATCTGCGGGCGTCCGCCCCGGTCGGTGACGTGCGCGATGAACTTGGCGGCGTGGTCCCGCTCCTCGTCGGACTGCAGGCGCATCCAGCCGGCCATGCCGGGCAGGTCGAGGTCCTCCAGGGCGATCCCCAGCTGGAGGTAGACGATCGACGACTCGAGCTCGAGCGTGATCTGGTCGGACAGGGCCGTCAGGAGCGTGTCGTGGAGAGCCATGGTGTCGAACGTAGACCCATCGGCCGCGCCGCGCCACTATCAATTCTTGGCGTGTGAATAACTCATTCTTGACTAATTCTTTGCCAGAACGGCATGGACCTCGAACTTACCCGTGGGTATCCTGCATCTTTCACCCTTTTTTGGGGACGGCTAGATGGAATACGCGATCTCAAGGGGTGAGAGCCGTGGGAGCACCGACCGCCACGCCTTTCGCCGTCGCCCTGCGCGAGGCCATCGACCAGCGTGGGCTCGGCCTGGGGCGTCTCGTCGCGCGGCTGGAAGAGGCCGGCACGCCGGTGAGCGCCGCGACGCTGAGCTACTGGCAGTCCGGTCGCAGCCAGCCCGGGCGACGCACCTCGATGGAGTGCCTGTCCACTCTGGAGAAGGTCCTTGAGCTCGAGCCTGGCCAGCTCGCGGGGCAGCTGGGCCGTCCGCCGGTTCGTGGTCGACACCAGCAGCCGCCGACGCTGCGCGAGCTCTGGGACGAGCTGCCCGCTGTCGTCACGGCGATGGAGCGGATGGCCAGCGGCACCAATGACCACCTGATCAGGGTGAGCGTCCACGACCGGGTCCACGTCGGCCCGGACCGGACCGAGCGCAGCACGCTGACCAGGCAGATCATGCGCAGCGAGCGGGACGGGGTGGACCGGCTCGTGGTCATGCACGGTAACGACGACCCGCTGTGCCCGGTCCCCACGCCCCAGGCCCTGCACGGCTGCCGGGTGGGGCGGACCACCAGCGCCCCGGGGTCCGGGGTGGTCGCCGCCGAGCTTCTCCTGCCCCGATCGCTGCGGCGCGGGGAGTTCGTGACGGTCGAGTACCTCTTCGTCCAGTCCGCTCCCTACCCGCCCGCCGACCGGTGGGAGCGACGGCGGCGCACCGGCAACCGCCAGTACGTCCTGGAGGTTGTCTTCGACCCGGATGCCCTGCCCCTCTCCTGCGAGCGCTACAGCCGGCCGGTCGACGGTCAGTCCACCGCCGAGCCGTTGGACCTGCGCCCCGACCACAGCCTGCTCCTGGTGGAGTTGGACGGCCGACCGGGCGTTGTCGGGGCCCGATGGGAATGGCCGGACGATGCCGACCGGCGCTATTCAGCGGCTCTTTCTAATTGTTAAACCTTGTCCGCGCGGGTTAATCGTCGCAGGGTGATCGGCACCGCTTCAAACACCCGAGGCGGAGAGGAAAGGAATCCGATGTCCACAGCATTGATGCGACGTGCCGGTGCGCTCGCTGTCGGGGCGCTGGTCGCCCTGACGCCGGTCGGGGCGGTGCATGCCGCCGCCACGGACCGGGGCGCCCCACCCGACCGTGACGAGGCCCCGAGCCTCACCGCGACCCGGACCGATCCCGCGCCCCTCGTGGTGCCTCGGGGCGGGGACCCCATACCGGGCCGCTACATCGTCGTCTTCGACAAGGACACCCCGGACCGGACCGTGAACTCGGCGCGGACCGCCGCCTCCTCCAACGGCAGCCGGGTGCTGCAGACCTACGACGCGGCGCTGACCGGCTTCACCGTCCAGGCCTCGGACCGTGCCCTCGCCGGGATCCGCAACAACCCGCACGTGGCCTACGTCGAGCAGGACATGACCGTCTCGCTCGCCGCCTCGGGCACCGAGACCAACGCGACCTGGGGACTGGACCGCGTGGACCAGCGGGACCGGCCGCTGAACAGCACCTACACCTACGCGGCCAGCGGTGAGGGGGTCACGGCATACGTCATCGACACCGGCATCCGGACCACTCACAGCGAGTTCTCCGGGCGGGCGACCGAGGGCTACACCGCGATCAACGACGGGCGCGGGGCGCAGGACTGCAACGGCCACGGCACCCACGTGGCCGGCACGGTCGGCGGCGAGCGCTACGGCGTGGCGCAGGACGTCGCCCTGGTGGCCGTCCGCGTCCTGGACTGCAACGGGTCGGGCACCAACTCCGGCGTGATCGCCGGCATCAACTACGTCACCCAGAACGCGTCCGGCCCGGCCGTGGCCAACATGAGCCTGGGCGGCGGCAACTCCTCCGCGCTCGACCAGGCCGTCCGCAACTCGATCAACTCGGGCGTGACCTACGTGGTCGCCGCCGGCAACTCCAACGCCAACGCGTGCAGCGGCTCGCCCAACCGGGTGGCGGAGGCGTTGACCGTCGGGTCGAGCACCAGCAGCGACGCCCGCTCGTCGTTCTCCAACTACGGCAGCTGCGTCGACCTGTTCGCCCCCGGCTCGAGCATCACCTCGGC
>JAAYYA010000453.1 GCA_012515595.1 Actinomycetales bacterium
GAAGGAGTCCGGCAGCTTCAGTCCGTATCCGAGGGCCCGGTCGACGCCGACGTGGAAGGCCCACGCGCAGGCGAGGACTCCTGTCGCCGTCGACGCGCCCGGTGACACCTGGTCCAGGGCGAGCGCGGACAGCCCCGCCAGGGCCGGGAGCACATAGTTGTGGACCAGGTTGTAGGAGGTTGCACCAGCAGCGGTCGAACGCACGTATCCCAGCATCGAGAGGTCGAAGACCAGGAACGCCGCAAGGATCACCCACCACCATCCGGGGTACAGCACCACGACCGCGGCGAGCGCGCTCAGAGCCACCGCGCCGCCCTCGGCCCGTTGAACGGCCTGGATCTGCCTGGTCATCGGCCGAGGAAGGTGCGTAGGGCGGCGTTGACATCGTCGGCGTGCGTCCAGAGCAGCCCGTGCGGCGCACCGTCGATCTCCACGTAGTCCGCCTCTGGAAGTGCCTGGTGGAAGCGGCGGGCGGTGGCGTCGATGGGCAGGATGTTGTCAGCGGTGCCGTGCAGGATGAGGGCAGGCAAGCCAGTGAGACGGACCGCTTCGACGTCGTCGCGGAAGTCCTCGAGCCAGGAGGAGACGACGGCGTGGGCCGCCACCGGCGCGCTGGAGGTGGCGACGTGCCAGCTGCCGGTGACCGCCTCCTGGCTGATCCGGGAGCCCAAGGTCTCCTCGAGGTTGTAGAAGTCGGAGAAGAACTGTGTGAACCAGGCGTATCGGTCGCCCGTGGCCGCGGCCTCGATGCCGTCGAAGACCTCCTGCGGCAGCCCGTCAGGGTTGTCCTCGCGGGCGAGGAGGAAGGGTTCCAGCGAGGCGAGGAAGGCGAGCTTGGCAACCCGCTCATGGCCGTGTCGCGAGACGTAGCGGGCGAGTTCGCCGGTGCCCATCGAGAACCCCACCAGGACGACGTCGCGCAGGTCGAGGGTCTCCAGCACGGTGTTCAGGTCGGAGGCGAAGGTGTCGTAGTCGTAGCCGGAGCCGACCTGCGAGGACTGTCCGAAGCCGCGTCGGTCGTAGGTGATGACTCGGTATCCGGCAGCAAGGAGGTCCCGGGTCTGGCGTTCCCAGCTGTGCCCGTTCAACGGGTACCCGTGGATCAGGACGACGGGCTGTCCAGCACCGTGGTCCTCGTAGTACAGCTCGATCGGGCTGCTGTTCTCGTGCCCGACGGTGATGTATCCCATGATCTCGTTCCCTTTCGTGAGCCAGCGAGTGCTGGTCCTAGGCGCAACGCCTTCGTGGCGCGACGGCCGTCTTATGGCTGCCCTTGGCCGCGCCGGCAAGGGCCTCGCTGAACTCACGCGCCGTCTGGAAACGGTCCGTGCGGTTCTTCGCGAGAGCTCTCAGCAGGACGCGGTCAAGCGCCGGGGTGAGGGCCTGGCGGTGAGTGCTCGGCTTCTCCGGTTCTGCGTAGACGTGCTGGTAGGCGACCGACACCGGGTCATCACCGATAAAGGGCGGCTGACCGGTCAGGAGTTCGTAGAGCAGGCAGCCCGCGGAGTACAGGTCGCTGCGGCTGTCTGCCGGCTCACCGAGCACCTGCTCAGGTGACAGGTAGAGCGGCGTCCCGAAGACACCGTGCACTTCGGTGACCATCCCGGCGGGATCGACACTGGCGCGTGCGATGCCGAAGTCCACGACCTTGACGCGGCCCTCGGGCGTGATCATCACATTCGCCGGCTTGATGTCACGATGCACGACGCCTGCTCGATGGCTGACGTCGAGTGCGCAGAGGACGCCCAGCTGATAGTGAACGGATTCGGCGAGGGTGAGCGCGCCGTCGTCAAGGAGCTCCCGCAGCGATCGGCCCGGGACGTACTCCATCACGATGAACGGCCCCTGCTCTGCGTCCGTCGAACTGTCATCGCCGCTGTCACATCCGGGGTCATAGGCGGAGACGATGGCGGGGTGGTTGAGGACAGCAAGTGTGCGCGCCTCGCGTCCGAGCCGGGAGCGAAACCGCGGATCCTGGGCCGGGCCGCTACGGAGCATCTTGATCGCCACGCAGCGACCCGAATGGAGGTCGCGCCCCAGGTGAACCGTCGCCGTGCCTCCACGGCCGATGACGTCGCCGAGCTCATAGCGCCCTCCGAGGACCCGGCCCGTGTCCGGCAGGAGCGTCAGCGCGTTCATCGGCGTGGTTCCCACCGGAACATCCGCGAGGCCAGGGCGATGGCCACGATGACCCAGCCGAGGGTCGGTGCGAGGAGCAGCAGGGAGTCGCCGAGTGGGGCGGCACCGTCCCAGGCGTTGACCACGAGCTCGGTGGCGGCGCCGCCGGGCAGGGCCCGCTTGAGCGCGGCCAGGCTCTCGGTGCCGGTGATACCCACCCAGCTGGCCACGGCGATGACCCCCAGGCTCACGGGCAGCGTGGTGACCTGGGCGTGCTCGGGCGAGTTCGTGATGCCGGCCGTGGCGAGCCCGAGAGCGAGCATCATCGCGAACCCCGCGAGGACGGCCACCACGAGCAGCGCAGTGTCAGCGGGCCTGCCGCCCACGACGGCAAAGACGCCGAGGACGAACGAGACCTGGACCAGGGAGATCCCCACGACGGGGAGCACCAGTCCGGCGAGGATCGCCGGATCGCTGGCGGCTGTCGAGCGCAGCCGCTTGAGGAAGAGGCTCTGCCGACGGGCGGCCAGGGCGGTCACCGTGGTGGCGTAGAGGGTGAACACGGCGATGGTGAAGGCGAGGAGGGCCCCGACGAAGCCGATGCTGCCGATCTGGGAGAACACGTCGCGGTTGTAGATGAAGTAGATGCTCGCCGCGACGGGCATGATCAGGCCGCTGATCAGCACGGCGCGGTTGCGGAAGAGTTGGATGAGTTCGCTGCGCGCGATGGGAAACATGAGGGACTCCTTCAGGGTGTGTCGGGCACGGGCGTGGTGCCGATGTCGCGGAAGACGTCGTCCAGGCGGGTCGGCGCGGCGGACAGACCGGACAGCTCGAGCATGTTGACCTCGGCCCAGTCGAGGAGATGCTTGAGGTCTCGCTGGAGCTCGAAGGTCTCGATCAGGACGGCCCCACCGTCCCGCGTGGCAAAGGGGATCGGCGGTGCCGGAGCGCCCTGGGGGAGGCTGAACTCGATCGCTGCGGGCAGGGCCCGGGTCAGTTCGGACACCGTGCCCTGGCTGCGCAGGGTCCCCTGGTGCATCAACCCGACGCGATCGGCATACTGCTGTGCCTCTTCCAGGTAGTGCGTCGTCAGGACGATGGTGGAGCCCTGCTCCCGCAGCTGGTCCACCGCCTCCCACAGGGCGTCGCGGGACTGGATGTCCAAACCCGTGGTGGGCTCGTCCAGGATGATCAGCTCGGGGCGACCGTAGAGAGCGGTGGCGAAGTCGAGCCGCCGCCTCTCGCCTCCGGACAGCTGGGCCACCCGGGTGTCTGCCTTGCGCGTGAGGTCCACGACTCCGAGGACCCTGTCGACCCTGTCGGAGCGACCGGAGAGGCGACCGATCAGCCGAAGGGACTCGGCCACCGTGAGATCGGCGGAGAACCCGCTCTCCTGGAGCATGATCCCCATCCGGGGGCGGGTCGCGGCCCGGTCCGTCGGGCTCTGGCCGAAGACGCGGACCCGGCCCGAGGATGCCGGGCGATGTCCCTCGATGACCTCCAGCGCAGAGGTCTTGCCGGCCCCGTTCGTGCCGAGCAGTGCGTAGAGCTCTCCTGGCTGGACCTGGAATGACAGGTCCTTCACCGCGGGGAAGTCACCGTAGGTCACGTTCAGCGCCTCGACCTCTATGACGGGGCCGGGAGACGCACCTCCCGCAAGAAGTCTGCGGTCGGGCACCGCGCCGACCTTCTCCGTGAGCTGCTCCATACCGATCACCTCCACACCTTTCGTTGTCGTTTGTCTCGAGGTTGTTTGTCGCGTTGTTTGTCGCGTTCCTTCACGCTCGCACCGGCCACGGCGCCTTCGCGTCGGTGGAAGTCCCCTACGTGTCCACCGATCACCACGCCGGCGCGACCTCTGGGCTATAGGCAGACGAGCCGTGGGAACCCAGATCTGGCGGATGCCGTGCCCATCGGTGACAATTGCGTAGTCGCTTACCTACTCACGGCGGGTGGGATGAACTTGACCTGCCCGGACTGGAGACAAGCTGGCGCACCTCATGGGCCGGCGCGCAGAGCGCGAAGCGGTCGAACACCTGCTCGCCCAGGCACAGACGGGGCACAGCGGGGTTCTTGTCGTGCGCGGGGAAGCAGGCATCGGCAAGTCCTCGTTGTTGGAGCACGCCCGTGACACTGCGCACCTCGCGGGGTTCCGGGTGGAGTCAATGACGGGGGTGCAGGCGGAGTCGCAGTTCGCGTTCGCGGGCCTGCACCAGCTGTGCGCAATGCTGCTGGAGCACATGGAGGAGCTCCCCGAGCCGCAGCAGGCAGCCCTCGGTGTGGCATTCGGACTCCACGGTGGCGCCGCGCCCGACCGGTTCATGGTGGGACTGGCCATCCTCAACCTGTTGGCCGAGGTCGCCGAGGAGGAGCCGCTGCTGTGCCTCGTCGACGACGCACAGTGGCTGGACCAGGCCTCCGCGCAGGTCCTGGCGTTCGTGGCGCGACGGGTGGGAGCCGAGCGGCTGGCGCTGGTGTTGGCGGTGCGTGACTCCGACGAGGGCGAGGCACTTCCCTTGTCGGGGATACCCGAGCTGCGTCTGGGCCCGCTCGCCGAGACCGACGCGTGGGCACTCTTGGCCGCCACCGTCCGGGCACCACTGGATGAGGTCGTTCGCGCCCGAATTGTCGCCGAGTCGCGCGGGAACCCCTTGGCGCTCCTGGAACTGCCCGCCATTGCGCAACCGGCCCACCTGACCGGCGGCTTCGAGCTCCCCGATGCACCGGACGTGCCGCGCCGGGTCGAGGACAGCTTCCGGCAGCGCTCGGGCAGCCTGCCGCCCGAGACCCAGCTGCTGCTGCTGATCGCTGCGGCCGAGCCGACCGGTGAGGTGGCCCTGCTGTGGCGCGCGGCCGCCCACCTGGGTATCGCCCGCGAGGCCATCGTGCCCGCGGAGGCCGCCGGGCTGCTGGAGATCGATACCCGGGTGCGCTTCCGTCATCCGCTGGCGCGCTCGGCCGTCTACCAGGCGGCCACACCGCCGGACCATCGTCGAGCGCACGGCGCCCTGGCCGCCGCCACCGACCCGCAGTCCGATCCCGACCGCCGCGCCTGGCACCGTGCGCGGGCGGTGCTGGGCAGCGACGAGGAGGCCGCCGCGGACCTGGAGCGTTCGGCAGGCCGGGCCCGCGCCCGCGGCGGGCTGGCCGCCGGGGCTGCGTTCCTCCAGCAGGCGGCCGAACTGACCCCCGAGCCGGCCTCCCGTGCGAGGCGGGCGCTGGAGGCCGCGCAGGCCAAGCACGAGGCCGGTGCGTCCGAGGCCGCCCTGGAGCTGCTGGACGTCGCGACGGCCGGGCCGCTGGACGCGGTCCAAGGCGCCCGCCTCGAACTGCTGCGTGCCCAGATCGAGTTCCACTTGACGCGCGGCAGCCACGTGCCAGGAATGCTGCTGGGCGCCGCCAAGACGCTCACCCCCCTCGACGCCGCACTGGCCCGCGACACCTATTTGCACGCCCTCGATGCCGCGATCATCACCGGCGGCCGCGGTCCCGGCCTCGGCGTGCGGGAGGTAGCCGAGGCCGCCCGGGCCGCACCGTCCCCGCCCGAGGCGCCGCGACCGTCGGACCTGTTGCTCGACGGCCTCGTGACGACCTTCACCCAGGGCTACGAGGCGGGCGTGCCCGGACTGCGCCGGGCGCTGGACGCGTTCAGCGATCACGAGGCACCCGCCGGCGCCGCCAAGGACAGCGATAACCGGCGCTGGCTATGGCACGCCAGTCGCACCGCGACGGCGCTCTTCGACGACGAGACAGTCCACACGCTGGCTGCCCGTCATGTCCGGCTCGCCCGAGAAGCCGGTGCACTGGCCACGCTCCCCGCGGCGCTCCTCTTCCAGTCCGTCGCGCTGGTACTCACCGGAGAGTTCTCCCGGGCCGCCGAACAGACCGCCGAGCAGACCGCGATCGCGGCCGCGACCAGGGCTGTGCCCTTGCTCCACGCCCAGCTCATCCTGGCTGCCTGGCGCGGCCGTCCGGACGAGACCGCCGAGATCCACGCGACCATCGTCCGGGAGGCTGCCGGACGTGGGCACGGCACCGAGGTCTCCCTGGCGCAGTACGCGCTGGCGGTGCTGGACAACGGTCTGGGCGACTACCCCGCGGCGCACGAGGCTGCGGAGCGGGCGTGCCAGTCCGACGAACTGAACCACAGCAACCTGGCCCTTCCCGAACTCATCGAGGCGGCATCTCGTGCGGGCCAGCCGGAGCGAGCGACCGTCGCGTTCGAGGAACTCAGCTCGCGCGCCCGCGCCAGTGGCACCCAGTGGGCGCTCGGGCTGGCGGCGCGCTCGCGAGCGCTACTCAGCACCGGGACTACCGCAGAGGAGCACTACCGCGAGGCGATCGAGCGGCTCCGGCAGTGCCGAATCGCGACTTATCACGCCCGCACCCATCTCGTCTACGGCGAGTGGCTACGCCGCGAAGGCCGCCGCCAGGAAGCCCGCGAACACCTCCGCACCTCCCACCAGCTCCTCACGGACATGGGCGCAGAGGCCTTCGCCGAGCGCGCCGCCCAGGAGCTTCGCGCCACCGGGGAGCACCCGCGCAAACGCACTGCCCAACCCACCGACGC
>JAAYYA010000454.1 GCA_012515595.1 Actinomycetales bacterium
TAGTCGGTGTCGGCGTAGTCCGTGTCGTAGGCCTCGCCCGGATCGCCCGCGGGCTCCTCGGGGGGCTCGTGGCCCTGCAGCAGCGCCAGGGTGACCTCGAGGTCGTCGGGCTTGACGAGCACCTCGCGGGCCTTGCTGCCCTCGGACGGCCCGACGATGCCGCGCGACTCCATCAGGTCCATCAGGCGGCCTGCCTTGGCGAACCCGACGCGCAGCTTGCGCTGCAGCATCGAGGTGGAGCCGAACTGCGTGGTGATGACCTGCTCGGCGGCCTGCAGGAGCAGGTCGAGGTCGTCGCCGATGTCCTCGTCCACCTGCTTCTTGGCCGGGGCGACCGTGACGTCCTCGCGGTAGACGGGCTTGAGCTGGCCGGTGACGTGCTTGACCACGCCCTCGATCTCCGACTCGGCCACCCAGGCGCCCTGCACGCGCATCGGCTTGGAGGCTCCCATCGGCAGGAACAGCGCGTCGCCCTGCCCGATCAGCTTCTCCGCGCCGGGCTGGTCCAGCACGACCCGGCTGTCGGTGACCGAGGAGGTCGCGAAGGCCATGCGGGAGGGCACGTTGGCCTTGATCAGCCCGGTGACCACGTCGACCGAGGGACGCTGGGTGGCCAGCACCAGGTGGATGCCGGCCGCGCGGGCCAGCTGGGTGATCCGGACGACCGACTCCTCGACGTCGCGGGGAGCCACCATCATCAGGTCGGCCAGCTCGTCCACCACGACCAGCAGGTAGGGGTAGGGCTGGAGCACCCGCTCCGAGCCGGGCGGCGGGGTGACCTTGCCGGCCCGGATCGCCTTGTTGAAGTCGTCGACGTGCTTGAACCCGAAGGCCGACAGGTCGTCGTAGCGGGTGTCCATCTCCTTGACCACCCAGGCCAGTGCTTCGGCGGCCTTCTTCGGGTTGGTGATGATCGGGGTGATCAGGTGCGGGATGCCCTCGTAGGCCGTGAGTTCGACGCGCTTGGGGTCGACCAGGACCATGCGCACCTCGTCGGGGGTGGCCCGCATCAGGACCGAGGTGATCATCGAGTTGATGAAGCTCGACTTGCCCGAGCCGGTGGCGCCCGCGACCAGCATGTGCGGCATCTTCGCGAGGTTGGCGATCACGTAGCCGCCCTCGACGTCCTTGCCGACACCCATCACCATCGGGTGGGTGTTGTTGCGGGCGGCGTTGGAGCGCAGCACGTCACCGAGGGAGACGTTCTCGCGGTCGGTGTTCGGGATCTCGACGCCGACGGCGGACTTGCCCGGGATCGGGGACAGGATCCGCACGTCGGCGGAGGCCACGGCGTAGGCGATGTTCTTGGACAGCGCCGTGATCCGCTCGACCTTCACGCCGGGTCCCAGCTCGACCTCGTAGCGGGTCACCGTCGGGCCTCGCATGAAGCCGGTGACCTGGGCGTCGACGCCGAAGTCGTCGAGCACCCCGGTGAGGGCGTCGACCACCTGGTCGTTGGCGGCCGAGCGCGACTTGTGCGGCGCCCCCTCGGTCAGGAGGGCGTTGTCCGGGAGGGTGTAGGTGACGTCGCCGGCCAGCATGAGCTGCTCGACCCGCTGGGGCAGCGGCGTGGTGGGCGGGGCCTCCAACGCCTCCTTGGGCGCCTTCGCCGGGTCGGGACGCTTCTGGCCCGGCCGCAGGATGGGCTGCGTCTCGTTGGGGTCCGTGGTCGGCCGGGCGGCCCGGCCGGTCGCCGGGCTCTCCCCCGCCGGGTCGGCGTCCTCGCGCTGCTTGCGGGCGTAGGCGCGTGCCCGCAGGGACTTCGCGGAGCCGGGCTGCACCTCCGCGGCCTGCTCGAAGGCCTCGTCACCGTCCCGGTCCCCCGGCACCTCGCCGCGGCGGCGACGGGACGGCCGCTTCGCGCCCTCGTCGCCGGCCTCCTCCTGACGCGTCTCGAACAGGGCCGCCTCGAAGGCCCGCAGCCGCTGCGGGATGCGGTGCACGGGCGTGGCGGTGATGACGAGCACGCCGAAGAAGGCCAGCAGGCTGAGCAGAGCGATGGTGCCGTAGCTGGTGAGCGCGGCGGTGATCGGGCTGGCCACGATGAAGCCCACGATGCCCCCGGCGTTCTGCAGCGCCGCCTGCCCCTCGCTGTAGTCCGGCGCCCCGAGCGCCACGTGGGTCAGGCCCGTCGCCGCGACGCCGAGGGCGAGGGTGCCGACGGCCATCCGGTTGTTGGCCGCCGTGCTGGCCGGGGCGCGCAGGAGCCGGATGGCGAACAGGAAGAGCACGATCGGCAGGGCCAGGCCGACGCGCCCGAAGGTCCCGGCCACGACGGCGTGGATCACGTCACCGAGGGTGCCCTGCAGGTTCCACCACTCACGGATGGCCACGATCACCGCCAGGGCCAGGAGCAGGAAGCCCAGGCCGTCGCGCCGGTGACCCGGGTCGGTGTCCTCAGTGCTGGAGCTCATGCTGCGTACCGCTCCTCCGGTCATCGTCGCCATTCCCATCCAGGTCCCTCGAGCCACCCGCCAGGGCAGCGGGGGTCCGCTGCGGGCCGGCCTGCGTGCCGGGCCCCGGGAGGCGCCCCGTGCCGTGGAGCGCCCGTTGTTCCCGCGCGCCGCTCCGGTCCGGCCGGAGCCACCCTTGCTGCCGGACCCCGTCGAGCCGGAGCGAGCCCGCCCCGTCGACCGGGTCGCCGTCGTGCGTGGCCGCGACGAGGACCGCGCACCGGCTCCGGTCGCCTTGCCACCGGAGGAGCGTCGGGTCGTCGCACTAGTCGCCACCCTGGCACGGTACTTGACTTTCACGTGCGTATCACGCGTCACACGCGTTGAGGGGCCATCTTCGTCGGTGATCCACCTCGGCAGCGTGCTGGGAGGTCCCGGTGGCGGAAGCTCAGCCGAGCCGCGCCCACACCGCCCGGTGATCGCTGCCACGGACGTTCGCGACCCCGGCGTCGTGCACCTCGAAACCGCGCACGAGGATGTGGTCCAGCTGGATGAACGGCGGCACAGTCGACTCCATGGGCCAGGTGCGCACCCAGCCGGCACCCACCTCCCGGTGCGCGTCGACCATCCCGTCGGCGAGCGCGCGGAAGGCAGGATGGCCCTGCGAGGCGTTGAAGTCCCCTGTGAGGACGAGGCGCTCCTCGCCGCGCCCCTCGACCCAGGCCTGGAGGGCGGCCAGATCGGTCCGCCACCTCTCGGAAGTCGTCAGCAGGGGAGGCGCCGGGTGGACGGCGAGCAGTGTCCAGTCCCCGCCCGACCCCTGGACCCGAACCGCGACCTGGGTGAACGTCCCCTCCGGAGGGTCGGCCAGCTCGAGGTGCGGGTCCGCGGTGAGCACCAGCGTGCCGCCCGCGTCATCCCTGACCTGGCCGGACAGGTGCGGGAGCAGGTCGGCCAGGGGCCCCTCCGTCACCTGCTCGGCGGTGCGGGACGTGGCCTCGAGGAGGACGAGCGCGTCGACATCGTGGTGCCGGACGAGGTCGACGACCTCGGACAGGTCGCCCTGGCCGAACTCCAGGTTGGCGGCGAGCACCACGGTGTCGGCGGTGGACGGCTCCGGGAACTCCCGCGGCCACAACCAGGGCGCGGCGCCGACCACGCCGATGACCAGGAGCCCGCCCGAGGCCAGTGCCAGCCGGGAGCGGTGCGTCACCAGACTGAGCGCCAGGAGCAGGAGCAGGCTGCCCACCGCCATCGGGAGCACCGCCTGCAGCGCCGGCACGGGGCCGGTCGCGTCCACGAAACGAAGGACCAGGA
>JAAYYA010000063.1 GCA_012515595.1 Actinomycetales bacterium
ACGGCCACGCCCTCGAGGCCGGCGACCCGGCCCGCTGCGCTGGGGGTGACCCCCTGGATGTCCATCGGGCTCGGGCCCTCCTCGGCGTCGGTGGCGGGCTCCTCCCACGAGAAGCCCGGCAGCACCATGACGTCGGCGGGGTAGCGCGCGTCGATCTCGGCCTCGGCGGTGCGCGCCGCGGTGGCGGCACCGACGGAGGTCATCGTGATGAGCGTGACCCCGATGAGCAGTGCGGCGCTGGTCGCGGCGGCCCGGGCCGGGTTGCTCACCGTGGTGCCGACGGCCAGCCTGGCCGGGACGCCGGGGAGCAGCGCCCCGAGCGCGCGGATGCCGGCCGGCACGAGGAAGACCGCGGCGACCAGGACGCCGCCGAAGCTCACCAGGCCGGCGGCGACGCCGATGAGCACGTCGTGCGTCGACACCGCAAGCACCAGCCCGGCGGCACCGGCCCCCAGGAGCAGGACGGAGACGGCGATGCGCAGCAGGCCCGGTCGCGTCGCGGCGACCGGAGCGTTCGCCGGCTGCAGCGCGGCCAGCGGCGCCACCCGGGTCGCACGTCGGGTCGGCCACCAGGCCGCACCGACGGTGACCAGCAGGCCGACAAGCCACGGAACGAGCAGCGCGTCCAGCGGCCAGCCCGGCCGGAGCGTGAGCTCCGCACCGAGATCGAGCCGGTTGACCACCACGGCGGCGATCCGGACCACAGCGATCCCGAGCAGGACCCCGGCGGTGGCCGCAACGACGCCCAGCGCGAGCGCCTCGGTGAGCACGGTGCGTCGTACCTGGGACCGGGTGGCACCGACGCAGCGCAGCAGCGCCAGCTCCCGCGTGCGTTGCGCCAGCACGATGGCGAAGGTGTTGGCGATGACCATGGCGCTGGTCACGACGGCGACCGCCGCGAAGCCCAGGAGCAGGGCGCCGAGCAGGTCCATCCCGCCCATCGACCGCTCCAGCATCAGCTGGCCGGCCTCCTCACCGGTCATCACCGTGGTGCCCGGCGCGGCGGTGGCGATCAGAGTCCCGGCTTCGGCCGCCGAGGCACCGTCCAGGTCGAGGGAGACCATCGAGAAGCCCAGCTCGGGCTCCCACTCGACGAGCGCCGACTCCGGGACCACGAGCGGGTCCTCCCAGGCGAACTGCGGCGCGTCCCCGACATCCATGACGCCGACGATCTCCAGGTCGATAGGCGCACCGGGGCTCCCGTCCTCGCCGTACAGGGCGAAGGGCACCGTGTCGCCGACCGCGTAGCCGGTGTCGGAGCCGGCCACCGCCTGACGGGAGGTGCTCGGCATACGGCCCTCGAGCAGTTCCACCCCCGAACCGCGGGGAGCGGTGGTGGCGACCGTGGACACCCCGTCGACGGTGCCGTAGACCTGTGCGGACGCCTCGACCACCTCCACGCCGTCCAGCCCGCGCAGCGACTCGACCGCAGCGCTGTCCAGTGCCCCCTCGCCCGGCCACACGACGAGGTCGCGGAGGACGACGTCCCCGGCCACGGCCTCGCGGGCCCCGCGCTCCATGGCGTCCAGCCCGAGCATGGCGGTGGCGACGAAGGCGACGCTCAGGGCCACGGCCGCGGCGGTCGCGACGAGGCGCCGCGCGTGCCCGCGCAGCCCGGCGGCCGCCAGTGACGCGGTGCTCACCGGGACCCCAGCCCGGCCAGCTGCTCCAGGACGCGCTCGGCGGTCGGCTCCAGGATCTCGCCGGAGACGCGGCCGTCGGAGAGCAGGATGACGCGGTCGGCGTATCCGGCCGCGACGGGGTCGTGGGTGACCATGACGACGGACTGGCCCCACTCGTCGACGCTGCGCCGCAGCAGGGTCAGCACCTCGGCCCCCGTGGTGGAGTCGAGGGCGCCGGTCGGCTCGTCGGCGAAGACGACGTCCGGCCGGGTCACCAGCGCGCGGGCCAGTGCGACCCGCTGCTGCTGCCCGCCGGACAGCTCCCCCGGCCGGTGGCTGAGGCGGTCCTCCAGCCCCAGCCCGGTCACCACCTGCCGCAGCCACGCCGGGTCCCCCTGCGACCCGGCGAGCTGCAGCGGCAGGCGGATGTTCTGCTCCGCGGTGAGGGTGGGCAGCAGGTTGAAGGACTGGAAGACGAAGCCGACGCGGGTGCGGCGCAGCCGGGTCAGCGCGGTGTCGGTCAGGCGGGTGAGCTCGGCGTCCCCGAGGAACACGCGGCCGCCGGTGGGGGTGTCCAGCCCGGCCAGCAGGTGCATCAGCGTGGACTTGCCCGAGCCGCTGGGTCCCATGATCGCGGTGAAGCGGGCCGCCTCGATGCCCACGGACACCCCGTCGAGGGCGCGCACCGCGGTCTCCCCGTGGCCATAGGTCTTGGTGAGGTCGATGGCGCTGGCGGCCAGCGTCGCCCCCGGGCGGACCGCCCGGTCTGTGGTCGTCTGTGTCATGCCGAGAACGCTACGGAAGAGGAGGGGGCCGCCGCGTCGGACCGCGGACTGGACCACAGATCTGGTGAGGTGCCCCCGTGGGTGCGCGCCCGTCATACCGCGGTATGACGGGCCCCTCACGCGGGTGCCTGCCGACCCGGTACGTTGAGCGCACAGCACGGCGGATCGTGCTCAGGAAGGAGTGCCCCCATGAGCACTGACGCACCGGCCTGGGCCGGATCCTATGCACCCGGTGTGCCGCTGCGGCTGGACTACCCGGACGCGACGGTGCTGGACCTGTTCGAGCAGGCCGCGGCGGCCCATCCCGAGGCGGTCGCCCTGGACTTCATGGGCGGCTCCACGACGTATGCCGAGACCGCGGGGGCGGTGGAGCGGGTCGCCGGCGGCCTGCGCGCGCTCGGCGTCGGGCCGGGCGACGCGGTCGCGCTGGTGATGCCGAACTGCCCGCAGAACGTGATCGCCTTCCTGGCGGTGCTGCGGCTGGGCGCGACTGTGGTGCAGCACAACCCGCTCTACACCACGGCCGAGCTGCGCGCGCCGTTCGTGGACCACGGGGCCAGGGTCGCGGTCGTGTGGGACAAGATCGTGCCGGTGGTGACGCCGCTGCGGGACGGGACCGCTCTGGAGCACGTCGTGGCCGTCGACATGACGACCGAGCTGCCGTGGACCAAGCGGCTGGCCCTCCGGCTGCCGATCGCCAAGGCCCGGGCGGCCCGCGAGCAGCTCACCGGTCCCGCCCCGGGCGCGAGCTCCTGGCGCTCGCTGCTCACGGCCGACCCGCTGGACCCGCAGCACCCGCGACCCGGGGTCGACGACGTCGCGCTGATGCTCTACACCTCGGGCACGACCGGTGTCCCCAAGGGCGTGCCGCTGCGGCACCGCAACCTGGTGGCCAACGTCACCCAGGGCCAGGCGTGGGTGTCCGGCCTGGTCGCGGGGCGGGAGACCTTCCTGGTGGCGCTGCCGCTGTTCCACGCCTATGGCGTGACCGTCAGCGTGCTGCTCGGTCTGTCGCTGGCCGCGCGCCTCGTGCTGCTGCCCAAGCCCGAGGTCGGCCTGCTGATGGAGGCCATCAAGCGCCGGGTGCCGACCTTCGTGCCCGCGGTGCCGCCGCTCTACCGACGCATCGTGGAGGAGGCGGAGCGGACCGGCGTCTCGATTCGCGGCATCACCTACTCCCTGTCTGGTGCAATGCCACTGACGGCCGAGCTCATCGACCGGTGGGAGGCCGCGACCGGCGGTCTGCTGGTGGAGGGCTACGGGCTGACCGAGACCTCCCCGGTTGTCGTGGGCAACCCGATGTCCCCGCAGCGCCGGCCGGGTTCGATCGGCGTGCCCTTCCCGGATGTCGAGATCCGGATCGTGGACCCAGAGGACCCCTCGGTCGAGGTTGCGCCGGGTGACCGGGGTGAGCTCCTGGTGCGCGGGCCGCAGGTCTTCGAGGGATACCGCGGGCTGCCCGAGGAGACGGCCGCGGTCTTCCACGACGGGTGGTTCCGCACCGGTGACGTGGTCGTCATGTCCGACGACGGCTTCCTCACGATCGTGGACCGGATCAAGGAGATGGTGATCACCGGCGGCTTCAACGTCTATCCCTCCGAGGTGGAGGACGCGCTGCGGGCGCACCCGAGCGTGGCCGATGCGGCCGTGGTCGGATTGCCGGACGCCCACGCTGGGGAGCAGGTGGTGGCGGCGGTGGTCGCCGCGGTGGGGATCGCTCCCGACCCGGACGCCCTCCGCGAGCACTGCCGGACCGCGCTCACCGCCTACAAGGTGCCGCGGCGGGTGCACGTCCTCGACGAGCTGCCGGTCAACGCGATGGGCAAGGTGCTGCGCCGCGAGGTGGCGGCGCTGCTGCGCGACCGCTAGGTCGTATGACGTGGGGCCGGGTGGCCCACCTGGCTCGACTTGCTCGACTCCGGTGACTCGCGGGTCAACCGGGCGCGCTCTGACGACC
>JAAYYA010000455.1 GCA_012515595.1 Actinomycetales bacterium
GGGAGGGCGCTGCCTGCGCGGCCACGTCGTCGAAGCTGCCGTCGAAGGTGTCGCCCCGCTGCGGGTCGTAGGCCTCGTAGCCGGTCTCGGCGGCGACGATCTCCACCGCCCGACGCACCAGGTCCTGAACCGGAGCCTCCAGGGCGTCGATGGGTGCGGACACAGACGCAATGGGCACGGAGACCGAGGCGGAGCGGTCGTAGAGGTCGACCCGCAAACTGCTGTCCCTCGTCTGGAGCTGGCCGAGGACGTCCCCGTCGAGCTCCTCGGCGACCCAGGTCCGCACCGGCTCGGCGAGCTGCTCGCGCAGACTGGCCTCGACCCGGCGGAACGTGGCGACCCCTCGGTTGAGGCTGGTCAGGTCCATCTCCGGCCCGTCGGCGTCGTCGGCGGCGAGGACCTCGACCCAGTCCTGTCCGGGCGTGCGGGGGTAGAGGAGGATCTCGTAGGTCATGCCCCCATTGTGCCGGTGTCAGCCGGCGCGGTCGTCGACCGGGACGTCACCCTCGCTCTGCTTCGCGCAGTGGGCGCAGCAGTAGAAGCGCCCGTCCACCTCGGTGCCATGACCGATCACCTTGCAGCCGCAGTGCTCGCAGATCGGTGCCATCCGGTGGATCGCGCACTCGAAGCTGTCGAACACGTGCGTGCTGCCGGCGGCGATCACCTCGAAGCTCTTGTCGTAGTCGTTGCCGCACACCTCACACGTCGCCATGACGTCCTCTCCCGGGCCGGCCGGGGCGGGCGGCCCGACTCCTCGACGCTAGGGCTGCGGGCGTGCGTGTGCCACCGGGCGGGAGGGGCGGGTCAGCCGGACACGGTGATGATGACGTTGCCGATCTTCTGACCGGTCTCGACGTAGCGGTGCGCCGCGACGATGTCCTCGAGCGGGTAGGTGCGGTCGATGAGCGGGCGGTAGGTGCCCGCAGCGAGGTGGTCGCGGATCTCCTCCACGACCGCCTGGTTGTCCTCGGGGAAGGGGAAGACCACCCGCTGGCGGCCGCGCCGCACGGTCCCGAGGAGCGACAGCGGCAGGTTCTGCGCGCCGGGACCGAGCTCGGAGGAGACGTAGACCCCGTCTGGTCGCAGCAGCCGGCGGCAGGCGCCGAAGGTGCTCTTGCCGACGGCGTCGAAGACGAGGTCGAACCGCTGGGGGAGCGCGGTGAAGTCCTCGGTCTGGTAGTCCACGACCTGGTCGGGACCCAGCCCCCGCACCAGCTCCAGGTGCTCGCCGGCGCACACCGCGGTCACCGTGACGTCCATGGCCGCCAGCTGCTGCACGGCGGCCGAGCCGATCCCGCCGGTGGCTCCGTAGACGAGGACGTCGTCGCCGGGCTTGACCCCCGCCCGGATGATCGCCGACCGCGCGTAGTGGAAGCCCTCGGTGGAGGCAGCGGCCTCCTGCTGACTGACCCCGGCGGGCACGGTGGCGACGGAGGAGGTCTGGTGCACCACGACATACTCCGCGTGGGCACCGAAGCGGCCCTCGCAGTAGCCGAAGACCCGGTCTCCCACGGCGAACCTGTCGACCAGGTCACCGGTCCCGACCACCTCGCCGGCGAACTCGGTGCCCAGGATCGTCCGCTTCGGCCGGCGCAGGCCGGTGAGCGCGCGCATGATGAACGGTCGGGCGGCGCGGTAGGCGCAGTCGGTCCGGTTGACGGTGGTTGCGTCCACCCGGACCAGGAGCTCCCCCTCGCCCGGCTCGGGGACGGGGACGTCGGTGACGGTGACGACCTCGGGCGGTCCGTAGCGGGTGTTCACGGCGGCACGCACAATTCGAACCTAGCGGGTGTCACGAGACGGTGATGTGTGTTTGACAATACTGTGTGATACACACTATCGTGTCTGCATGGACATCGACGAGACGTTGGCCGCGCACGGCCAGGAGATCCGACGGGGCACCGTCGTCCTGGCCGCGCTCGCCAGCCTGGGGGAGCCGCGCTACGGCTACGCCCTGCTCGAGCACCTGGCGGACGCCGGGATCGAGGTGGAGGGCAACACGCTCTACCCGCTGCTGCGGCGCCTGGAGAAACAGGGGCTGCTGGTGAGCGAGTGGAACACCGACGAGAGCCGGCCGCGCAAGTTCTACTCCCTCACCGACGAGGGACGCGCCGTCCTCGCCGCGCTCACGAAGGAGTGGAGCGCCCTCAACACCGCACTACAGACACTGACCAGGGGAATCTCATGAGCTCACTGACCGACCGCTACGTCCACGCCGTCACC
>JAAYYA010000456.1 GCA_012515595.1 Actinomycetales bacterium
ACGACCTCGACGCCGTTGACCCGCAGGCCCACGATGTAGCCGTCGATCGTCGTATTGGCCAGCATCGCTCCGCGCAGGTCGGCGCCGGACAGATCGACCTCGCGGATCACCTGCCCGGACAGATCGGCCCCGTCCCACGGTGAACCGGTCACGACAGCGCCGCCTCCCCGAGCCCGGCAGCCACCGCGGCGCGGCCCGGGATCCCGCTGACCGCGCCGCCGCGCCGAGCGCCCGAGCCGCACAGGAAGACGTTGGCGTGCCGGGTCTCGGTGCCCCAACGGCCCACCTCCTCGTCGGACTCCGCGAAGGGCCACTGCAGGTCTCCGTGGAAGATGTGCCCGCCGGGCATCCCGACGGACGCCTCGATGTCCAGCGGGCTGCGCACGTCGATGGTGTCGGGCGCGAGCAGGCAGTCCTCGATCGGCTCGGCCAGGACCGAGTTGATGGACGCCAGGGTCAGTTCGAGCGCGCGCTCCCGAGCGCCCTCGGGATCCTCCCGGAAGAGCCGGGCCGGCATGTGCAGCCCGAAGAGGGTCAGCGTCTGGGCGCCGGAGGCCACCAGGTCGGGCCCGAGGATCGAGGAGTCCGACAGGCTGTGGCAGTAGACCTCGCACGGCGGCACCTCGGGGATCTGACCCGCGGCGGCCTGGGCGTAGGCGGTCGCGATCTGGTCATAACCCTCGTTGATGTGGAAGGTTCCGGCGAACGCCTGCTCCGGCGTGGTCGAGGCGTCCCTGAGCGCCGGCAGCCGGGAGAGCAGCATGTTGACCTTGAGCTGGGCTCCCTCGGGCTCCGGCCGGCTCGGCGCGTCGCCCAACAGCCGGTCCAGCAGGGTGGGCGCCAGGTTGGCGAAGACCTGCCCGGCGCGCACCTCCAGGCCGTCCGCGGTCCGGACCACCGCCTCGCGGCCGTCCGTGGAGACCGAGGTGACGGTGGCGGAGGTCCGCAGCTGCGCGCCATACGACTCGGCAGCGCGCAGCAGGCCGTCGGTGACCTGCCCCATGCCGCCGACCGGGACGTCCCAGTCGCCGGTGCCCCGGCCGATCACGTGGTAGAGGAAGCAGCGGTTGACCAGCCGCTCGGCGTCCCCGGGCCGGCCGAAGGTGCCGATCAACCCGTCGGTCAGCACGATCCCGCGGACCACGTCGGAGGTGAAGCGCCGCTCGATCGCCTCGCCCAGTGGCCGCTCGAAGATGTCCCGCCAGGCCTCCTCACCGACCAGGGAGCGCGCCTCGTCGCGGGAGCGCAGCGGCTCGGTCACGGTCGGGAAGAGCTTCCGGGCGAGCTCGCCGGTCATCCCGTAGAAGTCGTCCCACGCCTGCGCGTCCGCCCCGAGGTCGGCGGCGGTGCGGGCCGGGTCGCCGTTGTCCACGAGGATCCCGCCGTCGCCGACCGGGGTGTAGGAGCTGATGCGCCGCCGGATGAGCTGCAGGTCCAGGCCGAGCTCCTCGATGATCTGGTCCGGCAGCAGGCTGACCAGATAGGAGTATGCCGAGAGGCGGGCCTCGTGGGCGGGGAACACCCGGTCGGAGCGCGCCGCACCCCCGATGTGCTCCGAGCGCTCCAGGATCAGCACGGACCGGCCCGCCTTGGCGAGGTAGGCGGCGGCGGTCAGCCCGTTGTGACCTGCCCCGATGACGACGGCGTCGACTCTCATGGGGTCACGCTATCCGTCGGGTCCGACACGGTGGTGGCGCGAGCCCGGTCGAGCGGATCTAGGCTCATGAGGCGTGTCCACCGATCCGCGCCCCCGAGGGTTCACCCGCGCCGAGCTCGAGTCGTTCCGTGACGCGGAGGTCCCGGACCTGCTGCCAACCGTAGGGCAGCACCTGCGGCTCCTGTTCGTCGGGATCAACCCGGGGCTGTGGACCGCGGCGACCCAGACGCACTTCGCCCATCCCGGCAACCGGTTCTACCCGGCGCTGCTGCAGGCCGGGATCGTCCAGCGGCGCATCGACCCCTCCGGGGGCATGACGGATGAGGACCGCGACCACCTGCGGGACCGCGGGATCGGGATCACCAACCTGGTGCGGCGCGCCACCGCACGGGCCGACGAGCTCACCGCGGCCGAGCTGCGCGAGGGAGGCGAGCGCCTGCGCGCCACGGTGAGTGCCACCAGACCGGAGGTGGTCGCGGTCGCCGGCATCACGGCATACCGCAGTGCCTTCGGGGTGCGCGGTGCCTCGGTGGGGGAGCAGCCCGGCCCGTTCGAGGGGGCCCGGCTGTGGGTGGTGCCCAACCCCAGCGGCCTCAACGCCCACGAGACGATCGCCTCGCTGGCCGTGGCCTACGCGGAGCCGGCGCGGGTCGCCGGCGTCATCGACTGATCTCTCGGCGGAGGCTGCCGGTCACCGGTCGGGCGCCACTGCTGGACGCTGCCGACCGGGACGAACCCGTGCCGCAGGAAGAACCGGAGCGAGCGGGCGTTGCCGGGCGTGACCGACGCGAGCACGACCTCCCCGGCGGGGACCAGCCTCAGGAGCCCGTCGAGCAGGGCGCTGGCGGAGCCGTCGGTGGCCTCGAGCCCGATCTCCGGCAGCCCGGCGATGCCGCGGCCGAGGGTGGCCAGGGCGGGCTGGGTCGTGTCGGGGAGCCCGTAGACCCTGACCTCGTCCCGCCAGTGGGCGGCGTGCCTCGCCCGCGGAGTCTGCGCCAGGTCCGGCCGCTCGACCAGCGGGCTGGGGCCGCCGGTGCCGCGCCCCGCGAGGAGGGCGTCGAGGATCCCGATCTCCCCGTCGCCGGCGAGCGCGGCCGTGGTGCGGGGGTCGTGCGCGCCGCCGTAGCCGTGCACCCCCAGGTCCCGCATCAACCCGTCCGTCACGTCGTCCCCGACGGCCAGCACGGCGTGACCGGTGAACGCGATGGCCGCCTCGACGCCAGACCGCCACGGGGTCGCACGGGAGAACCCCCCGTCGACGGGCGGGAAGTCGCCCGACGCGGCCCGGCGCAGAGCCTTCGCGAGGTCCAGGTGAGGGACCTGCGGCGGGGTCAGCTGCGGCATACGGCCGAGTGTAGGAGCCGGGTGTCGACGCCGGTGGGCAGCCGGGTCGCCCGGCCGATAGCCTGCCCTCACCACCACCCGCGAGGAGGCCGGAGTCCATGAGCAAGCCCGTGCTGCACGTCCGTGGTCAGGTCCTGGTCGGGCCCGAGGAGACCCTCGACGAGGTCTGGGTGGTGGACGGGCGGATCAGTATGACGGCACCCGCCGGCCGCGCCGATGTCGAGACCATCGAGGGCTGGGTGCTGCCCGGGCTCGTGGACGCGCACTGCCACGTGGGGCTGGAGGCGACCGGCGCCGTCCCGCCGGAGCGGGCCGAGGAGCACGCGCTGGCCGACCGCGACGCCGGGACGCTGCTGATCCGCGATGCAGGCAGCCCGGCCGACACCAGCTGGATCCACGACCGGGAGGACCTGCCCCGGCTGATCCGGGCGGGACGGCACATCGCGCGGACCCGGCGCTACCTCCGGGATGTCGGGCACGAGGTCGAGCCGGAGGACCTCGTCGAGTACGTCCGGCGGGAGGCCCGCCGCGGTGACGGCTGGGTCAAGCTCGTGGGCGACTGGATCGACCGGGAGACCGGTGACCTGAACACCTGCTGGCCCGTCGACGTCCTGGCCGAGGCGATCGCCGCGGCCCACGAGGAGGGTGCCAGGGTGACGGCGCACTGCTTCGCGGAGCAGTCGCTGCGTGACTTCGCGGCCGCGGGCACGGACTGCATCGAGCACGCCACCGGGCTGCAGGATGACTCGATCGACGCCTTCGCCGCGCAGCAGATCGCGATCGTGCCGACGCTGGTCAACATCGACAACTTCCCGAAGTTCGCCGAGGCGGGGCGGGGCAAGTTCCCGACCTATGCCGACCACATGATGGACCTTTACGAGCGGCGCTACGAGACGGTGGGCCGCGCCCGCGAGGCCGGTGTGCCGATCTATGTCGGCACCGACGCCGGCGGACAGCTGCCGCACGGGCTGGTGGCGCGCGAGGTCGAGGCACTGACCCGGACCGGGATGACCAACCTCGAGGCGATCGGTGCCGCGACCTGGGCGGCGCGCTCGTGGCTGGGTCGGCCCGGCATCGCCGAGGGGGAGTCGGCCGACCTCGTGGTCTACCGCGACGACCCCCGCGAGGACCTGCGCACGATGGCCGACCCGCACCGCGTCATCCTCCGCGGCCACGCCCACGAGTCCCAGGGCCGCCACCACCACTGAGCGCTCCTCCGGGCGCCACCGCAGTCTCGGCGCCACCGCCGGGCGCCACCGCCGGGCGCCAGCACCGCCCCCATGCGGCTCATCCGGTCGGTGCGAGCGAATCGCCGTCGGTGTGAGGACACGGCGCTCGCACCGACGGCGTGTTGCTCGCACCGAGGGTTGCGTGGCCTCCGTGGGACACGGCTCAGGTCGAGGAAGAAGGTCGCCCTCCGCGCGGGCGTGCTGCAGGTGCTCCGGGTCCGCCTGTGGATAACTCCTGCGGGGCAGGGAGCAATCGGGGCACGGTGTGGGCATGGACCCAGCACTCAACCAGCTCCTCGACAGCCAGGACGGGGTCGCCAATGTGCGGCAGCTCAACCCGAGCGGCATCTCTCGGGCCGCGCTGAAGGCCGCCGTGAAGATGGAAGAGGTGCTGCGCTTCCCGCGAGGAGTGTTGGTCGACGCGCAGCACTGGCACGCCACGCCCACCTGGGACCGTCACCTCCTGCGTGCCAAAGGTCTGTTGCTCGGCCCAGCCGGAGATCCGGGTAGCGCTGTGGCACTGAGCCACCACAGCGCGCTGGCGGTCCTCGGCATACCGTTCCACGGCGTCGATGAACGAGTTCACATCGTGCGCACCGACGGGCGCCGGAGCAGCTCCGACGCACTGGTCTGCGCGCATGCGGCGGTCTCGTCGCGATGGGTTGACTCGGTCGACGGGATCCGCGCCGTCCTCCCGATCCGTGCGGCTTTCCAGGTGGCGGCGACGTTCGGCGCTGAGGCCGGCCTGGTGAGCGTCGACGCCTGCCTGCGGGAGGGTGCCACGCGCGACGAGCTGATCGATGCCGCGACGGCAGGCGGCTACGGCCGCGGTGCGCTTGCAGTGCGCGTCGTCAGGGAGTTTGCTGACGGGAGGTCAGAGTCGGTGGGTGAGTCCCGCGCGCGCTGGGTGTTCAGCCTGCTGGGTCTTCCGGAGCCACTCCTGCAGGCCGAGATCCGCAACGCGGTGGGGGATTTCGTCGCACGCGTCGACTTCCTTTTCAAGGAGCAGCGCACCATCGTGGAGTTCGACGGCCTGGTCAAGTACACGGAACGTTCCGACCTGATCCGTGAGAAGGCGCGAGAGGACGCCCTTCGTGCACTGGGCTACTCCGTCGTTCGGATCACGTGGGCCGACCTTGCCACGCCCCTGGGGATCCAAGCCAAGGTCCTGCAAGGTTTCGCGCTCGCGAAGGCTGCCTGAGGCAGCAGTGCCGACAAGGTAGTGCGGCGACGTGGAGTTGCACGGCCACGCGCGGCGGGGAGTCGATGCGAGCACTTCGCAGCCGGTGCGAGCGCAATGTGCTCGCACCGACGCACAAGTGCTCACACCGAGCCAGGGCCTGGGCGGGGCTCGGTGTGACCGGGCCGGGCTGCACGGCCGTTCGTCGGTGGCCGCGCGATCTGGCACAATGGGTCGGTACCCGTCTGCGGACCGGCCCCTCTCTCCGGCCCCAGCGTGTTCCCGAGCGACCGCCCCGCGCGTGTTTCCCCACGCGGGTCAGCGGCTGCTCACCCTGACCAAGAATGAGGAGACACCCGAACTCGTGGCTGTCAAGATCCGTCTGAAGCGCATGGGCAAGATCCGTGCACCGTACTACCGCGTCGTCGTCATGGACGGCCGCAAGAAGCGCGATGGCCGGGCCATCGAGGAGATCGGCCGTTATGTGCCCGCCGAGGAGCCTTCGGTCATCGAGATCGACTCCGAGCGCGCGCAGTACTGGCTGTCCGTGGGCGCGCAGCCGACCGAGCAGGTCGCCGCGCTGCTGAAGGTCACCGGCGACTGGCAGAAGTTCAAGGGCGAGGAGGGCGCCGAGGGCACCCTCAAGGTCGCCGAGCCGCGCCCGGACAAGAAGGCGCTCTACGAGGCCGCGCTCGCCGCCGCCGACGGCAAGGAGGCCAGCACGGCCGACACGCCGCGCAAGTCTGCCAAGAAGGACGAGGCCAAGAAGGACGAGCCGAAGGCCGAGAAGAAGGCTGAGGCCAAGGCCGAAGAGGCCCCCGCCGCCGAGGCTCCGGTCGAGGAGAAGACCGAGGAGGCCCCCGCCGCCGAGGCGCAGGCCGACGAGGCTCCCGAGGCGAAGGCCGAGGAGGCGACCGAGGCTCCCGCCGAGGACGCTGCCGACGCCGAGAAGGCCGAGGGCTGAGCCGGATGCTCGAAGAGGCCCTGGAGCACCTCGTCAAGGGGATCGTCGACCACGACGGCGACGTGACCGTGCGCACCAAGAACCTCCGCCACGGCGAGGTCCTCGAGGTGCGGGTCCACCCCGAGGACCTCGGCCGGGTGATCGGCCGCCGCGGCCGGACCGCCAGCGCGCTGCGCACCGTGATGGGTGCGCTCGCCGGTGGCGACAAGGTCCGCGTCGACATCGTCGACACCGACCGGGCTCGCTGAGCCCGACCACGCACGACCCGGGAGGGGTATGACGCGGCACCAGCCGGTCATGCCCCTCCCGTCTCGTTTCCCGCCCGTTGGTCCTCGTTGGGCCCCCATCGAGTGACACCCTCGACCCACGTCAGAACAGGAGCCACCGTGTTCGTCGTCGCCCGCATCGGCAAGCCGCACGGCCTGCGCGGTGAGGTCACCGTCCAGGTGCACACCGACGCCCCCGAGGAGCGCTTCACGGTCGGCACCGAGTTCGCGACCGAGCCCGACCGTGGCCCGCTGACGCTGCGCTCGGTCCGGGTGCACCAGCAGGTCTACCTGCTCGGCTTTGACGGTGTCGCCGACCGCACCGCGGCCGAGGGGCTGCGCAACACCCGGCTGCTGCTCGCCGACGAGGACGAGGCGGAGGAGGACGACGCCTGGCGCGAGGAGGACCTGCTCGGGCTGAAGGTGGTGCTGACCGACGGCACCGAGATCGGCGAGGTGAGCGCACTGCATACTCGCGAGGTCCAGGATCTGCTCGAGGTGCGCCGCACCGACGGGCGCGAGCTGCTCGTGCCCTTCGTGGAGGAGATCGTGCCCGAGGTCGACGAGGAGTCCGGCACGGTCACCATCGACCCGCCGACCGGCCTGCTGGAGCTGGGGGACTGAGATGCGCCTGGACGTCATCACGATCTTCCCGGACTACCTGGCGCCGCTGGATCTGAGCCTGATCGGCAAGGCCCGGCGCGAGGGTCTCATCGACCTGCGGGTGCACGACCTGCGCGAGCACGCCCACGACCGCCACCGCACCGTCGACGACACGCCCTACGGCGGGGGCGCCGGCATGGTGATGAAGCCGGAGCCGTGGGGGGAGGCCCTCGACGAGCTCGCCGCGAGCGGCGCGGAGGGCGCCGTGCCACACCTGATCATCCCCGGCCCCGGCGGCATCCCGTTCACCCAGCAGACCGCCCGCGACCTGGCGCAGGAGCCGTGGCTGGCGTTCGCGTGCGGGCGCTACGAGGGGATCGACGAGCGGGTCTACGAGGAGGCCGCCGAGGGGATGCCGGTGTCGGTGATCTCCCTGGGCGACTACGTCCTCAACGGGGGAGAGGTCGCGGTCCTGGCGATGGTCGAGGCGATCGCCCGGCTGCTCCCCGGCGTCATTGGCAACGAGCAGTCCCTGGTCGAGGAGTCCCACGAAGACGGGCTGCTGGAGTACCCCGTCTACACCAAGCCCGCCGTCTGGCGCGGACGTGAGGTCCCCGAGATCCTGCTCTCCGGCAACCACGGTGCGATCGCGAAGTGGCGGCACGAGCAGCGGCTGCAGCGCACCGCCGCGCGACGTCCGGACCTGCTCTCCGACTGACCGGCCGTATGCCGTGGGCCGGGTCTCCCCGCCCGGCACCCGCGGATTGGCTCGAGAGGGTCCCGGTGTGGCAAACTTGATCCTTGCGTCCGCCCGGACGACGACACCGCGCCCCTGCCACAGGGGGAAGAGTGCGGTCAGGACGGGCAGACACACCCCTTGACCACGACCGTCCGCAGAGACGGCACACCGCCGTGGGTGACCTGTGGCACCGACGAGAAAGCGACGCACCATGCACAAGCTCGACGACCTGGACGCAGCCAGCCTGCGCGACGACATCCCGGACTTCCGCGCCGGCGACACCATCAAGGTCCACGTGAAGGTCATCGAGGGCACGCGCAGCCGTGTCCAGATCTTCCAGGGCGTGGTCATCCGCCG
>JAAYYA010000064.1 GCA_012515595.1 Actinomycetales bacterium
CAAGTCCGCGGTGCCCCGCCGATCTGGTCCCGGTCAGAGACCAGGAGCCGCCCGATGCGTCACCGCAGGACGCCGGCATGACCGCCCCCGCGCGGTCGTCCCTGGCCGACCGGTGGCACGCCTACCTGCTGCCCCGCGCGTTGCACCCGGGCGCCTGGTGGCTCTGGGCCCTGGGCCTCGCCGTCGCCGCCAGCCGCACCACCAACCCGTGGCTCCTCGGCCTCATCCTGGCCGTCGCCTGCACCGTGGTCTACGCCCGCCGCGGGGACGCCCCGTGGGCCCTGGCCTTCCGGCTCTACGTGGTCGTCGGCGTCCTCGTCGTCGTGCTGCGCATCGCCTTCCGGATCGTCTTCGGCGGCGGCGCCGTCGGGCACGTCCTGTTCACCCTCCCCGAGATCCCCCTGCCGGACTTCGTCACCGGCCTGCGCCTCTTCGGCCCGGTGACCGCCGAGTCGCTGCTCCTCGGCTTCTACGACGGCCTGCGGCTGGCCACGATGATCATCTGCATCGGCGCGGCCAACGCGCTGGCCAACCCCAAGCGGCTCCTGAAGTCCGTGCCCAGCGCGCTGTATGACGTGGGGTCGGCTGTCGTGGTCGCCCTCTCGGTCTTCCCTCAGTTGGCCGAGTCGGTGGGCCGGGTGCGGCGTGCCCGTCGCCTGCGCGGGGCCACCGGCAAGGGCCTCGGCGCACTGCGGGGGATCGTCGTCCCGGTCCTCGAGGACGCCCTGGACCGCTCGCTACTGCTCGCCTCGGCGATGGACTCCCGCGGGTACGGCCGCACCGCGCAGGTGACCCGCGGTGCTCGCCTGCTCGCCGGGACGTGCACCATCCTCGGGCTGGTGGGGGTGTGCGTCGGCGTCTACGGGATGCTCGACGGCACCACCCCGCGCTACCTCGGGCTGCCGCTCCTGGTGGCCGGGCTGCTCGCCGCGGTCGCCGGGTTCGTCGTCACCGGGCGCCAGGTCCGGCGCACCCACTACCGCCCCGACCCGTGGCTGCTCGGCGAGACGGTCGTCGCCTGCTCCGGCGTGCTCGTCGGCGCGCTCCTGTATCTCGCCTCCACCGTCGACGGCGCCGACCTGAACCCCGCGCTGAGCCCGCTGCACTGGCCCGAGGTCTCCCTCCCGCTCCTGGCGACGGTGCTCATCGGAGCCCTGCCCGCCGTCCTCGCCCCACCCACGCCCCTCACAGCCGAGGAGATCCGCTCGGCCGGCGCACGGCATACGAGGTCCGGCTCCGCGGGAACCACGACGGGGAGCCGCCACGAGACCCCAGCCACCGTGGAGGTCGGGCGATGATCCGGTTCGAGAACGTCACGGTGACCTACGCCGGCGCGGCGCGCCCCGCGCTGCGCGAGGTCGACCTGGTGCTGCCCGAGGGCGAGCTGGTGCTGGTCGTCGGGCGGACCGGCGCGGGTAAGTCGACCCTGCTGCGGGCCATCAACGGCCTGGTGCCGCACTTCACCGGCGGCCACCTCGACGGACGCGTCACCGTCAACGGGCTCGACACCCGGGACCACCCGCCCCGCGACCTGGCGCACGTCG
>JAAYYA010000457.1 GCA_012515595.1 Actinomycetales bacterium
GAGAGGCGAGCCCGGGTCCGTCACGACCACGATGTGGCGGCGGGGGTCAAGCCCCGCGGCCTCGAACGCGGCCTCGAACACGCGTCGCTGGGAGTCCGTCTCGACGGTGCCGCCCGACTTTGAGGACACGACCAGAATGGTGGACGCAAGATCACCGTCAAGCGCGTCCCTGACTTGGTCAGGGTCGGTGGAGTCGAGCGTCACCAGCGGCACTCCGTACGTCGCGCAGATCACCTCGGGACCGAGCGACGAGCCGCCCATCCCCGCGAGCACCACACGCGTCATCCCGTCCGCACGCACATCAACGAACAACTCCTCCAGCCGCTCGATGAGCGCGCGCGACGTCGTGTGCAGTTCCGTCCACCCGAGCCGGACCGACGCTTCCGCCTCGGCCTGGGCACCCCACAGCGTCGCATCCTTGGCCGCGATGCCTGAAGCAACCCCAGCGTCCACGAGCCCGGGCACAAGACGGGACACGGCATCGGCCGCATCCCCGGCGACCGTCACCGCGAGGTGTGCCTCGTTGTCGACGCCCACCCAAGTGCTCAGGAAGTCGGTCACTTCACAGCCTCCAGGCTTTCGCGCGCCTTCGCCGCCACGTTGTCGGCAGTGAACCCGAACTCCTCAAAGAGCTTCTCGGCGGACGCCGAGGCGCCGTAGTGCTCGATCGAGACAATGCGACCCGCGTCGCCCACGAGGTCGTGCCACGGCTGAGCGATGCCAGCCTCGACGGCGACGCGCGCCTTGACGGCGCTGGGCAGCACCGACTCGCGGTAGTCATCCGACTACTCGTCGAACCACTCGCGGCACGGCATCGACACGACGCGGGCCTTGACGCCGTCAGCGGCGAGCAGATCGCGTGCACCCATCGCGTGCTGGACTTCGGAGCCGGTGCCGATGAGGATCACATCGGGAGTCCCGTCGGTGTCGGCCAGCACGTAGGCGCCGCGGAGGACTCCCTCTGCCGAGGCGACCTCGCTGCGGTCAAACGTGGGGACGCCCTGACGCGTGAGAATGATGCCCGCGGGACGGGCGGTCTGCTCGAGGATGCCGCGCCAGGCGTACGCCGTCTCGTTGGCGTCGGCAGGGCGCACGACGTCGAGGCCGGGAATGGCACGGAGCGCGGCGAGGTGCTCGATCGGCTGGTGCGTCGGGCCGTCCTCGCCCAGACCGATGGAGTCGTGGGTCCAGACGTAGACGACCGGCAGCTGCTGGATCGAGGCCAGCCGGGCCGACGGCCGCATGTAGTCGGAGAAGACCAGGAAGGTGCCGCCGTAGGGACGGGTCATGCCCTCCAGCGCGATGCCCGACAGGATCATCCCCATGCCGTGCTCACGGATGCCGAAGTGCAGGGTGCGGCCGTACTTGTTCCCCGCGAACATGTCGGTCGCCTTGGCCTCGGGGATGAAGCTCGGCTCGCCCTTCATCGTCGTGTTGTTGGAGCCGGCCAGGTCGGCCGAGCCGCCCCACAGCTCCGGCATGACCGGCGCCAGGGCGTTGAGCACCTCGCCGGAGGCGGCGCGGGTGGCCTTGCCCTTCTCGTCGGCCGGGAAGACCGGGAAGGCCTCGGCGAAGCCCTCCGGCAGCTCCTTGGCCAGGAGCCGGTCCAGCAGTGCGGCACCGTCCGCGTTGGCCGCGCGCCATGCTTCGTACGCCGTGTCCCACTCCGCGTGCGCGGCCTGTCCGCGCTCGATCACCTTACGGGCGTGCCCGAGGACCTCCGGGTCGTCCGGGAAGCTCTGCGCGGGGTCGAACCCGAGCAGCTGCTTGGTGGCGGCGACCTCGTCGTCGCCGAGCGCCGAGCCGTGGGAGGCGCCGGTGTCCTGCTTGGTGGGGGCGGGCCAGGCGATGATCGTGCGCAGCAGGATCATCGTGGGCTTGTCGGAGGTCTTGCTGCGCTCCAGGGCCGCGAACAGGGCGTCCACGTCCTCGGTGTAGGGCTCCTGCGCCCGCCAGTCGATGGTCTCGGTGTTCCAGCCGTAGGCCTCGTAGCGCTTGGCGACGTCCTCGGAGAACGAGATGTCGGTGTCGTCCTCGATCGAGATGAAGTTCTGGTCGTAGATCAGGGTCAGGTTGCCCAGCTCCTGGTGGCCGGCGAGCGAGGAGGCCTCGGAGGCCACGCCCTCCATGATGTCGCCGTCGGAGGCCAGCACCCAGATGTGGTGGTCGAACGGCGAGGTGCCGGGGGCCGCGTCCGGGTCGAGGAGGCCGCGCTGGCGGCGCTGGGCCATCGCCATGCCCACCGCGGTGGCCAGGCCGCTGCCCAGCGGGCCGGTCGTGAGCTCCACACCCGTCGTGTGGTGCACCTCGGGGTGGCCCGGGGTCAGACTGCCCCAGGTGCGCAGCGCCTGGAGGTCGCTCAGCTCCAGGCCGTAGCCGTTGAGGTAGAGCTGGACGTACTGGGTCAGGCTGGAGTGCCCGCACGACAGGACGAACCGATCCCGCCCCAGCCAGTGGGGGTCGCTCGGGTCGTGCTTCATGACGTTCTGGTAGAGCAGGTAGGCCACCGGTGCCAGGCTCATGGCCGTGCCGGGGTGGCCGTTGCCGACCTTCTGGACCGCATCGGCCGCCAGGATCCGGGCGGTATCGACGGCGCGCACGTCGAGGTCGGTCCAGCCGACCTCGGTGGCCACGGGGGCCGCGAGATTCGCGTCCCGAGTCGGGGTGTCCTGGCTGGTCTCGGTCACGAGTCACTCCTTGCTCGTCGGCGGGTAGTGCGCGGCAGCACCACAGACACTGCCGACCTTAGCCCCGTCCGTCCCGCACCGCACGACCCCGTCCCCGGACCGGCCCGCCGGGCGACGACGAGACCGGCGGCACACCGATCCGGTGACCACCGATCGACCGCGGCCCGGTAGCATGACCCAGGGAAGCGGGCCCCCTGACCGGTGCGCCCGACATACTCTCTCTGGTGCAGTGACAAGGACGACGTGACCACTCTCGACCGTTCGACGGGGACCACCCCTGCTGTCGTCGACCGCGGGTGGCGCCAGGTCCTCGGGGACTACATCGCGCTGACCAAGCCCCGCATCATCGAGCTGCTGCTGGTCACCACCTTCCCGGTGATGTTCCTGGCACACGGCGGCATCCCGTCGCTCTGGCTGATGGTCGCCACGCTCGTCGGCGGCACGCTGGCCGCCGCGTCCGCCAACACCCTGAACTGCTACCTGGACCGCGACATCGACGCGCAGATGCACCGCACCGAGAAGCGGCCGCTGGTGACCGGCGCGATCACGCCGCGGGCCGCGCTGGTCTTCGGCATCGTGCTAGGCGTCATCGCCACGCTGTGGCTGGGGCTGTTCGTCAACTGGCTCTCGGCGTGGCTGGGCCTGGGCGCGATCGTCCTGTATGTCGTCTTCTACACGATCCTGCTCAAGCGGCGGACCTCGCAGAACATCGTCTGGGGCGGGGTCGCGGGCTGTATGCCGGTGCTCATCGGCTGGTCGGCCGTCACCAACTCCCTGGCCTGGCCGGCCCTGGTGCTGTTCATGGTGATCTTCTTCTGGACGCCACCGCACTACTGGCCGCTGTCGATGCGCTTCAAGGAGGACTACGCGGCCGCCGGGGTGCCGATGCTGCCGGTCGTGGCGCAGGACGTCGCGGTGGCGCGCAAGATCGTGGTCTACACCTGGCTGACCGTCGCGACCTCGCTGCTGCTGGTGCCGGTGGCACCGATGGGCTGGCTCTACACCGGTGCCGCGGTCCTCTCCGGTGCGGTGTTCCTGGTGGAGGCGCACCGGCTGCTGGCCAAGGCCCGGGCGGGGGAGACCGGCAACCGCCTCGGCGCCATGCGACTGTTCCACTTCTCGATCAGCTACCTGACGCTGCTCTTCCTGGGCGTGGCCGTCGACCCGCTGCTGTTCCTGCCCCTCCCGTTCTGACCCACAATTTTCGTAGCGGTTTTGTCGGTCTGCCACGTCTTTTGGTAGGGGGTTTTGCGCGCCTGGCCGTGTCTTCGCGTGCGTTCAGGACGCCGGGTGCACCACGAGGTCGACCACCCGGAAGCCGCGCTCGTCACCGCTGTCAGGAGTCAGCGTGCAGGTGTAGGCACGGTCCACCTGGTCGGGGCTGCCATCGGTGCGGATCGTGGCCACGGCGCTCACCAGGTAGCCGCCGTCGCCCAGTTCCTCGACCGCCACCTGGGATCTCTCCCAGGTCTGCCCGGCTTGTAGGGCGAGCTGCTCCTCGACGGGCAGGGAACACTTCGCCACGGCCCGGTCGGGTGCGTCCGACTCCTCCGCCGCGCAACCGGCCAGCATCGCCAGCGCCGCCCCGGCCACCAACCCTGCGCGCCACGTCACGGGACGATCATGGCAGAGGCCGTGACGGCATACTCGCCACTGAGGAGGCGACGCGCTGACCGGGCCCCGGCGTCGGGTCAGGCGGAGAGGTGCTGGTCGACCGAGTCCGGACTGGTGGTGACCGGCTGCCGGTCCCACAGGGTGAGGATGCCCGCGGTCACCGTGATGGTGAGGGCCGCCGCACCCAGCATGTGCACCAGCACGAGGAGCTCGGGGAGGCCGGTGAGGTACTGCGTGTAGCCGACCATGCCCTGGGCCAGCGAGATCATCAGCACCCAGCCCCACCAGTCGCGGGACCGGGTCGCGCCGGACAGGAGGCGGGTGGCGACGACCATGGCCACGACGAGACCGACGAACAGCATGACCGCGTCGGCGTGCAGCCACGAGATCGTGCGTGGGTCGAACCCGAACCGGGCCGGTCGCTCGGCGTCGCCGGAGTGCGGCCCGGAACCGGTCACGATCGTCCCGAGAACGAGGACCACCACGAGGACGGCGCCGGTGGCGAGCGCGAGCTGGCGCACCAGCAGGGGGACGGTCGGGCGCGCGGCCTCGTCGCCCTGGTGGTCCCGCAGCAGCAGGGCGGTGCTCAGGGCCACCAGCGCCATCGACACCAGGAAGTGGCCCATCACGGTGATCGGGTGCAGGCCGGTGAGCACGGTGATCCCTCCGAAGACGCCCTGCCCGACGGTGAGGCCGAGCACCGACCAGGCCAGACCCATCATCGGGGTGCGGTCGCGGGCCCAGCGGCGCACCGCCCAGACCGTCACCAGGGCTCCGACGCCGACGAGGACGCTGAGCATCCGGTTGCCGTACTCCACGAACGGGTGGAACGTCATCGCGTCGTGGATCACGGGGGTCAACGAGTCGCCCTCGCACAGGGGCCAGGTCGGGCACCCCAGGCCGCTGCCGGTGAGGCGCACGAGGCCGCCGGTCACGACGATGAGGACCTGCAGCGTGAGGTTGGCGATGAGGATCCGGCGGAGCCAGGGGGAGGTCACGGGCACCCCCTCATGGTAGGTCGCCTCCGGTGAATGATCGGAGGCCGCCTCCCCGGGCCGTGCGTGGCCGGCTCAGGGGCAGTATGCCGCCACGCAGGTCTGCTCCGTCCGTCATCTCCGTGGGTGGTGGGCTTGCGGGACGGGCGTCGCGCTGTGGCCGCGGCGTACGAAACCCCTATGAAGTTCTATGGAGGGCGTACGAAACCGCTACCAAGAAGGGTGGGGGCGTGCGAAACC
>JAAYYA010000458.1 GCA_012515595.1 Actinomycetales bacterium
GTGCTGACCGCCTGCGGCAGCGACTCCGACGAGGGCAGCACCCTGGAAAAGGCGCAGGAGGCGGGCACCATCAAGATCGCCTACGCCGGCGAGATCCCCTACAGCTTCCAGGACGACAGCGGTGAGCTCACCGGCGCCACCATCGCCATCGACGAGGCGATCTTCGCCGAGCTCGGCATCGACAACGTCGAGGGTCAGCTCGTCGAGTGGGACGCCCTGATCCCTGGCCTGACCAAGGGCGAGTATGACGCGGTGTCGGCGGGCATGTCGATCCTGCCGGAGCGGTGCGAGCGCGGTGCGTTCGCCGAGCCGACCATCATGTACACCAGCACCCTGATGGTCCCGGCCGGGAACCCAGAGGGCCTGAGCGACTTCACCAGCTTCGAGGGCACCGACCTGACCCTGGCGGTGCAGTCCGGTGCGATCGAGCAGGGCTATGCCAATGACCTGGGCCTGGAGAACACCATGACGGTCAACTCCGCGCAGGACGGCATGGACGCCGTCGCCAACGGCAGGGCCGACGCCTTCTCGCTGACGAACATCACCCTGTCGATCATGGCCGAGGAGAACCCTGACGCCGGGGTGGAGACCACCGGCGGCTTCGTCGCCGTGGTCGATGACCTCGCCCAGATCAGCGCCGGGTCGACCGTCTTCCGCCAGGAGGACACCGACCTGCTCGAGGCCTACAACGAGGAGCTGGCCAAGATCGTCGGCGACGAGGCCCGGTTCCTGGAGCTCGTGGGCGAGTTCGGCTTCACCGACGCCGAGCGTCCGCCGGAGGGTCTGACCGCCCAGATGCTCTGCGACGGTGACCTGGAGGCTGCCAACGAGGCCGCGGACCAGGCCGGCAACTGACCCGAACTCGTGGCCGAGTTCTTCAGCGACCTCGGCACGGTCCTGCTCCGACTGCTCGGGGATGGCCTCACGGCCACCCTCGCGGCCTTCGCGGGCGGGGCCGTGCTGATGGTCATCGTCGCGGTCCTGCTCGGCGTGGCCGAGCACCAGGGACCAGGCTGGCTGCAGGTGATCGCGCGGGTCATCGTGGAGCTGTTCCGCGGAACGTCGCTGGTCGTGCAGCTCTTCTTCATCTTCTACGTCATCCCCACGTTCACCGGCTTCGACCTGGGGTCCACCTGGACCGCGATCGTGGCCCTCGGACTCAACTACGGCGCCTACGGCGCCGAGGTGGTCCGGGGTTCGCTCAACGCCGTCCCGGCGGGCCAGTGGGAGACCACCACCGCCCTGTCGATGCCGTGGCTGACGAAGATGCGCCGGGTGATCTGGCCGCAGGCCTGGGCCCTGATGCTGCCCGGCTTCAACAACCTCATGGTCATGCTCGTCAAGGGCACCGCGGTCGTGGGCCTGGTCCTGCTCGCTGATCTCACCTTCGAGGCCGAGCAGCTGCGCCGCCAGGTCGGCACGTGGCCCGCCTTCATCGGGGCCATGCTCATCTACTACGTCATCGCCCTCGTGGTGTCCACGATCATGCGGATCATGGAGCGCCGCGCCCAGCGCCGGCTCGGCCTCGGTGACTTCGAGATCGCGCAGGCCCGCAAGCAGGCGGACGAGGCGCTCGCGGGCGCCGCGACGCCCTTGGACACCGGGA
>JAAYYA010000459.1 GCA_012515595.1 Actinomycetales bacterium
CGCACCCGGTGCTGCGCCACGGTCTCGCCGGGCCCGACCCGGACGGTCAGGTGGGCGTGGCCCAGGGCCTCGAAGGCCTGCTCGTCCGTGACGTCGTCGCCGACGTAGAGCACCTGGTCCACCCCGCGCGCGTCCGCCAGGTCCAGCAGCGCACTGCCCTTGCCGACGTGGCGGGTGGCCAGCTCCAGCACGTCCTTGCCAGGGGTCACCCTCAGGTTCGGTCGGCCCCGGGCCAGCGCGCGCCCCTCTGCCAGCGTGGCAGCGGCCTCCTCCGGGGGGATTCCGCGGGTGTGGAGGACCAGGGAGTGCGGCTTGCGCTCTAGCCGGGCCAGCGGGTGGGCCCTGACCAGGGCGGTCAGCTCCGCCTCGAGGATGGCGAACCGGGCGGACTCGGCCTCGTCCCGGGACGGTGCCGGCTCGCGGTAGGAGGTCTCGACGCCGTGGCTGCCGACCAGCAGCACCGGGTCGACCGCCCCGGTGAGCTGTCGCAGCGTCGCCAGGTCCCGCCCGGAGACGACGGCCACCAACGTGTCCGGGAGCGTGGCCAGCTGGTCCAGCAGCTCCAGGGCGCCGGGGAGGGCGCGGGCGGTCATCGGGTCGTCGACCAGGGGGGCCAGGGTGCCGTCGAAGTCGACGGCGACCAGCACCCGGGGCAGGGCCGCAAAGCGACGCAGGGCGTCGGTGAGCTCACCGGCCGGGGTGGCCGCCGCGCGGTCCCGGAGGCCGGTCATCCTCGTCCCGGCTTGTCCGGGGCCGCCTCGAGGGCTGCCAGGTAACGCCGGGCCCAGGCGTGCACGTCGTGGGTCCGCACCCGGCGGCGCATGCCGAGCATCCGCTTGCGCAGGGCGGCGGGGTCCTCGCGCATCGCCGCCAGGATCGTCTGCTTCAGCCCGGCGATGTCGTGCGGGTTGCACTGGAAGGCCTGGGTCAGCTCGTGCGCCGCACCGGTGAACTCGCTGAGCACCAGGGCGCCGCCGCCGTCCCAGCGGCTGGCGACATACTCCTTGGCCACCAGGTTCATCCCGTCCCGCAGCGGGGTCACCAGCAGCACGTCCGCCGCCTGGAAGAGCGCGGACATCTCCTCCTTGGGATAGGAGTGGTGCAGGTAGTGCACCGCAGAGGCGCCGATCGTGGAGTGGTCGCCATTGATCCGGCCGACCTGGCCGTCGACCTGGCTGCGCAGCTCCTGGTAGGCGCGGACCCGCTCCCGGCTGGGGGTGGCGATCTGCAGCAGCGTCACCTCGGGCGTGGCGATGTCGCCATCGGCGAACAGCTCGGAGATCGCCCGCAGCCGGTGCCGGATGCCCTTGGTGTAGTCCAGCCGGTCGATGCCGAGCAGGACCGTCTGGGGGTTGCCCAGCGAGGCCCGGATCTCCTGGGCCCGGCGCCGCACCCCCGGCTGCCGGGCCATCTCGTCCACGGTGGCGAAGTCGATCGAGATCGGGACGGCGGCCAGCCGGACCCGCCGGTCGCCGGACCCGTGCTGGTCCCGGTCAGCGGCCCCGTGCTGACGCTCGTCACCGGCCCAGGTGATGACGTCCCCGGTCGCGTGCGCACCCAGCAGCTGCTGGCAGGCGCGCGCGAAGTTGGCCGCGTCGTTGCGCCGCTGGAACCCGAGGAAGTCCGCC
>JAAYYA010000460.1 GCA_012515595.1 Actinomycetales bacterium
AGCCCGGGGCGATGATGTAGACGAGGTCGAAGATCTTCAGGACGTTGATGATCATCGTCACCAGCACGACGGTGAGCACCGGTGCCAGCAGCGGCACCGTGATATGTCGGAAGACCTGCCACTCGTTCGCACCGTCGATCCGGGCCGCTTCGAGCGCATCCCGCGGGATGGCCGCCAACCCGGCGCCGATGAGGACCATCGCGAAGCCCGCCCACATCCACACGTAGGCGCCGATGATCGCCGGGGTCACCAGGCTGGGCCCCAGCCACGAGACCCCGCGGAAGGGCTGGGCGAAGTTCCCGGCGGGCAGCGTGATCTGCACGTCGCCGGGGTCCAGACCCTCCAGCACGAACAGGCCCTGGTCGTCGGTCGTCGCCTCGGCCACCACCTCCCCGTCCTGTACGGCCTGGACGGTCACCCCGGGCAGGGCGAACTCGGTGTCGTCGATCTCCCCGGGCACCCCGCCCCCGCCGCGTGTGAAGTCGAACCACACCGTCCCGGTGACCTGGTCGCCTGCGGCCTCGGCCGGCGGCTGGGCGGCCTGCGGCTCGTCCGGCAGGGTGCCGGCCTCCACGCCGACCAGGGGCAGCAGGATCGTGCTGCCCGGCTGGATGGTCTCCACGCTGGCGAAGCCTCCCGCGTCAGTCGCCGGCATCGCGTCGGCGTCGCGGGGGCGGGCCCCGGGATACTGCGACGAGGAGCTGAAGACGTCGTGGACGCTGGTGATGATCGCGTTCGCCACACCCTTGGCAGGGTCCTGGTCGTAGACGACGCGGAAGATGATGCCGGCCGCCAGGAACGAGATCGCCATCGGCATGAAGACGATGAGCTTGAAGGCGGTCCCCCACCGGACCCGCTCGGTGAGGACCGCGAAGATCAGGCCGAGAACGGTCACCAGCGCGGGGGCGACCAGCACCCAGATCAGGTTGTTCTTCAGCGCCGTGAAGGTGTCCGGGTCGGTGAAGATGCGCTGGTAGTTGCCCAGTCCGATGAAGGCCTGGCCGCTGCGGTCGAAGAGGCTGCGCCAGATCGAGTAGACGATGGGCCACAGGACCAGCGCGAGGAGCACCAGTCCTGCGGGAGCGAGGAAGAGCCAGGCGAGCCACCGGCCCTCGCGGGCACGCGCGGCCGCCCGGGCGGGGGGTGCGCCCCCGCCCGGGCGGGCCTCGGTCACGGTCTCGGCCACCGGTGTATGCCGTGGGTCCGGTCAGCGGCCGTAGGCCGCGCTCGCGTTGGCCTCCAGACTCTCCATGACGCCCTGGACGTCGGTCGGGTCGGCCAGGAAGTCGGTCAGGTCCTGCCACATGCCCTGGCCGGGCGTGCCGCCGAAGGCGGAGGGCATCTGGTCGGACATGTCGAACCGGAAGGCGTCCCCGGCGGCGATCAGACCCTCGGCGATGCCGCGGGAGAGGTCGTCCGGGTAGAGCGCGGTGTCCACGCTCTTGTTCGGGGAGGTGAAGCCGCCCTCGGCGACCCAGATCTCAGCGGCCTCCGGGGAGGCCAGGTAGGCCATCAGGGCCATGCTCGCCTCGGTGTCGGTGAAAGCCACCGCCACGTCACCGCCGCCGACCACGGCCGGGGCGTCGCCCACGGCCGGGAACGGGAAGAAGTTGGCCGTCTCCCCGACGACCGCGTCGGTCTCGCCGCTGATCACGCCGGCCACGAAGTCACCCTCGTAGACCATGGCCGCCTCGCCGGCCGAGAAGACCGTGGTGACCGAGGTCGGGAAGTCGAGCTGGAGGGCACCGTCCACGACGAACCCGTCAGCACCCCAGATCTCGGCGAGGGTGTTCAGCGCCTCCTCGACGGAGGGGTCGGTCCACGGGATCTCGTGGTTGGTCAGCTGGTCATACATCTCCGGGCCGGCCTGGGAGAGGTAGACGTTCTCGAACCAGTCGGTGAGGGTCCACCCGTCGGCCCCGGCGATCGACCACGGCGTGACACCGGAGTCGGAGATCGTCTGGGAGTTGGCGACCAGGTCGTCCCAGGTGGCGGGCTCGGCGACGCCGGCGGCGTCGATGGCGTCCACGTCATACCAGATGGTGGACTTGTTGGCGGCCTTGAACCAGACGCCGTACAGGTTGCCGTCGACCGTGCCGAGGTCCTTCCAGACCGTGTCGTAGTTGGCGTCGATCGCCGCCTCGACGTCCGCCGACACCGGCTGCAGCGCGTCCCGGCCGGCGAACTCGTTCAGCAGGCCGGGCTGCGGCAGGAAGGCCACGTCCGGCGGGTTGCCCCCCTCGACGCGGGGGGTCAGGACCGGGGCGATGTCGTCGCCGGTCGAGGTGTACTGGATGGAGGCGCCGGTCTGCTCCTCGAAGGAGTTCAGCACCAGGGTGAAACGCTCCTGCTCGGTGCCGGTCCAGACCGCGGCCACCTCGAGCTCCTCGCCGGACAGGTCCGGCAGGGCCAGGCCGCTGTCCGCGGGCGCCTCGTCAGTGGTTGCCTCGCCGTCGTCCGTGCCCTCGTCCGTGGTGGCCTCGTCGTCGCCGGCGTCCTCCGTCGTCTCCTCGGCCGCGCCGGTGTCGTCGTCAGCCGGGGTGTCGGTCCCGGTGTCGCCGCCACACGCGCTGAGCACCAGCGCCAGGGCAGCGGCCGATGCGATTCCTACTGACCTCTTCACAGTGAACTCCTTCACAGGGGTGAGTTGGGCATCTACCAACCTAGCCAAGTGCGGCCGTTCCGGGCGCCCGGCAGGTCACGATTCGACAACGTTCTGTTGATCCGTCGCCCGTCGGTCGACCAGTGACCAGACGACCGCCCCGGCAGAGAGCACGACCGCAGCGAGGACGGGCACCAGCACGCCAGCGCCCAGGACCACTCCCGCCAGCGCGGTGCCCGCCGACCCGGCCGTGATCTTCAGCGCGCCGACCCAGACGAAGACCTGGCCCCGCGCCTCCGGCGGCGAGTACTCCCCCCGGGCCGCCAGGGTGGCCGCGAAGAAGAAGGCGTTGGCCACCCCGGTCAGCGCGTACGTCACCAGGGCGACCCCCAGGGACGGCGCCAGCAGTATGCCGGCCAGGCCGGCTGAGACCACCAGCGCCAGTCGGGAGGTGAGCCGGTCCGCCTCCCCCGTGGGCGGCCAGGCCATCACGCCCAGCGCGCCGGCCAGGGTGCCCAGCCCGTAGGCCGCGACGAGCCCACCCGCGGTCCCGGCCGACACGGCATACAGGCTGGTGCTGGCGACAGCCACGACCGGCAGGACCGCGACGCTCAGCGCCACGCACACGGTGAGGATCAGGGTCCGCCGCAACCGGGGTGACCGGCCGATGAGCGCGAGGGTCTGCCAGGGCCGCGGCACCGCGTCCCCGGCCGCGGGCGGCGGGCGGTGCGGCAGGAGACGGGCGCAGGCCCCCGCCAGGAGCGCGCTGCTGGCCAGGACGAGTCCGGCCGTCCGGGCCGAGGTGGCGGCGGTGAGCGCGGCGACCAGGCTCGGGCCCAGGGTGCCGGCGAGGCCGTAGGTCGCGACGTCCCAGCCCTGCGCCCGGCGTTGCTGGGCGACCGCAGGTCCGGCGATGGCCGGCAGCTGGGCACTCACGCCGCCGGTGAGGATGGGGCCGACGAGGCCGGAGCAGACCAGCAGCGCCGCGGTCACCGCGGTGGGGACGTGCCCGTAGGTCAGGACGGCACCAGCCAGGGTCAGGGAGTGGGCGGCGCAGGCGATCGACAGGACTGTCCGGCTGTCCCGGGCGGTGTCCAGCGTCCGGGCAATGAACGGGCCCAGCACGTGCGGGGCCGTCACGCAGGCCCCGAGCAGTCCGGCGACCGCGGACGAGCCACCGGTCGTCGTCACCAGCAGGATCACCGCGACGACGGCGCCGCCGTCGCACAGCCTGGCCAGCGTGGCGACGACGACGTAACGCGTCAGGCCGCCCCGCGTGCCGCGGTCGGCCCTCGTCCGACGTGCTGCGCGCTCAGTCCAGAACACCGGAGGCCCGCAGCGTGCCCAGCGCCTCCCGGACCTGTGCGCGCCCGGCCGGGGCCAGGCCGAGGACCGGACGGGGCAGGTTGGGGTGGCTCAGCAGCCCCAGCTCCTCGGCCAGCGCGGAGACCACGCGGTAGCTGCCGTAGGTGCCGAACAGGTCCCAGAGCGGCTGCAGGTGCCGGGACAGCGCGCTGGCCCGGTCCGACTCCCCCGCCCCGGCGGCCTCGGTGATCTCCCGGCACGGTCCGGGCAGGGTCCCTGCGAGCACGCTGTACCAGGCGTCGCACCCCGCGTTCAGCGCGTCCGCCGCGACCGGGTCACCGGAGATGCCGATCGTCACGTCGGCGGGGAGGCGACCGCGGAGCGCGTCGACCCGCTCGCGGACCGCGACGGGTCCGCCGTCGACCGGCGGGATCTTGACCGAGGCGATCCGCGGCAGGCCGGCGATGCGGGCGTGCAGCTCGTCGGTGAAGGTGAACTGGGTCGTGCCGGGATTGTCGTAGACGACGACGGGCACGGAGGCGGCGGCGCTCACCTCCTCGAAGAGCCCGAAGACCTCGTCGTCGGTCAGCGGCTGGTAGGAGACCGGCGCGAGGAGCAGCGCCGCGGCCCCTTCCGCCTGGGCGTCCTCGGCGTGCTGCAACACGGCGCGGGTGCGGGTCGCACCGATCCCCGCAATGACCGGCACCTCGCCGGCGGCCGCCACGGCGAGCTGCACGACGCGACGACGCTCGGCACGCTCGAGGTAGGCGTAGCTGCCGGTCGACCCGAGGGCCGCGATCGTGTCGACCCGGGCGTCGGCGAGCCGTGCCACGAGGGTGCTGTATGCCGTCTCGTCAATGCCCCTGTCGACGTCGCCCGAGATCGGGGTCAGGGGGAAGGCGCTGAGGCCGGTGAGCAGGGCGGCGCCCGGAGCCGCGGGCTCGGTGGAGCGGCTGGCTGAAGGAGTGGTCATCGGTGGTTCTCCTGGAGGTGGGTGGGTCAGAGCACCGCCGCGCCGCAGGCGCGGGCGAGGGCGTCGGCGAAGGCCTCGGCCTGGGTGGGGGTGAGGCGGGAGGCCGTCACCCGGATGGCCGGCGGGGGGTCGGGCGCCAACGCGTAGGTGCTGCCGTCGGTCACGGCCCAGCCGGCCTGCGCGAGGGTGGCCACCACGGGCGCGGCGGGCCGGTCCAGACCGATCCACACGTTCACCCCGTCGGTCGGCGCCACCGGGAGGTTGAAACCTCGTCGGCGCACCTCCCGGATAAGGAGGTCCCGTCGCTCGCGGTAGATGTCGCTGGCCGCGGCTAGCTGGCCCTGCACCCGGGCGTCGCGCAGCAGGTGCAGAGCGGTGCGCTGCAGGATCCTGCTCACCCAGGTGGCGCCCGCGGCGAGGCGGGTCTCCAGGCGCTGCACGGTCTCGGGGTCGGCGGCCACCAGGGCGAGGCGCAGGTCGGGCCCGAGGAACTTGGAGACCGAGCGCACCAGGGCCCAGCGCGGGCAATCCTCTGGGGTCACCCGGTGGTAGGTGGTGCTGGCGACGCCGGAGAAGTGGTCGTCCTCGATGACCAGCACGTGCGGGTGCCGCCCGAGCACGGCACGCAGCTCGGCGGCGCGCTCCGCGGACAGGCTGGCCCCCGTGGGGTTGAGCGCGCGGACCGTGCAGACCACGGCCCGCACCCCGCGGGCCAGCGCGACCTCCAGGGACGCTGGCACCATGCCCAACTCGTCCGTGGCCACCGGCACGACGTCGTAGCCGTTCACCCGCAGGACGCCGATGCTGGCCAGGAAGCACGGGTCCTCCAGCGCCACCGCATCTCCGCGGGTCAGGTAGGCCGCAAGCACCCGGTCGACCGCATCCACCGCCCCGTGGGTCACCGCGATGTCGTGGGCTGCCGGCAGGAGCGGCGCGAAGTGCACGCGCGCCCAGTCGAGCAGCTCCGGGTCGAGCGGGTCGTCGCCGTAGAGGACCTGCCGGTAGCCGGCGCCGGGCACCACGTCACCGAGGTCGGGCAACAGCGCCGGGTCGGGGTTGCCGCTGGCCAGGTCCACCAGGTCGTCGCCCCGCAAGCGCCGCGAGGTGTCGGGGTCGAGGTCGCGCGGCAGCTCGGGGATGGGCCTGATCCGGGTGCCGCGGCGCCCTGCGGTCTCGGCGACCCCAGCCTGCACCAGGAGCGCGTAGGCCGAGGCCACGGTGTTCCGATTCACCCCCAGGTCGGCGGCCAGGCCCCGCACCGTGGGCAGCTCGGCCGTCGGCGCCAGCACGCCGGCGTCGACGAGGTTGCGCACGCTCGCGACGATCTCGGCCACCGTCGTCCCCTGGATCATGGGTCCAGTTTGTCATAGGACAATCCCCACCCCAATTTTGGTAGGGGTTTCGTGCGCCTCCCCCACATTTTCGTAGGGGTTTCGTGCACCTTCCACGGAACTTCGTAGTGGTTTCGTCCCCCCACCCAACGTCGTAGCGGTCTCGTCCACCCTCTCGGATCGACAGCACGTCGGCGCCCTCCTACCGTGGAATCAGGAGGTGGTCGAGATGTCCGGCACGACTCCGACGCCCGGGCGACGGGACGTCCATCCGCAGGGACGGCCCGACTATCACGACCCGACCGGCGGGTTCGGTGGAGCCCCGCCGGCTCACAGCGCCCTGACGCTGCGTCTCGTGCTCGCGATCCTGGGACTGGTCATCTGCGTGGGCGGGATCATCTGGACCCTCGCGGTCGACGGTCCGCTGTGGCTCGTGATCGCTCTCGCCGTGCTGCTCGTCGTCACCGTGATCGACATCGCGGTCATCACCGCGCGCAAGCGCCGCGGGGAGCCGGGCTGAGCAGGGCTGGCTCAGGCTGCCGCACGAGCCAGCAGATGGTCCGCGACCAGTTCGGGCACGTCGGGCATCCCGCGATACCCCGGGAAGTCGTTGACATCCACCACGACCGGGCCGGACTCCGAGACCAGCACGTCCACGCCGAGGAAGTCCAGATCGAGCCGAGCCCGGACCTGTCGGGCGAGATCGACCAGCTCAGGCGCTGGGGTGAAGGGGGCTCCCTCCGTGGTGTGGCCGACCGCCAGCGGCGAGGGCTTGAGCAGCCCGCGGACCTGGTCGCCAACCAAGTACAGCTTGTGGTCGACCTCGCCGGCCACCACGTAGTCCTGGACCAGGAACGGTGGGTCGAGCCCGCGCTCCACCCGCAGTTCCTCCGCGGTCCCGACCACGATCGACACCCCCCGGCCCGGCCCTCCCGCCGACTTCACGACGCACCGCCGCTCCCCCGCCGCGGCCGCCACCTCGCGCCAGGTCGCCACCACCCGGGTCGGCGGGACCGGCAGTCCGTCGAGCGCCCGCAGCATGGCGACCCGGTCGGCCAGCTGCACCACCCCGGGATACGGGTTGAGGAGGACACTCCCGGCGAGGTGGAGCTCCCGGATGAGCCCCAGAGCCCCGTCGTTGAGCCCCCGGTGGACGACGAGGTCCGCCGCACGGAGCGCCTCCTGCTGGACGTCGTCGTCGTGCGGCAGGTGCAGCCATGAGTCCACCCCGGCCGCTGCGAGCCGGTCGAAGACCTCGGGGAAGATCGTTGACGCCTTGGGCGGCTTGCCCAGGACGAACGCCACGTGCACCATGCCGTCTCACCCTAGGCGACCCCTTGCCCCGTTGGCCCACAAGGCTGTTGACTCGGAACCACCCGTCGCGCCACGTCCGCAGGAGGACCGGTGACACCAGAAGACCTTGACTCCCTTCGACAGCGGGCGCTCACGGTCGGCTGCGCCGCCCTGGTGGACGCGATGGGCCGCACCCACAAGCACCGCGCGCACCTCCCGGCGCTGAGCAGCCCGAGCCCGTCCCGGGCTCTCTTCGGCCCGGCCATCACGATGGAGTTCCTGCCGACCCGCGACGACCTGCCTGGGGAGGACCGCGGGTTCGGCGCGGTCTTCGCCGAGGCGGTGGCCGGCGCGCCGGAGGGTGCTGTCCTGGTGCTGGGTAGCGGCGGCTACCCGGACATCTCCCACGCGGGCGGCGTGAAACTGACCCGGGTGGCGCGCCACGGCCTCGCCGGGGTCCTGGCCGACGGCCAGCTGCGCGACTACAGCGAGCTGGCAGCGCAGGACTTCGCCACCTGGTGCCGCGGGGAGGCGGTGCGCTGGGGCGGGGACAGCGTCATGCCGTATGCCGCGAACGTCGCCATCGAGGTGGCCGGGGTCACCGTGGTGCCCGGGGACTTCGTCTACCTCGACTCCGCGGGTGGCGTGGTCATCCCCGCCGCCAGCCTCACGGCCGTGCTGGACGAGGCGGAGAAGGTCGTCGCCGACGACGAGCGCTGGCAGCAGCGGCTGCAGGACGGGGAGGAAAGCTAGCCCGCCGGGGCCGATGCATCGCTCGATGACCAGCGGAGCAGGTCGACGTGCGGCCGCACGCCCTCGAGGAACCGGCGCCGCCGGTCGGGATCGGTGAAGAGGTCGGCCTGCTCCATCAGGGTCTCCCGCCCCACCGCCAGCACTCGGCCCACCCGGGGGTCGCCCAGCGCCCTGAGCACCCCCGCTGCCCGGACGTACAGCTCAGGCACGTCGACCACCCCCGGCAGGTCACGCACCAGCAGCCGCGGCACCACCTGCTCGATCTGCTGTCTGCCCTCGTCGGTCGCCCCGCGCGCGACGGCGACCTCCGCCAGCCCCACGGTCGCGGCCGGGTAGATGACCTGCCGGTCCAGGGCCAGGACGTCCGCGTAATGCTCCGCCGCGCCGTCCAGGTCTCCGAGCACCAGGGCGGCGTGCCCCATCACCAGCTGCGCCTCGGCATCCGCGCGCGGGTCACCGAGCCTGACGCACTCCTCGTGAGCCTGGGTGGCAAACACCAGGGCCTCCGCGGGCAGGTCCTGGTCCAGCCGCACGCAGGCCAGCCCGATGCGCGCCAGCACCTCGACGTCCGGGTCGCCGATGTCCTCGGCGAGCGCGAGGGCCTGGGCGAAAAGCTCCTGCGCCTCGGCTATCCGGCCGGTGGCGCGGGCCAGCTCACCGAGGTTGGCGAGCCGGAAGCCCTCGTCCTGCCGGTCCCCGACCTCACGGTCGATCTCCAGCGCCTCCCGCTCCAGGGCCTCGGAGCTGGGATAGTTCGCCAGGATCCGGTCGGCATGACCGAGCAGGCCGATGGTGCGTGACACGGCATACGGACCACCCACCTCCCGGTTGAGCACCAGCGCCTCCTCCAGATGGCGCCGCCCCTCCTCCACCTGCAACCGACTGCTCAGCAGCAGCCCCAGGTTGGCCTGGGCACGCCCGGCGAGCCGGCGCGCACCGATCCGCTGAGCCAGGTCCAGCGCCTCCTGCAGGCGCTCGGTCCCGTCGACGAGGTCGCTGCTGCGCCAGCTGTTGACGCCGAGGTGGATCAGTCCGGTCACCACCCCGCTGGTCCGGTTGTCCCGCTGCTCGATGGCCAGCGACTCCTCGAAGCACCGCCGACCGGTGGCGCGGTCGCCGGTGAGGTCAGCCACGATCCCCAGTCCCGCCAGCGCCTTTGCCTCCAGGGCGGACTCCCCCGCACCCCGCGCCAGCTCGAGGCCGCGGTCGAGCTCCGCGCGGGCCTCGGCGTAGTCCTGCCGGCCGGTGAGCGCCTCCCCCAGCACGACTCGCGCGCGCGCCTCCCCCGCCGCGTCACCCATGCCCTCGTATGCCGTGGCGGCGGCCCGTGCGTCATCCGCGGCCCGTGCGTAGTCGGCGGTGTGGTCTCCATGCTTGGCCCGCAGCAGCAGGACCGAGGCGCGGGCCGCGCGGTCCTGGGAGGAGGACACGATCTCCTCCAGGGAGACGATGTCCTGCTCGGCCGCCTCTACATCGCCCGCGAGGACGTGCACCCCGACGCGCGCGGTGAGCAGCCGGATCCGGTCGGGGTCCTCCAGCGCCCACTCCAGGGCTCGCCCGTAGTGCCGCAGGGCGTCCTCGTTCGCGAAGGCGGCGGCCGCACGATCACCGGCACGCTCGGCATACAGCATCGCCTTGTCCGG
>JAAYYA010000012.1 GCA_012515595.1 Actinomycetales bacterium
CACCCAGCAGTTGTCCATGGCGGTCCCAGCCGTCGTTTAGGCTATTCGCCGGAAGTCGGTGCCCCAGGGGGCATCTCGTCGCCGCACCGACTTCACTGGGAGGAAATCTGATGAAGCGTGTGATGACTGGTGTCCTGGCGGTGGCCCTGATGGTCCCGGCCCTGACCGCCTGCGGGGGCAACAGCTTCTGCGACGCCGCGCCGGAGGACATCGACATGAACGACCCGGGTGCGGTGAAGACCGCCCTGGAGGACGTCGTCGACGAGGCTCCGGACGAGATCAAGGACGACATCGAGGTCGTCATCGAGCAGCTCGGCCTGGTCGAGTCCGACCCGGCCAGCATCGACATCAACGCGGTCACCGAGGCCACCGACGCCATCACGGCGTGGGAAGAGGAGAACTGCTGAGCAGTCCCCGCTGACTCGACCACAGCCCCCGGCGCGTGCTGCGCCGGGGGCTGCGTCGTCTCCGGCTCCGGGTGGTGACCTCGGACCGGCTGGTGCCGGGATGTGACCACGGACCGGGTGGTGCTGGTCGGGGGCCGGGCGCACGGCATACTGCCGCGCGTCGCGAGGCGGACTGAACCTTTCGGCCTCCGGGGACGACAGAGTGGGGGAGAGCACCGGCCCCGGGTGAGAGGAGAGCCGCCGTGGTGACGACCGACCCCGCCTACAGCGAGTTCGTGCTGTCCCAGCAATCGCGGTTGCGGCGGGCGGCCCGGCTGATGTGCGGCGACCCGGACCTGGCCGAGGACCTGCTCCAGGAGGCGCTGGTCGCGCTCGCGGAGAAGTGGGAGTCGGTCACGCATCCGGAGGCCTTCGTGCGCACGGTGATCTATCGACAGCGGATCTCGTGGTGGCGCCGGAGCAGGCACGAGGTCGTGTCGGACCCGGTGCCCGAGCGGGTCGTCGGCGACGGTGCCGAGGCCCGGGCCAGGGACGCGGAGGTGCACGCGGTGCTCAGGTCCCTGCCGCCGCGGCAGCGTGCGGCGCTGGTGCTGCGCTACTTCGAGGACCTCACCGAGGCGCAGACCGCCGAGGTCATGGGTGTCGCGGTCGGAACCGTCAAGAGCCTGTGCCACCAGGCGGTGGCGCGGATGCGCTCGGAGCTGGTTGCGCCGCAGACCGTCGGACGAGACGAGGAGTGATGGCGATGAGCGACCGTGAGGACGACCTGCGGGTGCTGCTCGACGAGGCCTCCGGCACCGGCCAGGACCGGGTGCTCCAGCCGGACGACACCTGGGCCACCGGCCGCCGGCGGCGGACCCGCAAGCGGGCGGGTGCCGGCGCCCTGGGCGTGGTGGCGCTCGCGGCGGTGGGCGGCCTGGTGTGGCAGACGGTGCTCGGTGGCTCGGACGGCTCCGACGAGATCGGCGTGGCGACCCTGCCCGCGGGGTCCACGACCTTCGTGCTGGCCGCACCGGACGCCACTGCGGACCCTCCCGAGGCCCCCGACGGTCTGCAGGTGCCCTCCGCGGAGGAGCTCGAGGGGACCGATTGGATGCTGCGGGACGAGATCTGGGCGAGCGACCAGACCTCCGCCGAGGTCGTCGGCTCCGCCGCGGAGACCACGTTCTCCTTCGCCGGCCAGGACCTCCCGGCCCGGGGCTGGGGCTTCGGGGCCGACGACTGCGGGGGCGGCTGGTTCCAGGAGGGGCTCACCCTGACCGATGCTGGGGCGTTCCCCCCGGGGGACCTGGCCACGGACGACCAGGGGTGCCTTGAGCCGGCGCAGACCGCCGAGGACTTCTGGATCGACGTGCTCAGCCACGGTGGCTCCCTCCACCAGCTCGGGGATGAGTGGCTGCTGCTGTCGGTCGACACCTCGTGGGCCGGTGTCGAGGAGCCACCTCCCGTCAGCGGCGTGGGGCTGGCCCGGCTCGACTTCGTGCGGGTCGGCGCGGACCCGGCCGGGGTCGACACCTCGCTGCCCGAGCGCGCCCCGAGCAACGAGGAGCTCGCCGGGACCGGCTGGACGCTGCTGGAGTGGGTGGACGGCGGTGGCGTGCTCGGGGATCTGACGGACGACCCGTCCCGGCTGGGTCTGCGCTGGGCGGACGACTTCCCGGACACGTTGGTGCTCGCCTACGACGACTGCGAGCTGGTGACCGTGCGGACCGAGGGTGTGGACGCCACCGGCGGCACGGTGCCAGCGGAGGGCGTCGAGACCGTCGTGGAGGCCGACGGGCAGTGCACCGGAGCCGAGACGGCCTCGCCCGTGCTGATGGAAGCGTTCCTCAACCCGGCCCAGTTCACCTTGGTCGGTGATGACCTGCTCGTGCTCCGGCTGTCGTTGCCGGCGAGCGACACGGTGCGGGACTGAACCACCCGGGGACTGCCTGGTGCACGGGGGACCGGCACCACGGCATACCGCAGGTCAGTCGTCCGGGTCGGGGACCGGCTCGGCGCCCTCGGCCTCGTCCCGGTCGGCCCACTCCAGCAGGGGTGCGATGTCGAAGACGGCGTCGTCGATGCCCGCGTGCAGGTCGCCCAGCTCGGCGTAGCGCTCCGGCATCGTGCTGATCGTGAACTCCGCGGGGTCGACGTCGGGGACCTCGTCCCAGGTCAGCGGGGCGCTCACCCGGGCGTCGGGCCTGCCCCGGACGGAGTATGCCGCGGCGATGGTGTGGTCTCTGGCGTTCTGGTTGTAGTCGACGAAGACCTGGGTGGGGTCGCGGTCCTTGCGCCACCAGGTGGTCGTCGCGTCGTCGGTGCGGCGCTCGACCTCGCGCGCGAACGCCAGGGCGGCGCGGCGGACGTCCTGGAAACCGTGGTCCGGGGGGATCCGGACGTAGATGTGCAGCCCCTTGCTGCCGGTGGTCTTGGGCCAGCCGGTCGCGCCGAGCTCGTCCAGCACCTCCTGGGCGACACCGGCCACCCGCTTGACCGTCGCGAATTCGCACTGCTCGCCCGGGTCCAGGTCGATGCGCCACTCGTCGGGCCGCTCGACGTCGGCGCGGCGGCTGTTCCACGGGTGGAACTCCACGGTCGACATCTGCACCGCCCAGATGACGCTGGCCAGCTCGGTGACGCACAGTTCGTTGGCGGTGCGGTTCCACCGCGGGAAGGTGACGTGAGCCGTCTCGACCCAGTCGGGCGCCCCGTGGGGGAGCCGCTTCTGGTGGACCTTCTCGCCCTCGATGCCCTCGGGGAAGCGGTGCAGCATGCATGGGCGCTCGCGCAGCGCGTTGACGATGCCGTCGCCCACCGACAGGTAGTAGTTGGCGAGGTCGAGCTTGGTGTGGCCGCCCTCGGGGAAGTAGACGCGGTCGGGGTTGGAGAGGCGCACGGTGCGCTCGCCCACCTCGAGCTCGATGGCTGGGGTCTTGGACGCGGCCATGTCCCGATCATGTCACTGACGTCTGCCATGATCTGGCCATGACGACCTCTGGCGTGAGCGCCCGCATGGTGCAGACGGACCGGCTCAACACCTGCGTGCGGGAGGCGGGTGACCCGACGGCGCCGGTGCTCGTGCTCGTGCACGGCAACGTGAGCTCGTCGGTCTTCTTCGACGCACTGATGGAGGAGCTCTCCGACACCTACCGGGTCATCGCGCCGGACTACCGCGGTTACGGCGGGTCGGAGCGCAAGACCATCGACGCCACCCGGGGGATGGCCGACTTCTCCGACGACGTCGTCGCGCTCCTGGACACCCTCGGGATCACCGAGCCTGTCGATCTGCTGGGCTGGTCGGCCGGCGGCAACATCGTGCTGCAGCTGGCGATCGACCATCCCCACCGGGTGAGGCGACTGGTCCTCGAGGCCAGCGGCTCGCCCTACGGCTTCGGCGGCACCCACGGGCTGGACGGCACCCCCACGGCGGCGGACTTCGCCGGGTCCGGCGGCGGCACCGCCAACCCGGACTTCTGCAAGCGGCTGGACGAGGGCGACCGGGGCGAGGACCCCACCAGCCCGATCACCACCATGCGCGCCTTCTACGTCAAGCCCGGCTTCACCTTCGACCCCGAGGTCGAGCAGCGCTACCTCGACGGGATGCTGGACACCAAGGTCGGCGACGACATCTACCCCGGTGACAGCACCACCTCGCAGAACTGGCCGGGGCTGGCTCCGGGGACCACGGGCACGAACAACGCCCTCTCGCCCAAGTACCTCAACCAGCGCGCGTTCGGCGACCTCGACCCGGCGCCGCCGGTGCTGTGGATCCGCGGCGCCGACGACCAGATCGTCTCGGACACCTCGATGTTCGACCTCGCCCAGCTGGGCAAGCTCGGCGCCATCCCCGGCTACCCCGGCGAGGACGTCTGCCCGACCCAGCCGATGGTCAGCCAGCTGCGCTCGGTCCTGGAGGCCGCGGGCGACTTCACCGAGGTCGTCTACGAGGACTGCGGACACAGCCCGCACCTGGAGCACCCGGAGCGTTTCGTGGCCGACCTGCGCGGCTTCCTGGTCTGAGCGGTTGAGGAGACCCCGCCTTGGGGAGAACCTCGCCGGCGTGACAGCGTGACGTCCTAGACTCACGGCAACCGGGAAGGAGGGTCGGTGGCCGGACTGATCAGGCCCGAGGACGTGCAGGCCGTCAAGGAGCGCACCTCCATCGAGGACGTCGTGCGAGAGCACGTCACCCTGCGCCCGGGCGGCACGGGATCGCTCAAGGGCCTGTGCCCGTTCCACGACGAGAAGACGCCCTCCTTCAACGTGCGGCCGGCGGTCGGGGCCTGGCACTGCTTCGGCTGCGGCGAGGGCGGCGACGTCATCTCCTTCGTCATGAAGATCGACCACCTGACCTTCGCTGAGTCGGTCGAGCGGCTCGCCGGCAAGCTGGGCATGGAGCTGCGGTATGACGAGAGCTCCGGTGGCCGTGGTCGGCGCGACGGCGAGGGTGGGCTCGGGCGACGGGCCCGACTCGTCGAGGCGCACCGGGCCGCAGCCGAGTTCTATGCGAGCGCGTTCGCCGAGAGCCCCGAGGGGCAGACTGCCCGGGACTTCCTGAGCGCCAAGGGGTTCGGACTCGACGACGCGGCGCTCTTCCAGGTCGGCTACGCCCCCCAGTCCGGCGAGGCCCTCACCCGGCACCTGCGGGCCAAGGGGTTCACCGAGGACGAGCTGGTGACCAGTGGGCTGTCCGCCCGGGGCCGGGGGCTCTACGACCGGTTCCGTGGGCGCGTCCTGTGGCCGATCCGCGACATCACGGGCGACACGATCGGCTTCGGCGCCCGCCGGATCTTCGACGAGGACCGGATCCAGGCCAAGTACCTCAACACCTCCGAGACCCCGATCTACCGCAAGACCTCGGTCCTCTACGGGCTCGACCTGGCCAAGAAGTCGATGGCCGAGCAGCGCCGGGCGGTCGTCGTGGAGGGCTACACCGACGTGATGGCGTGCCATCTGGCCGGGATCGACACTGCTGTCGCGACGTGCGGGACGGCCTTCGGCGTCGACCACATCAAGATGCTGCGCCGCATCCTGCGTGACGAGCAGGGGCTGTCCCCGGCCCGGGTGGTGTTCACCTTCGACGGGGACGCCGCCGGGCAGAAGGCCGCCATGCGCGCCTTCGCCGAGGACCAGCGCTGGGCCAGCCAGTCCTTCGTCGCGGTGGCGCCCGCCGGCCAGGACCCCAACGACCTGCGTCAGTCCGCGGGCGACGAGGCGGTGCGCGACCTCATCGAGGGCGCCGTGCCGCTGTTCGAGTTCGCGGTCCGCTCCACGATCGCCCCCTATGACCTGGACCGTGCCGAGGAGCGCGTCTCGGCCATGCGAGCGGCCGCTCCGATCCTCGCCAGGATCCGGGACACCGCGCTGCGGCCGGAGTACGTCCGGACGGTCGCCGGGTGGCTCGGCATGCCCGTCGAGCGCGTGGGTTCGGAGGTGGCGCGTGCCGCCAAGGCTCCGCAGCGGTCCCCGCACCGTCCGCAGCAGCGCCCGGCCGGCCCTCCGAACGGCGAGCCGCCATCCCAAGCACCGACCCTGCCCGTGCCCGACCTGCGCGACCCGCTGGTGGCCGCCGAGCGGCAGCTGCTCCAGGTGGTGCTGCAGTATCCCGGGACCCTGGACGAGCAGGTGGTGGCCGACCTCCCGACCGAGGGGTTGCGCGCGCCGGCCCACCGCGCGGTGCTCGAGGGGGTCCGTGCCGGCGGGGGCCTGGCGACGGCCCGGACGCTGAGCAGCCAGGGGTGGGCCGCAGCCGTGTCCAGCGCGACCCGGGAGGAGGCCCGTCCGCTGGTCCACGAGATGGCGGTCGCTGCCCTGCCGGTGACGCTCGAGACGGCCAGCGGCCTGCCGCCGCGACGCTATGTCGACTCGCTCGTGACCCGGGTCCAGGAGGCCGGCGTCGCCGGTCGCATCGCGGATGCGTTGAGCGGGTTGCAGCGGGCCGAGCCCGGCAGCCCGGAGGAGCGCGCCCTGGCCGAGAAGCTGTCCGTGCTGTACCGCGAGCGGGCGCGGCTGCGCGCCCAGATGGAGTGAGCCGTGGCCTGGGGACGACGTCGCACCGCTGACGCTCTGCCTGAGGCGGTGCGATCTGCCGGCGTGCCGGAGGGCGACCGGCTGCTCGCCGCCGCCCAGGACCGGCTGACCGGCCGGTGGGTGCTGGCCAGCCGCACCCGGGTGGCGGTCGTCGGTGACGACGCCGACGTGGCCCTCTCGCGTCGATGGTTGGAGGTCGAGGCGGGGACCTGGGACCCGGAGTCGGACGTCCTGCGGGTCACCTGGGTGGGGGAGGGCGCACCCACCCGGTGGAGCTTCACCGGCTCGGGTGCCCGCATCTTCACCGACGCCTTCCGGGACCGGGTCCAGGCCAGCGTCGTGCTCGTGCGTGAGGTCGACCTGGGGCCTGGCCGCAAGACCCGGGTCGCGATCCGCAAGGACCTCGCCACGCGCGAGCTCCAGGAGCAGGTGGTGCCCGGCAGGGGGAACGACCCGGAGGACTCCGAGCTGGCCGCAGAGGTCGCCGTGGCACGCGCCACACTGCGCGACCAGAGTGGCTTGCCCCCGCTCAGTGCGTGATAGAGTCTCTCCTCGCTGCCCCTTTGGGGATGGCACCTTCCCCTGTAGCTCAATTGGCAGAGCAGCCGGCTGTTAACCGGCAGGTTGTTGGTTCGAGTCCAACCGGGGGAGCCGACAACAAACGGCCCGGATCTCAACGCGAGATCCGGGCCGTTCGTCGTGCAGTGGGCGGGGTCTTATCCGCCGAACCCGCCGTGTCCGCCGCCGCTGGGGACGATGGCGGGGGCCACCGGTGGCGGCTCGTTGGCGTCGCCGACCTTGCCGGCGCTCCGGTTGCGGCGGCGCTGGCGGTTCTCGACGGCCTCGGCGATCTTGCTCAGCGTGTAGTTGATGAGGATGAAGAGCACCGCCGCCACGACATACGCAGGCAGTGTCGCGGACTCGGCCGAGCCGAGCTGCCGTGCACGGGTGACCAGCTCCGGGTAGAGGATCAGGTAACCGAGCGCGGTGTCCTTGGTGATGACGATGATCTGGCTGACCAGCGTCGGCAGCATCGCGGTCAGCGACTGCGGGATGAGGATCGTGCGACGCACCTGGGCGGGGGAGAGCCCGATGGACAGGCCCGCCTCGCGCTGACCGGCCGGCAGGGAGGCCACGCCGTTGCGGATGACCTCGCAGAGCACCGCCGAGTTGTACATCGTCAGTCCGAAGACCACGCCGATCATCGGGTTGAGACTGTCCGGGAACCAGCCGCGGTGGACCAGGAACCAGAACATGAACAGCATCATGATCAGGACCGGCACCGCGCGGAAGAACTCCACGACAACGCTGGCGAGCCAGCGCAGCGGTGCGACGTCCGACATACGGGCCATGGCCAGGACCAGGGCCAGGACCATGGACAGCACGATCGAGATCGCCGCGGCGCGCAGCGTGTCCCAGATGCCCGGGAGGAGGTAGTTGGTCCAGGCGCTCCCGTCCAGGATCCAGTCCCACCGGGCGGCGGTGAGCTGTCCCTTCTCCTCCAGCCGCCCGTAGACGACGTAGAGAAGGCCCAGGATCACCAGGGCCCCGATGACGGCCATGATCCGGTAGCGCATCCGCGCCTTCGGTCCGGGGGCGTCGAACAGGACGCGTGTCGTGTCACTCATCGCTTCACCGCCAGTCGGGCCGACAGGTAGCTGGTGAGCATGCCCATCGGGAGGGTCAGGATGACGAAGCCGAGCGCCACGATCGCGAAGCCCACCATCAGCAGGGAGGGCTCGAACTCGGCAATCGCCTTCATCCGGTAGGCCGTCTCGGCCACACCGATGGCCGCGACGACCGTCGTGTTCTTGGTCAGCGCGATCAGCACGTTGCCCAGCGGCGTGATCGCCCCGCGGAAGGCCTGCGGGAGGATCACCTGGGTCATGCTCTGGGTGAAGGTGAGACCGATCGACCGGGCGGCCTCGGCCTGCCCCAGCGGGATGGTGTTGACACCGCTGCGCAGCGCCTCACAGACGAACGCCGCGTGATAGACGCTCAGGCCCAGCACGGCGAGCCGGAACCCGTTGTCGACGATGAAGGTCGGCGAGTCCCGGGACGCGAGCTCGATGCCCAGCTGACCCCACAGCCCGAGGCTGCAGAACAGCACGATCAGCGTCAGCGGGGTGTTGCGGAGCAGGGTGACGTAGGTGGTGCCGACCCACTCGAAGATCCGCACGGGCGAGACCCGCATCACGGCCAGGATGGTGCCGAGGATCAGCGAGATCACGGCGGAGTAGGCGGTCAGCTTGATGGTCATCCAGAACGCGTCGAGGAGCTGGTACTCCTCAATCAGCTCAGTCATGGGACTCCCGGTGGGTGCGTTGGTCGGTGAACCGGCACGACCGGCATACTCCCTGAACAGCCAAGAGAGTATGCCGGTCGGCTAGCCGATCAGGCGCAGTGCCCGCCTGCCTCGGCCGGGTTGGTCTCGGGGTTGGGCGTGAAGCCCGCCGCGCCGACGTTGTCGTCGATGATCTGCTCCATCGTGCCCTCCTCCCAGAGCTCGGTGAGGGCTGCGTTGACGTCCTCGCAGCGGTCGTCATCCTGGTTCAGGCCGACGCCGTAGTTCTCGGTGCTGAAGGGGGCACCCACGACCTTGAGCTTGCCTGCGTAGGCCTCCTGGGCGGCGAAGCCCGCCAGGATCACGTCGTCGGTGGTCACGGCGTCGATGGTGCCGTTGGACAGCTGCTCGACGCACTCCGAGTAGGTGCCGTACTCCTGCAGCTGCACCCCGGGGACCTCCGCCTTGACGTTCTCGGCGGAGGTCGAGCCGGTGACCGAGCACAGGATCTTGCCGTCCAGGTCCGCCGGGCCGGCGATGTCGCTGTCCTGGGCCACCAGGAGGTCCTGACCGGCGACGAAGTAGGGCCCCGCGAACTGCACGGACTCCTTGCGCGAGTCGGTGATCGAGTAGGTCGCGAAGATGAGGTCGACCTGGCCGGCCTGCAGCATCGTCTCGCGCTGGGCCGACGGGGACTCCACGAACGTGATCTGGTCCTCGCTGAAGCCGAGCTTCTCGGCCACCGCACGAGCCACGTCGACATCCATGCCGGTGTACTCGTTGCCGTCCTTCAGGCCGAGGCCGGGCTGGTCGAACTTGATGCCGATGGTGATGCCGTCGCCGCTGCCGCCACCGGCCCCGGTGCCGTCGCCGTCGTCCCCGCTGTCGCCGTCGTCACTGCCACAGGCGCTCAGGGCCAGGGCGCCGGCCGCGAGCACGGCGGCGAGTCGGAATGAGGTGCGCTGCATAGTTATCTCCTTGGTTGAGGTCACGGTCGTGCCGTCAGTGCGTCAGGATCTTGCCGAGGAAGTCCTTGGCTCGATCGGTCTGGGGGTTGGTGAAGAACTCTTCCGGGGTGTTCTGCTCGAGGATCGCGCCGTCGGCCATGAAGACGACGCGGTCGGCGGCCTTGCGGGCGAAGCCCATCTCGTGGGTCACCACGATCATCGTCATGCCGGACTTGGCCAGCTCGACCATGACGTCGAGCACCTCGTTGATCATCTCCGGGTCGAGTGCCGAGGTGGGCTCGTCGAAGAGCATCACCGTCGGCTCCATCGCGAGGGACCGCGCGATGGCCACGCGCTGCTGCTGACCACCCGAGAGCTGGGCGGGGTACTTGGCGGCCTGGTGAGCCACACCCACCCGGTCGAGCAGCTCCATCGCCCTCTTCTTGGCGTCGGCGGACTTGTTCCCGCGCACCTTGATCGGGCCCATCGTGACGTTCTCGAGGATCGTCTTGTGGGAGAAGAGGTTGAACGACTGGAAGACCATGCCGACGTCGGCACGGAGCTTGGCCAGCGCCTTCCCCTCCTCCGGCAGCCTGTCGCCGTGGATGGTGATCGAGCCGGACTCGTAGGTCTCCAACCGGTTGATCGTCCGGCACAGCGTCGACTTGCCCGAGCCGGAGGGCCCGATCACGACGACGACCTCGCCCTTGTGGACCGTCAGGTTGATGTCCTGGAGAACGTGCAGGTCACCGAAGTGTTTGTTGACGTTCTCGAGCACCACCAGCGGTTCGTTGGTGGGCTCGGGGAACCCAGTAGCGTCTTCGCTCATGGCAGGCACCCTACTTACGAGGTGCCCCCGGGTGTAGGAAATTCGCCCAGCCGTAACCGAATCGAGTCCTAAAAGTGCGTGGGACCCACCCGAGCGAGCGCGTGGGGCGGCGGTTCTGGACCCCACTGAGCGCACGGCGTGGCGCTCCCACACCCCACTGAGCGCACGGGGCGGTGCTCTCACACCCCACCGAGCGCACGGGGCGGTGCCCGTATGCCATGACAGGACCGGCGAGGTAGTCGCGTTAGGATCGGCGGCGCGAGGGGCCAGTAGCTCAGCCGGTTAGAGCAACGGACTCATAATCCGTCGGTCCAGGGTTCAAGCCCCTGCTGGCCCACCACTGACTCCGGTTGCCCGCACCCGGATCCGCGCCTGCGTCGCCGGTCCGGCAGGAGGCCTGTCAGGGCCGACGCG
>JAAYYA010000461.1 GCA_012515595.1 Actinomycetales bacterium
CCACCGGGCCCGCCCTCCCAACCGACCTCGTCACGGGCGGTGCCGACGGCGACCACCTCACCGGCGGAGGCGCAGTCGAACCAGGCGCCCAGTGATGCCAGCTCGGCGAGGAGGGGAGCGCCGGGGTTGGACTTCACGGCATACGCCAGGCGCACCCGCTCCGGCAGCGCGGACCGCAGGCTCAGGAAACGCTCCCGGGCCAGGTCCAGGCGGTAGGCGAAGCACGGCGTGGCCACGGTCTCGGCGACCAGCATGGCGGCAGAGTCGGATAGCGCGAAGAGCTGCTCGTCCGTGGTCACGTCTCGCGCCTCCTCGGTGAGCGTCGGGGCACTCATCGAGCCTCCCAGAACGGCGCCATCCGTTCCAGCCCCTGCCGCAGCAACCGGGGGTCGCCGCCGCAGGAGATCCGCACGGAGCCCTCGCCCGCCGCGCCGAACGCGGTGCCCGGCACGACGATGACTCCACCCTCGTCCCGGACCCGTCGGCAGAACCCGAAGGTGTCGCCGACGGCCCACTCCGGCACTGGGATCCATGCGTAGAACCCGCCGGCCGGCGTGGCCTGTGGGCGCACCGCCGCGGGGCCGGTCTGGGCGATCGACCAGCGCTGGATCAGCTCCCGACGGGTCTGCCGCAGCACCTCGGCCGAGTTGCGCAGCAGCGCGGTCGCGGCCAGCTGGCTCGGCCGGGCTGCGCTGGTCGTCATCGCGTTGTGCACCAGCCGCGCGGGCTCCAGCAGCGCCGGGTCGCCGACGGCCCAGCCGACGCGCAGCCCGGGAGCCGCCCAGCCCTTGCTGACCGAGGAGACCACGACGCCCGTGGTCGTGACGTCGCGCAGCGAGGCGGGCCGGGCGCCGAGGTGCACGTCGCGGTAGACCTCGTCGGAGACCAGCACGACCCCCGCCGCCCGGCAGGCCGCTGCGACGGCGGCCAGCGCGGCCAGGGACGCGCCACCGCCGGTGGGGTTGCCCGGGTGGTTGATGACCGCCAGCGCCACGTCACCCTCGAGCTGCTCCAGGAAGGTCTGGGTGTCCAGGTCGCCGCGCGGCCCGAGGGCGTAGGGCACCGGGACGCCGCCGGCCAGCCGGGCCAGGGTGGAGTATGCCGGGAAGCCGGGATCGGGGACCAGCACCCGCTGGCCGGGGGAGACGTGGGCGAGGAACAGCGCGGTCAGCGCCGCCTGGCTCCCGGCGGTGACCATCACCTGGTCGGCCAGTTCGTGGGGACGTGACACTGGTGCGTCTGGGGGCACCAGTGTCACGTCCCCCAGCAGGTGGTAGTCCGCCACGGCCGCCACGAGCTCGGGGATGCCGCCGTTGGGGCCGTAGCCCAGCGGCTCCTCCCGGCGCGCGCACTCCTCCAGCGCACGTCGCGCCGGCTCCGGCAGCGCCCAGCCGGGCACGCCGAGGCCGAGGTCGATGGCCTCCGGCGGGGCACCCACGGACATGGCTCGGATCAGGCTCGGCGACAGGGAGGTGACGCGGGTCGCCGTGCTCACCGCAGCGCCTCCTCGAGGACGGTGGAGGCGTCGGTGGACCCGTCGCGGTACTTCACGATGACCGGCGCGTAGAGGGAGATCCCCAGCGACTCGGCATACTCCCCGCGGGCGGGGCGCGAGCCGGGGACGACGACGGCACCGGCGGGCACCTCGCCGCGCACCTCGCGGCCGTTGACCAGGTCGTAGATCACGGTGCGCGAGGTGAGGGTCACGCCCGGGGCGAGGACCGCGCGCTCGCGGACGACGACCCCCTCGTAGAGCCCGCACTGCGCCCCGATGAAGGCATCGTCCTCGACGACGACCGGCGTCGCGCCGATCGGCTCGAGCACGCCGCCGAGCTGAACCGCGGTCGACAGGTGGACGCGCTCGCCGACCTGGGCGCAGGAGCCGACCAGGACATGGCTGTCGACCATCGATCCGGTGCCGACCCAGGCGCCGATGTTGAGATAGCTCGGCGGCATCACGACGGTGCCCGGGGCCAGGCCTGCGCCGCGCCGCACCGAGGTGCCACCCGGGACGAGCCGTATGCCGTCGCTCGTCCCGATCTGCCGCGGCGCCACGAGCGACCGGTCGACCGCGCCGCCCGGCCAGCCCGACACCTCGACCGTCTCGCTGAGCGCGAAGGCGGCCAGGATCCCGGACTTCACCCAGGTGTTGGCGTGCCAGGTGCCGTCGGCGTCCCGCTCGGCCGCGCGGACCGCGCCCGACTCCAGGGCGTCGAGGAACTGCTCGATGCGCTCCGGCGCCGTCGGGTCCTCCCGCAGCTCCGCGACCGGCCGCGAGAAGTACTCGACGAG
>JAAYYA010000462.1 GCA_012515595.1 Actinomycetales bacterium
GAGTCGGAGTATCTGGACCTCATCGGCGAGTGCCAGGCGCTGATCAGGGCGGGGGAGTCCTACGAGATCTGCCTGACCAACCACGCGACCTGGCCGGGACGGGTGGACGAGACCGTGCTGGCGCGGGCGATGCGCGAGGCCAGCCCCGTGCCGTTCGCGGCGTGGCTGCGGGGGCCGGGGCCGACGGTGCTCAGCGCGTCACCGGAGCGGTTCGTGTCGGTGTCGGCGGACGGGGTCGTGGAGGCGAGGCCGATCAAGGGGACCCGGCCGCGCGGAACCGACCCGGAGACCGACGCGGCGCTCGGCGAGGAACTCCGCACCAGCGTCAAGGACCGCGCCGAGAACCTGATGATCGTCGACCTGCTGCGCAACGACCTGCACCGCGTCTGCCGGTCGGGGTCGGTGCACGTGCCGGGCATCTTCGAGGTCGAGACCTATGCCACCGTCCACCAGCTCGTCTCGACGGTCCGGGGGCGCCTCGCGGAGGGCATGGACTGCCTCGACGTGGTCGGCACCTGCTTCCCGGGCGGCTCGATGACCGGGGCGCCGAAGGTGCGGACGATGGAGATCCTGGACCGGCTGGAGGGCGGCCCGCGCGGGGTCTATTCGGGAGCGCTGGGCTGGATCGGCCTGGACGGTTCCATGGACCTGTCGATCGTCATCCGTACCGTGACCGTGGCCGACGGGGTGGCCCGGTTCGGCGTCGGCGGCGCCATCACCGCGCTCTCGGACCCCGACGAGGAGTATGACGAGACGCAGGTCAAGGCGCAGGCCCTCACCCGGGCGCTGCGCCGGTCGGCGGTTGGCGGGGCGGTCACCGGGGAACCGTCCTGGAGTGGGTAACGTCCCTGTCCCATGAAGCCGACGACGCTGACACACCGCGCCACCGCCGGCCTGGGGGCCGCCCTGCTCGTGCTCGGACTCGCTGCCTGCGGCTCCGACGACGATCCTGTGGAGGACGAGACGACCACCTCGACCCAGGGGACGGGCAGCTCCGACGAGCCGGCGGAGGGGAACGCGGACGAGACGACACCGGACGCGGGCGACGAGACGACACCGGACGCGGGCGACGAGACGACACCCGACGACGCCGGCGAGACGACGGACGAGGGCTCCGGCGGCGGCGTCAGCGGGAGTGAGGGGGTCTCGTCCGCGGACGTGGAGGCGGCCCGCGCGGGGCTGGCCGCCTACCTTGAGGCGAACATGCCGGCCACCCCGCAGACCAGCACCAACATCCCGGGCTGCCCGGCGGTCGAGCAGGCGGTGCTGGAGGACGCGCTGGCCGGAGCGGGATACCCGGGGACCTCGCTGGGTGGATGGGGCACCGAGATCGAGTGGGACGAGTACGAGGGCGTCGGGCAGGACGTCATCGGCATCGTCTGCGGCGGTGACAGCGACGGCAACCCGAACGACTCCGACTTCGGGGTGGCGGCCGGGGTCATCGCGGTCGACCTCAAGGGCACGGGCGCCGCGCCGGAGGACCTCTTCGGCGACGCCGAACGCACCGCCGGCCCGGAGGGCATCGGCGGCGAGGTCGCCAGCCTCTGCCAGGACGACACCTTCTGCTTCGCGGCCTGGATCAGCGACGACCTCGTGCTCGGCACGGTGCTCAACACCGACGGGGCCACCGAGGAGAGCGCCCGGACCCTGCTGGACGCCACGCTCCCCTCGGTGCTGGAGACGCTCGCCGGCAACTAGTTCCGCGGCGGCCGCCGCCACAGGTGTGTCGCGACCGACACCCACCCGCGTGACTCGACCACCCAGGGGCCGCGCGGGCGACCGCTCCAGCCGCGCCGCGAGCTCCAGATCGACACCGGGTCCCGCACGCGGACACCCAGTTCGGCCGCCGCCGGCATCAGCAGGATGCGGCGCGGGTCGCTCGACTCCGGGTCGGGCACCACGGTGACGTGGGTCCTGCCCACGGCGCTGACGACACCCCGGAGCTCCTGCCCGGAGCCGCCCCGGGTCAGCCGGTGGTAGTGGCGGCCGGCTCGCAGGCCGTGGACGAGCGCGAGCAGTCCGCCGCCGAGCCCGAGGATGTTCCATCCCAGGTCGCTGGACCGGGCCGACACCTCGCGGCTCCAGGGGGCGACCGCCACCCGGACCGGGTCGCCGACCACCCACTCCGCCCGGGTCGTGCAGACTCCGAAGGTGCCGGCGCCGGAGTCCCACTCCACGGCATACCTCGTGTTGGACCGGCAGGCCCGGATCGGGAAGGACGCCTCCCGGTCGACCCGCTCGGTGACGACCGCCTCCTCGTAGGTGCCGATGCCGAGGCGGGCCGCCACGGGCGCGCTGATCCAGAACGAGAAGGCGAGGATGACGGCCCCCAGCGCCGCCAGAGTCAGCCAGATCACGCTCATGGAGCGGGCGCCGCTGCCGCGCGGTGCCGCCGGATAGGTCGTGTCCCCACCTGTCACGGGACCACACGGTAGTGCCCGGCGTGGCAGCATTCCTAGGTGGACGCGACCCGGATCCTGCACGAGGGGCACGCCCCCACGCCGTTCACCGCCGAGGAGATCCGGGCGCACTGCGTGGACGGGCTGCGGGTCACCCTCGCCGAGCACGGGGAGGACGGCGTCACCCACCGCGCCTCGACCTTCCGCAATGGGGACCTCGAGGGCGTCACGATCGAGAGCGGCCCCAGTGACCCCGACGGCACCCCCACCGGTCCGGTCGAGGGCGCCCGGGTCACCTGGCTCGACCTGCAGGGCCACGCGTCGTTCCCGGCCGACCGCACCCGGGTGAGCAAGGAGACGCTCACCGGACCACTCGGCATACTGCCCTGTCGGCGGTATGACGTGCGCGGGCCGAGCGGGACCAGCACCTTCTGGTTCGCGA
>JAAYYA010000065.1 GCA_012515595.1 Actinomycetales bacterium
CTGCTGGTCACCGGGTGGACGGTCAGCGGGGTCGGGATGGGGCTGTGCTACGTGGACACCCTGAACCGCGGACTGGACGCGCCGCCGGTGCCCGACGGGATCGGCACCAGCCAGATGGCCCAGGCGCTGGTCATGGCCGAGGTGATCGCCACGGCCCTGGCCGGCACGCTGACCGCCTCGGCGCTGGCCTGGATCATGGGGGCACCGGCCGACCGTGGCGTCTATGCCGCCGTGGTCTACGGCATACTCGGCCTCCTCGCCCTCGCCCTGCCGCCGCTCGCCCGGCGGACCTGAGGACCGTGCAAGTGGGCTTTCGGCCTCCGGGCTGGGAGGATGGGGGGCGATGACCACCGATCTGCCCCTCCCCAGCACCCGTCCCGCTCCCGGCACGCTGACCTTCAGCGCCCCGCGGCGCGGGAAGGCGCCGCAGCACCTGGCCGACCTCGACATGGCCGGCCGGCGGGCCTGGATGACCGAGCTCGGGCACAAGCCGTTCCGTGCCGACCAGCTCTCCCGCCACTACTTCGAGCGCCTCGTCGCCGAGCCCGACCAGATGACCGACCTGCCGTCTGCGGGGCGCGAGGAGCTGGTCTCCGGGGTGCTACCCACGCTGCTCACCCCGATCCGCAACCTGAGCACCGACGACGGCGCGACCGTCAAGCAGGTGCACAGGTTGCACGACGGTGCCATGGTGGAGTCGGTCCTGATGCGCTACCCGGGCCGGGTGACCATGTGCATCTCCAGCCAGGCGGGCTGCGGCATGAACTGCCCGTTCTGCGCCACCGGCCAGGCCGGGCTGACGCGCAACCTGTCGACCGCCGAGATCGTCGAGCAGGTCGTGGCCGCCGCCCGCTACCTGCGGCACGGCGACCTGGCCGGCGGTCACGACGGGGAGGGCTCGACCCAGGAGGCGCTGCGCGTCAGCAACGTCGTCTTCATGGGGATGGGGGAGGCGCTGGCCAACTACCGCAAGGCCGTCGACGCGATCCGCCGGCTGGTCGACCCTTCGCCCGAGGGGCTGGGGATGTCGGCCCGCGGCGTGACGATGTCCACCGTGGGGCTCGTGCCCGCCATCGACAAGCTCGCCCGGGAGGGGATCCCGGTCACCCTGGCGCTGTCGCTGCACGCCCCGGACGATGAGCTGCGTGACGAGCTGGTCCCCATCAACACCCGGTGGAAGGTTGACGAGGCCCTCGACGCCGCCCACCGCTACTACGGGACGACGGGCCGCCGGGTGAGCATCGAGTACGCCCTGATCCGCGACATCAACGACCACGCCTGGCGCGCCGACCTGCTGGGCGAGAAGCTCAACGCCCGCGGCCGGGGCTGGGTGCACGTCAACCCGATCCCGCTCAACCCGACCCCCGGCTCGAAGTGGACCGCCTCCCGCCGGGGCGTGGAGCAGCAGTTCGTCGAGCGGCTGCGCGCTCACGGCATCCCGACCACGGTGCGCGACACCCGGGGCTCGGAGATCGACGGTGCCTGCGGCCAGCTGGCCGCGACCGTCTGACCCGCGCCCACCCCCTCTCTCGACCGGGCGCGCGGGGTGGCGTCCTCAGGCCCGACCGGGCGCGCGGGGTGGCGTCCTCAGGCCGACCGGGCGCACGGGGTGGCGTCAGCCCAGCAGCACCGCGGCCGCCTCGTCCACGCTGTCGACCAAGTGCACCCGGTCCGCCATCGTGCGGTCCCGGGCCAGGGCCTGCAGCAGCGGGAAGACCGGCAGGTGGGTCGTCCAGTGCTCCCGGCCCACCAGCACCACGGGCGGCACCCGGCCGTCCACCTCGTAGTACTGCCGGGTCGCCATCTGGAAGACCTCCTGCACCGTCCCGGCCGCGCCCGGCAGGACCACGAGACCCGAGGTGCTGTGGTGCAGCAGCAGATCCTCCCGCAGGGCGTTGCTGAAGAACTTGGCGATCAGGTCGCCGAAGACGTTGGGTGGCTCGTGGCCGTAGTGCCAGGTCGGGATCCCCAGGCTCCTCAGGGGACCGGGCGCGTCCTGGGAGCCGTAGGTCCCGAGCACCACGTCCAGCCCCGCCTGCGCCCACGGACCGATCCCGTCGGCGAAGTGGGGGACCGTCGCCAGGGCCTCCAGCGCGGGGGTCAGCTGGACCTCGGCGCGGCACCACGCGCCCAGGTTCGCCGCCTCCATGGCACCGGGCCCGCCCCCGGTCGCCACGACATACCCCGCCTCGGCCAGCACGAAGCCCAGGCGCGCCGCCTCCGCGAACGGGACCGTCCCGCGGGCCAGCGCGTGCCCACCCATCACCCCGACCACCCGGCGCTCCGAGACGACGTCCACCAGGGCGTCGGTCATCGCGTCGTCGTGGATCGCGCGGAGCACCGTGGTGTAGGCGTCGTGCCGGATCGCGGCGTCCTGCAGCCAGGCGTAGGCGCGGGCGTCCGTCGTCCGCTCGTAACCGTGCTCCGCCAGCCCGTCGTAGAGTTCGGCCGCGGTGTAGAGGGAGCCGCGGTAGGGACGCACGGGTGCCGCGGGGTCGGCCGGGAAGATCACCGCGCCGTGGGAGCGCAGGTGACGGTCGAGGGCCGGGCTCAGCACGCCGCCCAGGACCACCACGCCGGTCAGGTCGTCGCGGGCCAGGAGGTCGGGCTCCACGCTCGTCAGGTCCAGCCCCTGGAGCCGTGACCCCCGCAGCGTGGCCCCGGCCGCCAGGAGGGTCTGCAGGGTGTCCAGGTCCCCGATCTCGTGGATCAGGCCCGGCATCGGGGTGCGCATCGGGCGGGAGTAGGACACCTCCCGGTCACGGGCGTGCTCTGCGCGGCGGTGCTCGGCGGACTCCGGCATGGATCCGACCCTATCCCGGGGGTTGTGGACAACTTCGGCGTCGTTCGCGTCATCCGGCCTACGGTGTGCGGCACGACAACGACAAGGGGAGGGCGATGAGCACGTTCGAGGTCGATCCGCGGGCCCTGGATGCCGCGGCCACCACGCTCCGGACCGTGGCGGAGGAACTGCACCACCTGGCCGGTCAGGTCGGCGGCGCGCTGCAGGTGGCGGCGGGCGCGGGCGGCTCCGCCGCCCTCGAGTCCACCGGAGCCGCGGCAGCGCGGTACTGGTCCGGTGGGCTGGAGGAGTATGCCGAGGCAGGGGCGGCCCTGTCCCGCGCCACCACGCAGGCTGCCCTGCTCTACGACCTGGTGGAGTTCACCGCCCGGGGCCGGTTCACGCGGCCGGTGCACCCGTGACCGCCCTGGCCACCCGGCCCGACGACCTCCGCCTGGCGGCTCGCCGGCTGGAGGTCGCGGGGCAGGGGCTGGGGGACCTGGCGGCCCGCCTGGCCGCGGCCGACGCGCTCACGGCCGGCAGCTGGGTGGGGGCGGCCGCCCTCGGACAACAGCTCGCGACCCAGCGGGTGGTGGGTGCCCTGCGAGCTCGGTGTGCCCCGGCGGGGCAGGTCGCGGCATCACTGGACGCCTTCGCCGGTCAGGCGGAGCAGGCCCGGAGGGAGGTGCAGGCCGGTCAGCGACAGCGCGCCGACGCGACCGCCGAGCGCGTCCGCCAGATCGGGCTGCTCGGGACGGTGACCGACCCGGGCGTCCTGGCGGCCATCCGGGCGCGCATCGTGACGTTGGAGGGTGTCATCCGCCGCGCCGACGACGAGATCGCCTGGGTCGAGGAGCGCCTCGAACAGGCGCGGCGAACGGTCGAGCAGGTGCTGCGTGACTCATGGCCCTTTGACGTGGACGACCTGCGTGACCTGGTCGGCGCGGGGAAGGACGTGGTGCCGGTGTGGCGCGGCGGCGGTCTGCTGATCGTCGGTGCCCGGGTCCTGCTGACCTCGGCCCGGTTGGCCCGGGACCTCAATCCGTTCGTCCGGTTCGAGCTGGAGACCCGGCTGACGCGGTTGCTCACCGTCGTGCACAAGACGCCGGTCATTTTCATGCTCACGCGGCTGTCCTACCGGCTGGTGATCCCGTTCGTGGTGATCAGTGACGCCTGGCCGGATGTGCGCGACGGCGGTGGGTATGACGGGTGGCGCGGCTTCTCCCTGCGGGTGACGGCTGCGCTGGCGATCCCGGGGAGCGTGGCGATGGTGCTCCCGCACCCGGTGGTCGCCGGGCTCGGTGCGGTCACCGTCGGCGCCTATTACCTGGTGAAGGGCGGCCACGCGATCTTCGACCACCGGGTGCTCCTGATGCAGGTCGGCAAGACCGTCTACGAGCGGCGGCACGAGATCATCCGGATCGCTCGACGGGTGCTGCAACCGACCCCCTCGTTCCCGCTCGGACCGCTGGGGCCGATGTACCCGCTGCTGCCCAAGGCCCGTGACGTGCTGTCCGACCTCCCGCGGCTGCAGGACCTCGCCCGTTACCTGCCGCCCTGGGGAACGCTGATGCCGATCGTCCAGGCGCCCATCGAGCCGGGCCCGCGGCTGCCCGCCGTCCCGCCCGCCTCGCTGGGCCCCCTCGGCGCGGCCATCGTGCTGCCCCGGCTGATCGGGCTGTTCCGGTGAGCGGTGGCGTGGGGGAGGGAGCGGAGGTGCGTGGCAGCGGCCACGCGCAGCAGGGCTCGTCCGACGGCGATGTCGAGGTGCTCCCTCTGCGGCCCGTGCTCGTCCTGTCCGAGGAGGAGCTGCTTGTCCTGACGGACGGCGACCTCGGGGTGGTGCCCGCGCGGATCGGGGTGCCGACCGAGCCCGAGGCGGACGTGCTCCTGCGCACGGTCGTGACGCGCTCACTCATGGCTCGGGGGCTGATTCTGCCAAGCGGTGGGGGCGAGCGGGCTCCCTCTGCGGCGCCCTGCCCGGAGCCTGAGCCGGGCGCGCGGGGTGGCGACGCCGTCGACTGGGAGGCGGCCGAGTGGGAGGCCACCGAGCCGCTCGGACTGACGCTGAGCCTGCGCGCGATGGCCCCCGTGGTCCTGGCGCTGCACCGGGTGCTGGGACTGCCCGCGCCCCGGGACGGGCAGGGTCCATCAGGACGCTCCACACCCGAGGCTGCCTCGACAGCGTCGGGGTCCACCATCGCCACGCGCTACCTGCACCTCCACCGCGAGCTGGCGGTGATCGAGGACGTGACCCCGCACGGCATGCACGGTCTGCTGACGGTCTTCCCCGATCGCTACCCGGAGGCGGTCACCGACTTCATCGTGCCGCCCGGCGCGGTCGCCGGCACCGGCGCCGTGCGCACCCTGGGCAGCGACACCGACGACCCAGGGGTCGGCCCGGTCTCCCGGCTCATGGCCGACCTGGGACATCCGCGGGTGCTCGTGGAGGTCGACCTGGTGCGCGTCGACCGCGCCGCCGGCCGATGGCACCAGTCCGCGCAGCTGATGCTCGCCCTCGGGGAGGGAGGATGCTTCCGCGCCGAGGACTCCAGGTCCTACCACCCGGTTGACCCCGGGTCGATGGTCGCCGAGCTGCTGGCGCGGGCGCTCGCCCTCGCGCCGTGACCTGCCGGCCCGGCACGTCCCGGGCGTTCGTCGATCACCGCCGGGCCACAATGGGAGGGTGAAGGCACCCCGCACCCTGACCCTCCTCGGCTCCACCGGGTCCATCGGCACGCAGGCCGAGCAGGTTCTCCTGGCCCACCCCGATGCCTTCGCGGTGCGCGCGATCAGCGCCGCCGGGTCCGATCCGGCGCAGCTGGCGCGGCAGGCCGTGGCACTCCGGGCCGAGCAGGTGGCCGTCGCCCGGGATGACGTGGTCGACGTCCTGCGTTCGACGATCACCGAGCTGGCCGGACCGGGAGGCCGGGCCCCAGAGATCCTGGCCGGTCCGGAGGCCGCGGTCGAGGTCGCCGGGAACGGCGCCGACGTCGTGCTCAACGGCATCACCGGCAGCATCGGGCTGCGGCCCACACTCGCGGCGCTCGCCGCGGGGAGCACGCTGGCGCTGGCCAACAAGGAGTCGCTCATCGTCGGTGGGCCCGTCGTGACCGCCGCCGCGGCACCGGGGCAGATCGTCCCGGTCGACTCCGAGCACAGCGCCATCGCGCAGTGCCTGCGGTCGGGCCGGGCCGAGGAGGTGCGGCGCCTGGTCCTGACGGCCAGCGGCGGCCCGTTCCGCGGCCGGCAGCGCGCCGACCTGCTCTCGGTCACCCCGGCCGAGGCCCTCCGGCACCCGAACTTCGCGATGGGGCGGGTGGTGACCACCAACTCCGCCACCCTGGTGAACAAGGGACTGGAGGTCATCGAGGCTCACCTGCTCTTCGGCATACCTTTTGAAGCCATCGACGTCGTGGTGCACCCGCAGCAGCAGATCCACTCGATGGTGGAGTTCCACGACGGGTCGACCATCGCCCAGGCCGGGCCGCCCAGGATGCTGGTGCCGATCGCCCTGGGTCTCTCCTGGCCGGAGCGGCTGCCCGACGTCGACGCGCCCTGCGACTGGAGCACGGCCAGCACCTGGGAGTTCCACCCGCTGGATGACGAGGCCTTCCCGGCGGTGCGCCTGGCCCGGCGCGTCGGGGAGGCGGGTGGCACACACCCGGCCGTGTACAACGCGGCCAACGAGATCTGTGTCGACGCCTTCCACGACGGCACCATCGGGTTCCTGGACATCGTGGACACCGTGGCGCGGGTGGTCCGGGTCCACGAGGAGGGGGAGCGCCCCCGCGGCGGAAGCGCCGGAGACCGTTCCGGGCGCGGGTCGGCGGTAGAATCGGGTGCCCTGGGGAACCTATCCCCGGTGCTGTCGGTTGATGACGTGTTGGCCGCGGACCACTGGGCCAGAGCGCGTGCGCGCGAGATGATCGACCGGAGCCTGAGGAAGTGAGCCACCCATGATGTACCTGCTCGGGGTGCTGCTGATGGCCCTCGGCGTCGCGCTCTCGATCGCCCTGCACGAGATCGGCCACCTGCTCCCGGCCAAGAAGTTCGGGGTCAAGGTCACCCAGTACATGGTCGGCTTCGGACCGACGGTGTGGTCGCGCCGGCGCGGGGAGACCGAGTACGGCGTCAAGGCGATCCCGCTCGGTGGCTACGTCCGGATGATCGGGATGTTCCCCCCGCGTCCGCAGGACGACGGAAAGCTCCGGGCCTCGTCCACGGGGCGCTTCAGCCAGATGGCCGACCAGGCCCGCGCCGAGTCCATGGAGGAGATCGGCCCCGGCGACGAGGACCGGGTGTTCTACAAGCTGCCGGTCTGGAAGCGCATCATCATCATGTTCGGCGGACCCGTCATGAACCTGGCGATCGCCGCGGTCCTGCTCACCGGCATCCTCGTCATCGCGGGCCTGCCCACGAGCACGGCCAAGATCTCGGCCGTCAGCGAGTGCGCCCCCACGGACGTGACCTCCACCGACTGCACCGGCGAGCCCGCGTCCCCCGCGGCGTCGGCCGGCCTGCAGGTGGGTGACGTGATCACCGCGGTCAACGGGGTCGAGGTCGGGTCGTGGAGCGAGGCGACCTACCAGATCCAGAACTCGCCCGAGCAGGCCACCTTCACCGTGCTCCGGGACGGGCAGGAGGTCCCGCTGACCGCGACCCTGGTCGAGCGGGACCGGCCGGTGTTCAACGCCGACGGGACCGTCCAGCTGGACGCCGCCGGCGAGCCGGTGCTAGAGCCGCGGCGGTTCTTCGGTGCCAGCGGGTCCATCGAGTATGTCGCGCAGCCGATCACCGAGGCGCCTGCCTTCGTGGGTGGTGCCGTGGTCGACACGGCCCGGATCTTCCTGAAGCTCCCGGAGAAGCTGGTCGGTGTCTACCAGGCCGCCTTCGGCGACCAGGAGCGGGACGCGGAGAGCCCGATGTCGGTCGTCGGGGTGGGGCGGGTCGCCGGTGAGGTCACGGACGGGTCGCTCGGTGCGCTGACCGACTCGGTCGAGGGCAAGGCCGTCATGCTGCTCTCGCTGCTCGCCTCGCTGAACATCGCCCTGTTCGTCTTCAACATGGTGCCGCTGCTGCCGCTCGACGGCGGCCACATCGCCGGCGCCCTCTGGGAGGGCCTCAAGAAGACCTGGGCCCGGGTGCGTGGGCTGCCCGAGCCGCACCCCGTCGACATCGCCAAGGCGCTGCCGGTGGCCTACACGGTCGCGGTGGCCCTCATCGGCATGACCCTGTTACTCATCTACGCCGACCTCGTCAACCCCGTCCGGCTCGCCGGATGATGCTCCCCGGATGACCAAGGAGATACTGAACACATGACAGGCACCCCGATCGCCCTCGGCATGCCCGCTGCGCCCCCGCCGGTCCTGGCCCCCCGGCGGCCGACCCGCAAGATCCGGGTCGGCAAGGTCGAGGTCGGGGGAGACGCCCCGATCTCGGTGCAGTCCATGACCACGACGCCCACGACGGACATCAACGCGACGCTGCAGCAGATCGCCGAGCTGACCGCGACCGGCTGCGACATCGTGCGGGTGGCGTGCCCCAGCCAGGACGACGCGGAGGCGCTGCCGGCGATCGCGAAGAAGTCGCAGATCCCGGTGATCGCCGACATCCACTTCCAGCCGAAGTACGTCTTCGCCGCCATCGACGCCGGCTGCGCCGCCGTGCGCGTCAACCCCGGCAACATCCGCAAGTTCGACGACCAGGTCAAGGAGATCGCCCGGGCGGCCAAGGACGCCGGTGTCTCGATCCGGATCGGTGTGAACGCCGGATCCCTGGACAAGCGGGTGATGGAGAAGTACGGCAAGGCCACCCCCGAGGCCCTCGTGGAGTCCGCGGTCTGGGAGGCCTCGCTCTTCGAGGAGCACGACTTCCACGACTTCAAGATCTCGGTCAAGCACAAAGACCCGGTCGTCATGGTCCGGGCCTACGAGCTGCTCTCCGAGCGCGGCGACTGGCCGCTGCACCTGGGCGTGACCGAGGCCGGCCCGGCCTTCCAGGGCACCATCAAGTCCGCCACGGCCTTCGGGGCGCTGCTGTCCCAGGGGATCGGCGACACCATCCGCGTCTCGCTGTCGGCACCTCCGGTCGAGGAGGTCAAGGTCGGCAACCAGATCCTGCAGAGCCTCAACCTGCGGCCGCGCAAGCTGGAGATCGTCTCCTGCCCGTCGTGCGGCCGCGCGCAGGTCGACGTCTACACCCTCGCCGACGAGGTGACCGCCGGACTGGAGGGCCTGGAGGTCCCGCTGCGCGTGGCCGTCATGGGGTGCGTCGTCAACGGGCCGGGGGAGGCCCGCGAGGCCGACCTCGGTGTCGCCTCCGGCAACGGGAAGGGCCAGATCTTCGTCAAGGGCGAGGTCATCAAGACCGTGCCGGAGAGCCAGATCGTGGAGACCCTCATCGAGGAGGCCATGCGGATCGCCGAGGAGATGGAGAGCGGTGACGCCGCCGGCGACGGCACTGGTGCCCCCGTGGTCACCGTCGGCTGACCTGCCGGGCGACCACACGGCATACGACTCGATGAGCGGTCCCGGGTTCCTCCCGCTCCGGCAGCTGGTCCTGGTCGACCTGCTGTCGATGATGCTCGCGGTGCGCCCGGGCGAGCGTGCCGTCATCGCGATCGACGGGGTCGACGGGGCGGGCAAGAGCCACCTCGCGGCCGAGCTGGTGTCGCTGGCGCCGCACGTCGCCGGTCGTGAGGTGCACCGCGTCTCGATCGACGGGTTCCACCACCCGCGGGCGGTGCGGGTCGCTCGCGGCACGGGGCCGGACACCTTCTACCGGGACTCCTACGACTACGACGCGTTCCGGGAACGGGTGCTCGGACCGTTTCGGGGCGGCCGGGAGTTCGTGCCCGCCGTGCACGACGTCGTGTCCGACGAGCCGGTCTTCCCGGACCCCGTCGAGGCCTCGGACGACGCGGTCCTGCTGGTCGACGGGATCTTCCTGCGGCGGCCGGAGCTGGCCGGGGAGTGGGACGCCTCGCTGATGCTGCTGGTCCCGCTGGCCGTCTCGGTGCCGCGGGGCAACGCGCGCTTCCCGGACCGGCCGGCCGGGACGGACGACCCGGCGCACCCCGCCAACCAGCGCTATGTCGGGGGGCAGCGGCTCTACCTGCAGCAGGCACGGGTGCATCCGCCGACGTGGATCCTGGACAACACCGACCTGCAGCGCCCGGCCCTCCTCGAGCCGGACCCCGAGGAACCCCAGTGGCTCGACCTGCCGTGAGGGCCACCCTGCCGGGAGTCGTACGCCCCACTCTCCGGCCGGCGTGTGTCCACCGCGTCGGCCGGCGTCGTCGTCGAGCGCCTTGGCGTTCCTAGGGCCGACTCCAGCCAGCCCGAAGATGACGAGGGCGCTCGAAGACGCGTGGTGGGGTGGGCTGACCCTGCGAGCGTCCGTGGCGGACGAGCAAAACCACTACGAAAATGCGTGAGGGGTGCGCAAAACCACTACGAAAATGCGTGTGGGGTGCGCAAAACCCCTACGAAAATTGGGGGAGGCCCGGCCCGCTGCTGCGGACCGGGCCTCCCCGTCGTGACGGTCAGTCGTCGGCTGCCTCCTCGGCCGCAGCCTCCTCGACGGCCTCGACGTCGTCGTCGACCCAGTCGAAGGTCTTGGTGACGGCCTTCTTCCACTGCCGGTAGAGGCGCTCGCGCTCGGCGTCGGGCATCTTCGGCGACCAGCGGGCGCCCTCGGCCCAGTTGTCGATGACGTCCTGCTCGCCCTGCCAGAAGCCGACGGCGATGCCGGCGGCGTAGGCGGCGCCGAGGGCCGTGGTCTCGGCGACCTTCGGGCGGACCACGTCGACCCCGAGGATGTCGGCCTGGAACTGCATGAGCGTCTCGTTGGCGATCATGCCGCCGTCGACGCGCAGCTCGGACAGCTCGACACCGGAGTCGGCGTTCATCGCGTCCAGCACCTCGCGGGTCTGGTAGGCGGTGGACTCCAGTGCCGCGCGCGCGATGTGGTTCTTGTTGACGAAGCGCGTCAGGCCGACGATCGCGCCGCGGGCGTCGTCCTTCCAGTAGGGCGCGAAGAGCCCGGAGAAGGCCGGCACGACGTAGGCGCCGCCGTTGTCGTCGACCTTCTTGGCCAGGGTCTCGATCTCCGGGGCGTCCTTGATCATGCCGATGTTGTCCCGCAGCCACTGCACCAGGGAGCCGGTCACCGCGATCGAGCCCTCCAGGGCGTAGACCGCGTCCTGCTCACCGATCTTGTAGCAGACGGTGGTCAGCAGACCGTTCTCGGAGGGGACGATCTCGGTGCCGGTGTTGAGCAGCATGAAGTTGCCGGTGCCGTAGGTGTTCTTGGACATGCCCTTCTCGAAGCACGCCTGGCCGAAGGTGGCGGCCTGCTGGTCGCCGAGGATGCCGGCGATCGGCACACCCGGGACCATGCCCTTCATGCGACCCTCGCCGTAGACCTCGGAGGAGGAGCGGATCTCGGGCAGCATCGACAGCGGGATGCCCATGTCGGAGGCGATGCCCTCGTCCCAGCTCAGGGTCTTCAGGTCCATCAGCATGGTGCGGGAGGCGTTGGTCACGTCGGTGACGTGCACGCCACCGTCGGTGCCGCCGGTCATGTTCCAGACGACCCACGCGTCGGTGTTGCCGAACAGCAGGTCACCGGCCTCGGCCTTCTCCCGGGCCCCCTCGACGTTGTCGAGGATCCACTTGACCTTGGGGCCGGAGAAGTAGGTCGCCAGCGGCAGGCCGCAGATCGCCTTGTACTTGTCCGCACCCTCGTCACCGCCGAGCTCGGCGACGATCTTGGAGGTGCGGGTGTCCTGCCAGACGATCGCGTTGTAGACGGCCTCGCCGGTGTTCTTGTCCCACACCACCGCGGTCTCCCGCTGGTTGGTGATGCCGATGGCGGCGATGTCGCTGTAGGTGATGTTGCCGCGCGTCAGCGCCAGACCGACCACCTCCCGGGTGTTCGTCCAGATCTCGGCCGGGTCGTGCTCCACCCAGCCGGCCTTCGGGAAGATCTGCTCGTGCTCCTTCTGCCCGGAGGAGTGGATCTCCCCGGACTTGGTGAACACGATGGCTCGCGAACTCGTGGTGCCCTGATCGATCGCGAGTACGTAGTCAGCCATTGCTGTCGCTCCTTCACATCGTTGTGTACGGGGTCGTGGGGCGCCGGGCGGCGCTGGTGGCGGTGCGGTGGGATCGGGTGCCCTTCACTGGGTGACGGGCACCCGACCCCGTGGCGGTCAGGCGAAGACGCCCATGAAGAGCAGACCGGCCAGCACAGCACCGATGATCGGTCCGACGACGGGGATCCAGGAGTAGCCCCAGTCGCCACCGCCCTTGCCCGGGATGGGCAGGACCGCGTGCGCGATCCGCGGGCCGAGGTCACGAGCCGGGTTGATGGCGTAGCCCGTCGGGCCACCGAGGCTGTTACCGATACCGACCACGAGGAGCGCCACGGCCAGCGGGCCCAGGCCCGACGGCGTGGCACCAAACATCAGGATGACGAAGACCAGGACGAAGGTGCCCAGGACCTCCGTGACGACGTTCCACAGCGGGTTGCGGATCTCCGCCCCCGTGGAGAAGACCGCCAGCTTGGTGGCCGGCTCGGCGTCCTGGTCGAAGTGCTGCTTGTGAGCCGCCCAGGCGAGGACCGCACCGATGAACGCACCGATCATCTGGGCGACGATGTAGGCGACCGTGTTGCCGACGTTGACCGGGATGGTCTCGTTCGGGCCGTAGAAGTCGGCACCGCTGGCAGCCAGGCCCAGGGTGACGGCCGGGTTGATGTGCGCACCGGTCTTGTAGGCGACGTAGACACCGGCGAAGACCGCCAGGCCCCAGCCGAAGTTGATGAGCAGCCAGCCACCGTTGTTGCCCTTGGTCTTGGGCAGGACCACGTTCGCGACCACGCCACAACCCAGGAGGGTCAGCATCGCCGTGCCCGCGATCTCGTAGAGGAAGATGTCACCCATACGGGGCTTCTCCGTTCTGTTAGAAGGAAGTGTGCGTCGAAATCGTGGCAGAACCGGACGGTCTTGTCGCGGGGGCGCACCCGTGACCGGTCAGTTCGAGGTATCCCCGAGGGGGACCATCGGCCTGAGGTCCGGCGCCTGCTCCCGGGCCTGTTCCGCCGACTCGTCATCCGGCGCGAGGGCCGCCTGCTCCTCGGCCGCTGCCAGGGCCCGGTAGGAGGCCAGCTCCCGCTCGCGCCGCTCCTCGTCCCAGCCGAGGACGCCGGCGGCCAGGGTGGCGATCTCCTCCGCCGCGGCCAGACCGCGGTCGGCGACCTCGTAGTTGAGCCGGGTGCGCAGATACATGATGTCCTCCAGGTGGAGGGCGCCCTCGTGGCTGGCGGCGTAGGCGATCTCGGCGCGCAGGTAGGCCGGTGCGCCCTCGAGCGGGCGCCCGAGCGACTCGTCCTCGCGGATCATGTCGACCAGCTCGGTGAGCAGCGACCCGTAGCGGTGGAACAGGTGGTCGACCATCTGGTCGGTCCAGCCGAACTCCTGCTGCCAGTGGGCCGCCTGCCGACGCACCGCCTTCTCGCCGACCGCCCCGACCAAGGGGATCTCGTGGGTGATGCTGGGCGTCTCCACGGCGGCGCCGCCCAGCGCGAAGTCGACGGCATCCTTGGCCATGACGCGGTATGTCGTGAGCTTGCCTCCGGCGATGATCGTCAGGCCGGGCACGGGGCTGGCGACGGTGTGCTCGCGGCTCACCTTGGCCGAGTCCGTGCCCTCCTTGGTGCCGGGCTGCAGGAGGGGCCGCAGTCCGGCATACGACCCGATCACGTCGTCCCGGGTGAGCTGGGTGGTGAGCACCTCGTTGGCGTGGTCGAGGACGTAGTCGATGTCCTGGCTGGTGGCCACCGGGTGCTGTGGGTCCAGCTGCCAGGGCGTGTCGGTGGTGCCGAGGATCCAGTAGCGCGACCAGGGGATGAAGAACAGCACCGACTTCTCGGTCTGCAGGAACAGGCCCGAGGTGCCCTTGATGCGGTCGCGGGGGATGATCAGGTGAATGCCCTTGGAGGCCAGCACCCGCAGGCCGCCAGTGGTGTCCGCCAGGGCCTCGGTGTCCTCGGTCCACACGCCGGTGGCGTTGATGACGTGCTTGACCCGCGCGGTGATGTCGGTGCCCGTCTCCAGGTCGCGCAGGACCGCACCGTTGACCCGGCCCGAGGCATCCTTGGTCAGGCTGGTCACCTGGGTCCGGGCCGCGGCGTGCGCGCCGTAGGTGCTCGCCGTGCGGACCAGGGTCGCCACCAGGCGGGCGTCGTCGACCGTGGCGTCCCAGTACTTCACCGCACCGATCGCGGTCTCGTGCTTGAGGTCGGGGAACTGCTGCTGGAGTCCCTTGCGCGTCGTGTGCTGGTGGATCGGCAGCGCCCGGCGGCCCGGCATCATGTTGGCGAGCAGGTCGTAGAGCGTCACTCCCGCGCCGTAGTAGGCCCGCTGCCACACGCGGTGCTCCAGCGGGATGAGGAAGGCCATCGGCTTCACCAGGTGCGGCGCGATCTTGCTCAGGAGCAGCCCGCGCTCGGTGAGCGCCTCGTGGACCAGCTTGAAGTCGAGCATCTGCAGGTAGCGCAGGCCGCCGTGGACCAGCTTGGTGGAGCGGGAGGAGGTGCCCGAGGCCCAGTCCTGGGCCTCGACGACGACCGTGGACAGGCCCCGGGTGGCGGCGTCCAGGGCGACGCCCGCCCCGGTCACCCCACCGCCGATGACGAGGACGTCGATCTCGGTGCCGCCGTCACGGCCGCTCTCGGCGAGGAGGTCCAGCGCGGCCTGCCTGGTCTCGGTGGTCAACGGACGTGGCTGCACGTGGTCTCCTGACGTAGCGGTGACTGTGGTGCTCTGATCCTCGCGCCCCGGGGCGGAGCCGCGCAACCGGACATCTGCGGTCATGACCGGTTCTCCGGCGCGGGTCGGTAGGCTGGGTGAATGCTGCGCATGCCGGCCCCGGTGCGGGGGCTGGGGCTCTCGGACGCGCCCCGGGCCCTGGAGATCTGCGGGCGCGACCCGGTCACCAACGTCTTCGTCGCCGCGCGGATCCTGGAGGGCGGCATGGCCGGGGGCCGCAACTCGGTGCTCGGCTTCGAGCGCGGCGGCCGGACCGGCCTGTGCTGGACCTCGGCGAATGTGGTCCCGGTCGAGATCGGCGAGGACATGGTCGAGCCTCTGGCCGCCAAGGTCGTCAAGCGGCGGGCCTGGGCCTCCTCCCTGTTCGGACCGGTCGACCAGGTCCTGCCGCTGTGGGACCTGCTCGAGTCTCCCTGGGGGCCCGCCCGTGAGGTGCGCCGCAATCAGCCCGTGATGACGACCCGCACCTCGCCCCTCCAGCTCGGCGTCCCCGTCGACCCCACCGTCCGCCCGGCAACCGTCGACGAGATCGACCTGGTCGTCCCTGCTGCGGCAGCGATGTTCACCGAGGAGATCGGCTACCCGCCCTACCGCGGGTCAGACCGCGCCTACCGCCTGTCCGTCGGCGGCCTCGTCCGGTCCGGGCGGTCCCTGGTGCGGATCGAGGACGGGGAGGTCGTCTTCAAGGCGGACGTGGGCAGCGTCGCGCTCGATGTGGCGCAGATCCAGGGCGTGTGGGTCAACCCGCGGTGGCGGGGCCGGGGTCTGGCGGTCCCGGCGATGGCCGCGGTCGTCGAGCACGTCCTGGCCCACATCGCCCCGACCGTGACGCTCTACGTCAACGATTTCAACCTCCCGGCGATCGCCACCTACCGCCACGTGGGCTTCGTGCAGACCGGCACCTTCGCCACCGTCCTGCTCTGACCCGGTCCCCCAGACCAACCTGGGCACGGTGATCCGGCCTGCGCGCGGGATATACCCGTGACACAGTGCCGCTAGGCGTGCCCAGGTTCGTTTCGGTCTGGTTCCGCGCGTGGTCACGATCTGGCCACAACCGTGCGGGCGTGTCGGATCGGTGCAGGTGGAGGGGCTAAGATCCCAGGGACTTATTCACTGGTCTGCATGTCTATGCAGCCGGACAGGAAGCGCAGGGCCGCCCCACGATGGCACGGGTACAACGCCGACTCCCCAGGATCGAGGAGTTGCGTCCCCTGGTGAAGGTCGAGCGGCCCACCCTGCACCGCACCAGTCGGGCCCTGGAGCGCGCGAACACGATCGAGGACCTGCGACGGATCGGCCGGCGGCGGACCCCGCGCTCAGCCTTCGACTACGTCGACGGGGCGGCCGAGAGCGAGGTCAGTCTCACGCGGGCCCGCGAAGCCTTCGGCCGGGTCGAGTTCCGGCCCCGGGTGCTGCGGGACGTGTCCCGGGTGGAGAGCGCGGTCCGGCTCCTCGACGTGACCAGCCCGATCCCCCTGATCCTGGCCCCGACGGGGTTCACCCGGATGATGCAGCACGAGGGGGAGCGAGCGGTGGGCCGTGCCGCCGCCCGCGCCGGGGTCCCCTACACACTGTCCACGATGGGCACGGTCTCGGTCGAGGACCTCGCGGCCGAGGTGCCCGACGTGCAGCGCTGGTTCCAGCTCTACCTCTGGCAGGACCGCGACGCCTCGCTGGAGCTCATGGCCCGCGCCCAGGCGGCGGGCTTCGGCACGCTCGTGCTCACGGTGGACACCGCCATCGCGGGGCAGCGGCTGCGTGACGTCCGCAACGGGATGACCATCCCGCCGCAGCTGACGCCCAAGACCCTTGCCGACATGGCTCTGCACCCCCGCTGGTGGGCGAACCTGCTGACCACCGAGCCGCTGGAGTTCGCCTCGCTCCGCGAGTCCGGTGGCACCGTCGAGCAGCTGGTCAACCGGATGTTCGACCCGACCCTCAACACCAGCGACCTGGTGTGGCTGCGGGAGAACTGGTCCGGCGCCATCGTGCTCAAGGGCATCCAGAACGTCGAGGACGCCAAGGAGTTCATCGACCTGGGCGCCGACGGGCTGATCGTCTCCAACCACGGTGGTCGCCAGCTCGACCGCTCGGTGACCCCGCTGGACGTCCTCCCGGAGATCGCGGCCGCCGTCGGCGGTCGGGTTCCCGTGCTCCTGGACACCGGCGTCATGCACGGCGGTGACATCGTCGCCGCGGTGGCCAACGGCGCGGACGCCGTGATGGTCGGCCGGGCCTACCTCTACGGCCTGATGGCCGGGGGAGAGGCAGGCGTCGCCCGGGCACTCGACATACTGATCAACCAGGTCCACCGGACGATGCGCCTGCTGGGCGTCACCGCGCTGGACCAGCTCACCCCCGACCACGCCGTGCTGCACCCGGCCGGCGCCCAGCCGTCCCCGTCCTATCCCTAACCCTGTCGTCCAACCTGAAGGAAGTTCCTTATGCGCACCAACCTGTTCAAGCTCACCGCGGCGGCCGGCGTCCTGGCCCTCGCGCTCACCGCCTGTGGTTCCGACGACGGTGGCGACGACACCGACGGCGCCCTGGCCGGTGAGGGCAGCGGCGACGACTGCGTGATCGACGGCGAGGTGGCCATCGGGGCCGCGCTGTCCCTCACCGGCGCCGCGGCCTCCTACGGCGAGTCCCAGAAGAACGGCCTGGAGCTGGCCGCCGAGCAGCTCAACGAGAAGGAGGGCGTCACCTACGCCCTCACCGTCGAGGACGACCAGACCGACCCCCGCCAGGCGATCAGCGTCTTCGAGGGCTTCGCCGGCGACGGCACCAGCCTGATCATCGGCCCGACGCTGTCCAACACCGCCTTCCAGGCCCAGCCCATCGCCCAGGAGGAGGGCGTGCCGGTGCTGGCGATCTCCAACACCGCCGCCGGCATCACCGAGCAGGGCGACTACATCTTCCGCAACAGCCTGACCGAGGCCCAGGTCATCCCGCAGACGGTCGCCAAGTCCATCGAGACCTACGGCCTGGAGAACGTCGTCGTGATGTACTCCAACGACGATGCGTTCACCGAGTCCGGCTACGAGGTCATGGCCTCCTCGCTCGAGGAGTCGGACGTGACCGTCGCGGACACCCTCACCTTCTCCAAGGCGGACACCGACTTCCGGGCGCTGCTGACCGAGGCCAAGAACCTCAACCCGGACGCGATCTTCGTCTCCGGCCTGATCGAGGCGGCCATCCCGCTGGTGACGCAGGCCCGGGAGCTCGGCATCGACGTGCCGATCATCGGCGGCAACGGCTTCAACAACCCGCAGCTGATGGCCGACGCGGGCGAGGCCGCCGAGGGCGTCGTCGTGGGTGCCGCCTGGAACTCCGCCTCGGACAACGCCGAGAACACCGCCTTCCTGGCCGACTACGAGGAGAAGTTCGGAGGCCAGCCGGACCAGTTCGCCGCTCAGGCGTTCGCCGCGCTGCACATCGTCGACCACGCGGTGCGCGAGGACTGCTCCGCCGACCGGGACGCCATCAAGGCCGGCCTGGGCAACATCACCGACCTGCCGACCGTGCTGGGCTCGATCAGCATCAACGCCGACCGCGACGCCGAGCACGACGCGGTGGTCCAGGTCGTCAAGGACGGCGCCTTCACGGTCCTGCCCTGAGGCATCGCCTGACGGCTGATCCCGCTCCCACGCCCTGACCCCTGACGGAGGCGGACATGCAACAACTGCTCAACGGACTGTTCACCGGGTCCATCTACGCGCTCTTCGCGATCGGCTTCACGCTGGTCTTCGGCGTGCTGGACCGGCTGAACCTGGCCCACCCGGCGGTCTTCGCCGTGTCCGCCTTCGTCGGGATCGAGCTCGTGGAGGTCGCCGGCCTGTCGATCTGGTACACGCTGCCGATCGTCTTCGTGGTCGGCGGCCTGCTCGGCATCATCATCGAGCGGGTCGCCTTCCGACCGCTGAAGAACAGACCCGATGCCCACTTCGCGGGGTTGATCTCCTCGATAGCACTGGCCGGGATGTTCATCGCGCTGCTGCAGTGGCGCTACGGCCCGAACACCCGGCGCTTCCCGGCCGACTCCTTCCCGAGCACCACCTTCACCGTCTTCGGCGCCCAGGTGACGCTGCTCCAGGTGGCGATCCTGGTCATCTCGGTCGCACTCATGGTGGCGCTGACCCTGCTCGTAGCCAAGTCCCGCCTCGGGCGCGGCATGCGGGCGATCGCCGAGAACCCCACGGCGGCCCGCGTGCTGGGGATCAACGTCGACCGGGTGACGATGACGACCTTCGCGATCTCCTCCGCGCTCGGCGCGGTCGCCGGCGCGCTGTTCGCGATGAACGTCAACAGCGCGCAGCTGGGGATGGGCACCGCGATCGAGCTCAAGGGCCTGGCCGTCATCATCGTCGGCGGCATGGGCTCACTGCCCGGGGCCTTGGTGGGCGGTCTGCTGCTGGGCCTGGCCGAGGTCTTCGCGGTGGCCAACATCGGGTCCAGCTGGCGTGACATGGTCGCCTTCGGACTGCTCTTCCTGATCCTGCTGGTGCGCCCGCAGGGGCTGTTCGGCGCTCGCAAGGTCCGGGAGGTCTGAGTGTTCACCGAGTCGACCCTCGTCTTCATCGCGCTGTCCGCGATCTTCGCCTACTCCTTCTACGCCGTCCTCGTGGCGGGCCAGCTGAGCCTGGGACAGGCCGGCTTCGCCTCGCTGGCAGCGTTCACGGGCGCCGCGCTGGCGCCCTCGCCGAACGACGTGGGAGACCTCCCCGCGCTTCTCATCGCCATCTTCATCGGCATGACGGTCGGTGCGCTGGCCGCCGTCATCCTGGGCCTGCCGACCATGCGGCTGCGCGGGGTCTTCCTGGCGATCGCCACGCTGGCCTTCGCCGAGGCCGTGCGCATCCTCATCATCAACATGGACTGGACCGGTGGGGCCCAGGGGATGTCGGTGCCCAAGATCCTGGAGCCGTGGATGGCCTGGGTCCTGCTGGCACTGGTCGCCTACTGGTTCTGGCGGCAGGGGCCCTCGCGCTACGGCCGTGCCCTGGAGGCGATCCGTGAGGACGAGCTCGCCGCGCGGGCCATGGGCATCGATGTCGGCACCCACCGCCTGTCCGCCTTCATCGCGGCCGGGGCGATCGCGGGGCTGTATGGCGTGCTGTGGGCCTTCTACGTGCGCCTCATCGCCCCCGAGGACTTCGGCTTCGCCCAGGCGATCGACGGTCTGGTCACCGCCGTGGTCGGTGGGTCGACAGCATTCGTCGGACCGCTCCTGGGCAGTGTCTTCCTGACGATGGTGCCCGAGGTGCAGCGCGCCATCGGGATCGAGGCCGGCTGGATCCGGCCCTTCCTGGCCAGCCTCCTGCTGCTCCTGGTCATCCTGTTCCTGCCCGGCGGTCTGGCCAGCCTCCTGCCGCGCCGCGTCGCCCGGCTGGTCAGCGGCAGTGACTCCGAGCAGGCCGAGCTGGAGAGCCGGCTCGCCCAGCGCGTCCACCCGACCGAGGGCCAGACTGTGGTCAACCTGCAGGGTCTCGGCAAGGACTACGGCGGCGTGCACGCCAACCGGGATATCGACCTGCACATCACCGGCGGTGAGGTCATCGGCCTCATCGGGCCCAACGGTGCCGGCAAGACCACGCTGGTCAACATGATCAGCGGTCTGACGAGGTCGACATCGGGCACGGCCGAGGTGCTGGGCCTGGACCCCGGCAAGGTGGCGGTGCACAAGGTCGCGGCCGCAGGGGTGAGCCGGACCTTCCAACACTCCAAGCTCTTCGCCCGGCTCTCCGCGCTGGAGAACGTCATGGTCGGCGGGCACCTGGTCAGCAAGCCCACCTTCCTGCGTCGGTTGTTCTGGCTGCCGTCCGCCCGGCGCGACGAGCGGCGCCTGGCGGTCCACGCCGCGTCCTGCCTGGAGCGGGTCGGGCTGGGCGACAAGGCCGGGAACCGTGCGTCGGCGCTGTCCTACGGCGACCAGCGTCGCCTGGAGATCGCACGGGCACTGGCCTCCGACCCCTCCCTGCTCATCCTGGACGAGCCGGCCGCGGGCATGAACCACGTGGAGGCGGACGCTCTCTCCGACCTCATCGGATCCCTGTCCACGGACGGTCTGACGATCCTGCTCATCGAGCACAACGTCGGCATGGTCATGAAGACCTGCAGCCGCATCGTGGTGCTCAACTTCGGTGAGGTCATCGCCACCGGCACCCCCGAGGAGATCGCCAACAACCCCGCCGTCGTCGAGGCCTATCTCGGCAGCGCCGAGTCGGAGGAGGCATCATGACCGAGTCGCACGCAACCGAGCCGATCCTGAAGGTCGAGAACCTCGTCGTCAGCTACGGCCGGGTCGAGGCGGTCCGAGGGGTCTCCTTCCAGGCTGCGTCGGGGTCGCTGATCACGCTCGTCGGCGCTAACGGTGCCGGCAAGTCCTCGATCATCAACGCGGTCTCGGGCATCGTGCGGCCCAAGGCAGGCACCATCACCTTCGAGGGTCGCGACATCACGAAGACGTCGGCGCACGCCCTGGTCGGCGAGGGCCTCGTGCAGGTTCCGGAGGGACGCCAGATCCTGGGCACGCTGACCATCCACGAGAACCTGCAGCTGGGCGGGTGGCACACCAACGACACGGCGGCGATCCGGGAGGTCTACGAACGGTTCCCCGTGCTCGCCGAGCGTCGCGACCTGCCGGCCGGGGCGCTCTCCGGCGGCGAGCAGCAGATGCTGGCCATCGGTCGGGCCCTGGTGGCCCGACCGCGGCTGATCCTGCTCGACGAGCCGTCGATGGGCCTGGCGCCCAAGATCGTCGACGAGGTCTTCCGCGTCATCGAGGAGATCCGCGCCTCGGGCACGACCGTGGTCCTCATCGAGCAGAACGCCCGCCGCGCGCTGCGCGCCGCCGACCATGGCTACGTCCTGGCCAGCGGTGAGATCGCCCACGAGGGTCCGGCCGCGGACCTGCTCGCCGACGAGCGGGTGGTGCAGGCCTACCTGGGCGTCTAGCCCGGCGGTCAGTCCGCCTCGGGCGACCCCACGGCATACCCCTGGAGGAGCCAGGCCAGCGCGGTGGGGAGCCGCTCGGCCCAGGCGGTCTCGAAGTGTGGCGCGGCCGAGTCGTAGGTGTAGCGCACCGGGACGTCCACGGCCTGGAGCGCCGCGACGACCCGCTCGGTGTCCGTGCGGTACGCCAACTGGCGCTCCGCGTCGTCCGGCGTCTCCCGCCCGCCCACGTCCAGGTAGAAGCGCGTCGGCGGATGCGGCGCTGCCACGGCGCGCTCGATCTCGAGGAGGTGCTGCTCGCCGGGCACCCAGAAGGCTGTCGAGAAGGCACCGATGCCGCCGAAGACGTCCGGGCGACGGACCCACGCGTGCAGGCTCACCACACCGCCCATCGACGACCCCGCGGTCAGGGTGTGCTCCCGCTCGGGACGGGTGCGCAGGGCGGCGTCGACCCACGGCTTGAGGTGGTCGGCGAGGAAGTCGACGTAGGCATCGCCCGCCGGAGTGCCCAGGTCGGGCTCCTGTGTCCGGACGCGTTCACCGAGGTAGGGGGTGTACTCCTCGATCCGCCGGTCGGGGGAGCAGGGCACCCCCACGGCGATCGCGTCGATGCCCTGCGTGTGCAGCCAGGCGAGGGCCTCGTCGGCACGCCAGGTGGCACCCGCGTAGGCCGTCCGCGGGTCGAAGAGGTTGCCGCCGTCGTGCAGGTAGATGACCGGATAGCGCCGGCTGCTGCGTCGGTAGCCGGGCGGCAGCCAGACGTAGAGGTCGCTGCGGCGGTCCAGGCCGGGCAGTCCTACGTTGCGCCAGTAGCGCAGGTCGCCGACCACCCCTCGACGGCGGGGATATCGGCGCAGCCGGCCAGGCCCTCGGGAAAGGATCACCCCGGCAGGGTAGGCCACCGGCGACAAACCGGTGCCGAAGCCGGTCGGGCAGCAGATATCCTCGGTCGGTGACCCCGACCGCCCGTGTCGGCGGTCGGCCAACCCCGAGAGAAGGAGCCCACGTGGCACTGCGGATGTCGACCCTGTTCCTGCGGACCCTGCGCGAGGACCCGGCGGACGCTGAGCTGCCGGGCCACAAGCTGCTGGTCCGGGCGGGCTACATCCGGCGCGCGGCCCCGGGGATCTACAGCTGGCTGCCGCTGGGCCTGCGCGTGCTGCGCAACGTCGAGGCCATCGTCCGCGAGGAGATGGACGCCATGGGCGCCCAGGAGCTGAGCTTCCCCGCGCTGCTGCCCCGCGAGCCCTACGAGGCGACCAACCGGTGGGAGGAGTACGGCCCGAACCTGTTCCGGCTCCAGGACCGCAAGGGCAACGACATGCTGCTCGGGCCCACCCACGAGGAGATGTTCACCCTCACGGTCAAGGACCTGTTCTCCTCCTACAAGGACCTGCCGGTCAGCCTCTACCAGATCCAGACCAAGTACCGCGACGAGGCGCGTCCGCGCGCCGGGCTGCTGCGCGGCCGCGAGTTCATCATGAAGGACTCCTACTCCTTCGACGTGGACGACGAGGGCCTGGCGGCCGCCTACCAACGGCACCGCGACGCCTACGTGCGCATCTTCGACCGGCTCGGCTTCGACTACGTCATCGTGCACGCCGACTCCGGCGCGATGGGCGGGTCGGCCAGCGAGGAGTTCCTCGCGATCAGCCCGCACGGTGAGGACACCTTCGTGCGCAGCACGACGGGCGAGTATGCCGCCAACGTCGAGGCCGTCCACGTGCCCACCCCGGCGCCGGTGGACGCCTCCGGCGTGCCCGCGGCCCAGGTGCTCGACACCCCGGACACGCCGACCATCGAGACGCTGGTCGCCTCGGCCAACGCCAACCACCCGCGGGAGGACGGCCGGGCGTGGACCGCGGCCGACACCCTGAAGAACGTCCTGGTCATGCTGACCCACCCGGACGGGACCCGCGAGCCGCTGGCGATCGGCGTGCCTGGCGACCGCGAGGTCGACGCCAAGCGCCTGGAGGCCCAGGTCTCACCCGCCGAGCCCGGCGCCTTCGAGGACAAGGACTTCGCGGCCTACCCGGCGCTGGCCAAGGGCTACATCGGGCCGGGCGTGCTGGGCGAGGACAAGCCCTCGGGCATCAAGTACCTGCTGGACGCCTCCATCGGCGAGGGCACGGCGTGGGTGACTGGCGCCGACGAGCACGGCAAGCACGTCTTCAACCTGGTGCACGGCCGCGACTTCACCGCCGACGGCGTGATCCACGCGGCCGACATCCGCGAGGGCGACCCGAGCCCGGACGGCAACGGCACGCTGACCCTGGCGCGCGGTATCGAGATGGGCCACATCTTCCAGCTCGGCCGCAAGTATGCCGATGCGCTGGGTCTGCAGGTCCTCGACCCGAACGGCAAGCTCGTCACGGTGACGATGGGCTCCTACGGCATCGGCGTCAGCCGTGCGGTGGCCGCCGTCGCCGAGGGCACCCTGGACGAGATCGGCCTGTGCTGGCCGCGCGAGATCAGCCCGGCCGACGTCCACGTGGTGGCCACCGGCAAGGACCAGGCGGTCTTCGACCACGCCGACGGCCTGGTCGCCGAGCTGGAGGCCCAGGGGCTGACCGTGCTCTACGACGACCGGCCCAAGGTCTCCCCGGGCGTGAAGTTCAAGGACGCCGAGCTCGTCGGTGTGCCCACCATCGTCGTGGTCGGCAAGGGACTGGAGCAGGGCACCGTCGAGGTCAAGGACCGCCGCACCGGTGAGCGGCGCGAGGTGCCGGTCGCCGACGCGGCGCGCGAGATCGTCGCCGAGGTGCGCCCGGGAGCCTCCGCCTGATGTTGTGGGCTGCTGATGCGTGAGGTCCGGGCGGTCATCTTTGACTGGGGCGGCACCCTTACGCCCTGGCACAGCTTCGACTACACCGCGCAGTGGGTCGCCTTCGCGACCGAGGTGACCACCTCGGACGCGGAGGCGGCCGAGCTGTCGGGCCGGATCCTGGCGGCGGAGGAGGTGCTCTGGCGCCAGGCTCGCGAGGAGCACGTCAGCGCCCGCGTGGAGGAGCTGCTGGAGGAGCTGGGCTACGGGACCGGGCACCCGGCATACTCCCGGGCGCGCAGCGCCTATGACCGGTTCTGGGAGCCGCACACCTACACCGACCCGCACGTGCGCCCGCTCTGGGAGTCGTTGCGCGAGCAGGGGATCCGGGTCGGAGTGCTGTCCAACACGATCTGGTCGCGGGAGCACCACCGGGCGATCTTTGACCGGGACGGGGTGCTGCCGCTGATCGACGGCGACGTCTACAGCAGCGAGATCCCGTGGACGAAGCCGCACCCCGAGGCGTTCCGGGCGGCCGCCGAGGCGGTCGACACCGACCCGGCCGACTGCGTCTACGTCGGCGACCGGGTGTTCGAGGACGTGCACGGGCCCCAGCAGGTGGGGATGCGGGCCGTGCTGGTGCCGCACAGCGACATCCCCACGGCGCAGCGGGTTGCGGTCGACGCCCGTCCCGACGCGGTCGCGCAGTCCCTGGCCGAGGTGGCCGGGATCGTGCACGGGTGGAACCGGCACGCCGGTGGATGACCCCTCGGTCTGGGTCTTCGTCCTCATGGGGCTGGCCGGCCTCACCGCCGGGTGGATCGACGCGGTCGTCGGGGGTGGCGGCCTGATCCAGCTGCCCGCGCTGTTGCTCGGCTTCCCCGGCGCCACCCCGGTGCAGATCCTGGCGACCAACAAGCTGGGCTCGATCTGCGGGACGACGACCAGCTCCATCACCTACCTGCGGCGGGTCCGGCCCGACCTGTCGACGGCGCTTCCGCTGGCCGCCTTCGCGTTCGTGGGGTCGCTCGGTGGGGCCTTCATCGGCAGCCGGATCCCGAA
>JAAYYA010000463.1 GCA_012515595.1 Actinomycetales bacterium
CTCGGCGAGCGTGGCGCCGTCCGCGTCGAGCAGCGTGACGGTGACACCGCGGGCCGGTCGCCCCTCGGCGGTGTCGAGGATGTGGGTGCTCAGGGTTGCCATCAGCTCAGGACCTCCTCATCTGTTCCGGGACATTGGTTCGGGGACATTGGTTCGGGCATCAGTTCGGGGACTTCGCGCGCAGCAGCGCGATCTGCAGCAGCTGCTCGACGGTCTCGGTGCGCTCCTGCTCGCCGGTGTGCCCGAGCCGGCGCCGCAGCTGGTCGAGGATCTCCGGCCCGTCCCGGCCGGCCGCGCGGATGATGAAGACCTGGCCGAAGCGCTCCTCGTAGGCCCGGTTGCCCTCGAGCAGCGCGGCGGCGAGGTCCTCGTCGGCCCGGTCGACGCCGGCCTGCTCCCGCTCGGAGTGGGCGGCCTCGTGGCGCACGGCGTCGGCCCGCTCCCCGATGCGGGGGTGCCGGGCGAGCGCCCCGGCGAGCTCCTCGTCGGTGATGGTGAGCGCCGCGGACCGCATGGCGGCCTCGAGACGGGACCAGTCGGCATACGGCCTCCCGGCGACCACCTGCTCGGCCCAGCGGGGGACGTCCAGGCAGGTCAGCAGCCTAGCCCGGGCCTCCTCGTCAGCCAGCTCGTCGAAGGCACGGGCGGGGTCGGTCACTCGTCGTCCCGGGTGACGGTCGCCTCGATGAGTCCGTAGGGGCGGTCGGCGGCGACGAAGACCTCCCCCTCGTTGGCCACGCCGAACGGCGAGAGGTCGACGAGCAGGTGGTGCTTGTTGGGGGCGGCGAAGGAGATCTCCGCGATCGCCGGCTGCTGCTCGAGGACCGCGCGGCCCATCAGCCACAGCGTCTCCTGCAGGGCCCTGCTGTATGTCGTGGCGAAGGTCTGCAGGAGCGTCCCGCGGACCTGGGCGTAGGTGCCGTTCCAGTCGACCTCGGTGCCGGTCCAGCGCCAGGTGGCGGTGAGCGAGGTGGCCAGGATGCGGTCGTCGGTCTCCGGGAGCGTGGTGTAGCGGTCCTTGAGGTAGCCGCGGAACTCCGAGCCGGTGGACTTCAGCACGATGAGGTCGGTCAGGCCGGAAACGACCTCCACGCCGTCGCCCGTCCGGTCGACCTCGGCGGTGCGCACCTCACCGCCGCGGCGGACGAACGCATGGTCGTGCCCGGTGCCGTCAACGGGGATCCGGTCCCAGGCGTACTCCTCGACCCGGGTCAGGCAGCCGGTGGCCGTGGGCGCGGCCTCCAGGAGGCGCTGGCCGAGGGCGAGGGCGTAGTCCTCGATGGAGTCGACCCCGTGCTCCTTGGCGTAGGAGAAGGCGGTGTTCTTCTGGCTGTCGGTGGGCAGCACCGCGGCCTGGTCGCCGTCCACGTGCGCGGCCTCGAAGTCGCCGCGCAGCGAGGTGGAGACGTTGAGGTCGCGGATCTCGTGGCGCGCGGTGTCGCGGACGATGCGCACGACGCGGCTCTCGGCCTTGCCGTATTGGTTGGCTCCCAGGCGGATGCCCATGCTCATGCTCCTCTCGCGGGACGCCGGGCCATCGCCCAGAGCGTCTCGGTCTGCAGACCGGTGGCCTCGACCACCTCGGACTCCTCCAGCGCACCGCAGTCCAGCCCCCGGGCCACGAAGTCCGACAGCGCCCGTGCGGTCGCCGGCTCGTCGAGGGTCGCGGACTCCTGCTTGGTGACGTAGGCGCGCAGGCGGTCGGCGGCCTCGGCGAACCCCTCGCGGTAGAACCGGTAGGTCGCGGCGTAGCGGGTCGGCAGCTGCGCCGGGTGCAGGTCCCACCCCTGGTAGAAGCCGCGCTCCAGCGACCGCCGGACCAGGCGCAGGTGCTCCGCCCACCCGGGCACGAGCTGGTCGCCGACCGGCAGCTTGTTGGTGGACCCGTCCGAGAGTCGGACGCCGGTGCCGGCGGCCGCGACCTGCATCACGGCCTTGGCGTGGTCGGCCGCGGGGTGGTCGAGGGCCTGCTGGCCGGCGGCGATCCCGCAGGCGGCGCTGTAGTCGTAGGTGCCGTAGTGGAACCCGGTCAGCCTCCCGTCGGCCGCCGTGATCATCGGCGACAGCAGCACCCGTCCCTCGTGGTCGAGCACCGACTGCGGCGTCTCGACCTGGATCTCGAACTGCAGCCGCCCGTCGAGGTGCCGCTCGAGGCGCTCGCAGGCGTGCGCCAGGCCCACGACCTGGTCGACGGCGGTGACCTTGGGGAGGGTGATGACGAAGCCGTCCGGCACCCGGCCGAGGGCCTCCAGGAAGAGGACGAGGGTGCGGACCCCGCGGGCGCGGGTGGCGGGCTCGAAGCTGCGGATCCGCAGACCAGTGAAGGGCGGGGCCGCGGGGTCTTCCAGCAGTGTCGCCAGGGCTCGGCCGGCGTCCCGCGCCGCGGCGTCCTCCTCCTCGTCGGGTCGTAGGCCGTAGCCGTCCTCGAAGTCGATCCGCAGATCCTCGACCGGCTCGGTGTCGAGCTTGGCGCGCACCCGCGCGAGCAGCCCGGTGTCCTCGTCGATCAGCCCGAGCAGCTCCGCCTCGTGCTCGCGGACGACGCGCACCGCCTCGTCCCCCAGGCCGCGGACGACCTCCGCGTGGAAGCGGTCCGCCGGGAGGTAGAGGGCGTGCACCGGCTGCCGCCCCGCGCGCTCGCCCGGGTAGTGCCGCGCCAGCGCCGCGTCGGCGCCCGCGAGCAACTCGTCCAGCTCAGCGGTGAGCGGGCCCAGCAGGTCCATGTCCCGACAATAGCCAGAAGTGACCGAGCGCACCGCGCGTCGCTCCCACACCCCACCGAGCGCGTGGTGCGTCGCTCCCACACCCCACCGAGCGCGTGGCGCGTCGCTCCCACCACCGAGCGCATGGCGCGTCGCTCCCACACCCCACCGAGCGCATGGCGTTGCGCTCTGAGAGGTGACCGAGCGCACGGGAGGGTGACGAACCTGTGCCGGGTGGGTTCGTCAAGCCGTATGCCGTGTGGTCACCTGCTCGTACGCCGTGCGTCCGGTCGGGGCCGAGAACGCAACACGGTGCGCTCGGTGCCCCCTGGGGACGCAACCCGGTGCGCCCGGTGCCCCCTGGGGACGCAACCCAGTGCGCCCGGTGCCCCCTGGGGACGCAACCCGGTGCGCCCGGTGCCCCCTGGGAGCGCAACACGACGCGCTCGGTCGGTGTGTTCCCACCTCGCGATCTGTGGCAGGCTCGACTCGTGAACATCGTCTTCGTGGAGCCACACTTCCCACGCAACCAGCGAGAGTTCGTGCGGGGCCTGGCCGAGGCGGGCGCCAACGTGCTCGGGGTAGGGGAGACCCCGGTGGAGTACCTCGACGACGAGCTCAAGTCGTGGATGGGCCACTACGAGCAGGTCGGGTCGGTCACCGACGTGGACGCGATGACCCACGTCGTGCGCAAA
>JAAYYA010000464.1 GCA_012515595.1 Actinomycetales bacterium
CCGCTCGACGGCCGCCCGGATCATCCCGTCGACGCAGGCCTGCCGGTCACCGCCGAACTCGCCCAGGTCGTCGGCGTGCAGCGGCAGGTCGGGAACGAGGTACTTGGTGAAGATGTCGCGTGCCGACTCGGCGTCGGGGCGCTCGATCTTGATCTTCACGTCGAGGCGGCCCGGCCGCAGGATCGCCGGGTCGATCATGTCCTCACGGTTGGAGGCACCGATCACCAGCACGTTCTCCAGGAGCTCGACGCCGTCGATCTCGCTGAGCAGCTGCGGAACGATCGTGTTCTCCACGTCGGAGGAGACTCCTGAGCCGCGGGTGCGGAACAGGGAGTCCATCTCGTCGAAGAACACGATGACCGGCGTGCCCTCGCTGGCCTTCTCACGAGCCCGCTGAAAGACGAGGCGGATGTGGCGCTCGGTCTCCCCGACGTACTTGTTGAGCAGCTCGGGGCCCTTGATGTTCAGGAAGTAGCTGCTGGCGTCCTTGCGCCCCGCGCGCTCGGCGGAGTGCCGGGCCAGCGAGGCGGCGACGGCCTTGGCGATCAGGGTCTTGCCGCACCCGGGCGGGCCGTAGAGCAGGACCCCCTTGGGCGGGCGCAGCTGGTGCTCCTCGTAGAGCTCGGTGTGCAGGAACGGCAGCTCGACCGAGTCCTTGATCATCTCGATCTGCCGGGCCAGCCCACCGATGTCCTCGTAGGAGATGTCCGGCACCTCCTCCAGCACCAGGTCACTGACCTCGGACATCTGGATCCGCTCGTAGACGAAGCCGGCCCGGCCATCCATCAGCAGCCCGTCACCCACCCGGAAGGGCGGCTGCAGGGAGCCGGCCGCACGGCATACTCGCTCCTCGTCACCGCGCACCAGGACCAGGATCCGCCCGTCCTCGAGCAGCTCCTTGACCGTGACGACCTCACCGGTGCGCTCGAAGTCGGCCACGCCGACGATGGTCTGCGCCTCGTTGAGGAGCACCTCGCGACCCGCCGTGAGCTCCTCGACGGGCACGTCGGAGATGGCGCGCACCTGGATCTTGCGACCCGCGAAGGAGATCTCGACCCGGTTGTCGTCGTGCCGCTGCAGGACGGTGGCATAGCTCAGCGGGGGCTCGCCCATCGAGTCTAGGTCCTCGCGGAGCCGGACGATCTGGGCGCGTGCCTGGCGCAGCGTGTCGGTGAGCTTGTCGTTCTGCCCGGTGACGTTGCCCAGCCGGGTCTCCAGGTGCAGGATGCGCTGCTCGAGCAGACGGACGCGGGCGTGCCCGGCGACGGCGGGACGGTCCTGGGGCTCCTCGGTCACGGTGACTCCTCTGCGTGGGGTCACTCCAGCCTAATCGCCGGGAGGCAGATCTCCGCGTTCATCCCCAGCCCGTGCGTCGGAGGTCCGCTCGACGTCGCGGTCGAGGTCGCGCAGCGTGCGGCGGACCCGCTTGTCGGAGATGACGCGCTCCCCCACGTCCTCGGGGGTCCACTCCTCGGCGGGCGGCGTGTAGTCCTCGCCGTAGGCGCCGTGGGCCGGCCTGGTGCGGCGCGTCGGTGCTGTGGCACCGGGCGCGAGCCGCCGCGTGGTGAGCAGGAAGCCGGTGTGCCCGTGCATGCGGTGCTCCGGGCGCACGGACAGCCCCTCGAGGTGCCAACCGCGGACCATGGACTCCCAGGCCTGCGGCTCGGTCCATCCGCCCGCGTCGCGGGCCGCCTCGGCCACCCGGGAGAGCTGGGTCGCGGTGGCGACGTAACAGATCAGCACGCCACCCGGGGCCAGGGCCTCACCGACCACCTCCAGGCAGTCCCAGGGCGCCAGCATGTCCAGCACCACCCGGTCGATGGTGCCCGGCTCGACGGTCTGCGGCAGCATCTCCGCGAGGTCGCCGACGGTGACGGTCCACGCCGGGTGGTC
>JAAYYA010000465.1 GCA_012515595.1 Actinomycetales bacterium
CGCGCGGAGCAGCCCGTCGACGTCGGGCAGGTCCTGGAAGTGGGTGAACGTCCCGTCCTGCGCGATCTCCCGCGCGGCGTCGAGCCAGCCGCCCCAGGCCACCCGGGACATCGTCCCGCCGACGCTGATCCGCCGGACCCCGAGCGAGGCCGCCTCGGCGACGGTGATGAACGGGGCGTTGATCAGCAGGTTCACCGGTTTCGGTCCCGCGGCGTCGAGGACCGCGGTGATCTGCTCGACGGTGCCGAGGCGCGGGGCGTAGAGGCAGTCGGCACCCGCTTCCGCGAACGCCTGGAGTCGGCGCACCGTCTCGTCGAGGTCGGGTCGCCCCACGACGAAGCCCTCGGTCCGGGCGGTCAGCAGGACGCCGGTCCCGCTGTCGTCGATGGCCTGACGGGCCGCGGCCACCCGCTCCACGGCGAGGTCGAAGTCGAAGAGCGGCTCGTCCGGGTCGCGGCTGGAGTCCTCGATCGAGAGGCCGGCCACCCCCGTGTCGGTCGCGAGCGTGACGTTCGAGTGGACCCCCTCGGGATCGACGGCGTAGCCGCCCTCGAAGTCGGCGTTCACCGGCACGCTGACCACCGCGGTCAGGGTCCGGAGGTGGTCCAGCGCGAGTTGCAGGGTGAGGCCGTTGTCGGGCCGGCCCACGGTCCAGGCGGCTCCGGCGCTGGTCGAGGCCAGGGCCGGGAAGCCCAGCTGCTCCATGACCACGGCGCTGCCCGCGTCCCAGGGGTTCGGCATGACGAACGTGCCCGACTCGTGCAGCCGGTGGAACTCGGCGACCCTGTCCCGCTGGGCGTCCTCGGGTGGTGTGGCCTGTGCGTCGCTGGGCATGGGATTCCTCCGCTCCTGAGACGAGTCGAGCGCTCAGTCGAAGGCTACGACCGTGGTGGGGTCGCGACAAGGGAGAATCTGGCGGCATGACCCAGGAGCCGCCACCGCCGGGATCCGGCGCCCACCTGACGTTCAACGCGCCCCTGTCGTCGGAAAGCGCCGCCCGACTGGTGGTCGCGGCCACAGCCCACGCGCCCGAGGTGATCATCGACCACGGGTGCGGATGGGGGACCCTGCTCCTCGACATACTGGCTGCTGTTCCGGGAGCACGGGGGACCGGGGTCGACGTGCATGGTCCCGACATCGAACGGGCCCGTGCCGCGGCCGCCTCGCGCGGGCTGGCGGACCGGGCCGGGTTCGTCGAGGGATCGAGCTCCGACCTCACGGAGGCGGCCGACCTGCTGGTGAGCATCGGGGCGTTCCAGGCGTTCGGCACGGTCGAGGAGGCGCTGGCCGCGCTCGCCGACCGGCTCCATCCCGGCGGGCGGTTGCTGTTCGGGCTGGAGTACTGGCGGAGCCTGCCGACGGCCGAGGAGCTCGCGCTCATGTGGGAGGGCGCGAGCATCGACGACTGCCTGCTGCTGCCCGACCTGGTCGAGCTGATCCACGGCGCGGGCTGGCGGATCCTGGACCTGCACGACTCGACGCCGACCGAGTTCGACGCCTTCGAGGTCGGGCACCTGCGGGAGCGGGAGGGGTGGCTCGTGGACCATCCCGACCACCCGGTGCGCGCCGAGGTCGACCGGGAGTGGTCGGCCTGGCTGCGGGGACGACGCCGGTCGATGGGGTTCGTGACGATGCTGCTCGCGCGGTGACACGGACCAGGGACACTGAGCCGGTCGTTACACTCGACGCGGTCAGTTCCCCGATCCCGGAGATCCCCATGCGACGTTCACCGTTCCTCATCCTCACCGCAAGTGCAGTGCTCGCACTCAGCGCCTGTGGTTCGGGCGGCGGAGACGAGTTCTGCTCGGTTCTCACCGATGACTCCGCCACCGCGGCGACCGCGTTCGCGCCGCTCATCCCCGGGATGAACTCCGCCGCCGATGCCCAGGCCCGCCTTGACCTGGTCACCTCGGCCGAGGAGCACGTGCCCGAGGACCTCAAGAGCGACTTCTTCACGTGGAAGGGATACCTCGAGACCGCGGCCCAGACCCTCGACAGCGACCCCAACGCGGTGCTCGCCAAGGGGAGCTCGCCGGAGGTCTCAGCCGCGGGAGAGTCGCTGGCCGACTTCTACACCGGCACCTGCCTGGGCTGAGTCCGCACCGTCGCGGCCGTCGACGGGCAGCCGGTGCGGGATCAGGAGCCCCCCGAGGAGCACCGTCAGGCACATGTTGATCATGAGAGTCAGGAAGATCGCAGCGTCCAGGAGTCGCATCTCGCCCAAGTGCCCACCGGTGGGCGCCCAGGCAATAGCACACGCCACGTAGGACACAACGAGCGCAAGGCGGAGAAGACGGCCCCGCGACTGCGTTGTCCTGTCGGTCGCGAGCTGGATCAGGATCGTGCACGCGAGGACTTCGCTGACGAGGCCCGCGACCGCGCCGACGGACCAGGGTGCCCCGGCCGCGGTGCCCCAGGTGTCCAGCTGTCCCAGCCCCGCGCAGAGCGCGGCGCCGACCAGCCAGAGCGCCAGCCGGCTCCGGCTCCTCAGGGTCCAGGCTCCCCAGGCGACCAGGAAGTAGCCCACGGGGTGCAGGAAGGCGCCCACCAGGAACCCGACCCCGACCCAGGTGAACGCGCGCACGGGTTGACACTAGCGGGTCGTCCGCGGCCCCAGCGGTCGTTCGTCATTCGGTCGGCGTCTCCTCAGGTGCGTCCGTGGGCCACTCGACGGTGACCTTCTCCGGCACCGGGGTGACGGTGATCAGGGAGGACACCACCGTGAAGCTCAGCCGGGGGCAGTCCGGTGACTGCGCGGCCTCGGGGATCGTCTGCACCTGGTAGGGCGCGTCCACGCTCCCCGAACCGCCGGTGACCAGGACCACGACCGTGTCGTCCTCGCCGCTCGTGCAGGCGGGCAGGTCGAGGGCCTCCCACACCGCCCGGGCCTCGGCGTCGTCCGCCGGGTGGGTCAGCAGCGCCACCGTCGGCGCCGGGCCCCCGGCCCCGCCGTCGCCCGCCTCCTCGTCGGCCGGCGCGTGGGTCAGGGTCAGCTGGAAGACGATCCCGGCGAGGACCGCTCCGAAGGCCAGGAAGAAGCTCCTGTCCGACAGTGATCTGTTCCGCACGACCTTGTTGTAGCGGTCGAACTCCAGCAGCGCCTCCACGCCCGCGGTGATGTCGGACTGGTAGGCCTTGGCCTCGCGCAGCGCCCCCTCGACGAGGACCTTCTCGGTCCCCCGGGCGCCGGTGAGGGCACGCTCGAGTGCGAGGACCCGCCGGTTCGCCTCGCGGAGCTGGTCCTGCGCGGGGCTGCCGTCGTCCCGCGGCCCGAGATACTCCTCCCGGTTCTTCTCGAGGTCCTCACGGGTCACCTCGTCCAGCTCCGCCAGCGAGGACGTCACCGGCTTGAAGACGTCCGCGACCTGCTTGGCGACGATCGCCAGCAGACCCAGCCCGAGCGCCGCGACGAGGATCGCCACCAGCAGCTGCAGGGTGTCCTCCGACCAGCTCAGCGTGGGGCGCGTCACCAGTGGTGCGGTGCCGAAGAGCAGCGCGGCGACCGCGCCGATGCCGGCCAGCAGCCACTTGGCGCGTGTGCGGACCGCCCCGATCGCCTCGTCCCACGAGGAGATGACCGGGTCGAGCATGCCGAGCGGGCCGCTGCCGCCCTCATCCGCCATGGCGGTACTTCTCCCCGGGACGGGTGATCCCGACCTGGTGCGTGGGGTGACCGAGGACTCCGTCCTTGACCTTGGCCGCGCTCGTGATCGGCTCCACGCGACCTCCTCCCGTCGCCCCGGCCGAGATGCGCGGGAGCGCGATCCAGATGCCTTCCTCGTCCGCCTTGGCGGCCGGAGCCCACATCCAGACCGTCCCGCCCTCGATGTGGATGTCGCGCGGTTCGGGGTCTGGCGGTGCCTTCTCTGGCTGCTTCGGCTTGCTCACGGGATCTCCTCTGCCACAGGGGTGCCGACAGGGTCCCGCACCCACCGCATTCGCACAAGGGGTCGCGACCTCAGGTCGGGGGGCAGCCGCCACCGTCCTGACCAGCCACGGTGAGAGTCCGACCGTGTCAGGCCCGCGCGAGGAGGATCTGGGCGCCGGGGCCGGTGAGCTCGTGCTCGTCGAGCGGCCGCCCGGACGCGGCGAGGAGCAGCGCGAGAGCCGTGCCCCGGACCTCCGGACCGTCACCGAGGTGGCCGTCGGCGTCGACCGGGCTGAGCCGCAGGCCATGGACCCGCTCCCTGCCCCCGCCGAAGCCGGGGCTCGTGCGCGCGACGTACGCCAACGCCGTCATCACGTGCTCGCGCGGGTAGTCGCCCGTGGTCCCCAGCGGGCGGCGCACGTCCTCGCCGTGCACGAACGCCTCGACCAGGCGGGTGGCGAGGGGACCCGGAGGCGTGTCCGTGCGGTCAACGACCGCCCCGAACGCCTCGAGCGTCGCGGCCGGATCATCGGCCCGGTGCCGGAGCACGCCGTGCTCGTTCGCACGGTCGAAGTCGAAGCGCGCGGCGAGCAGCTGGCGGGCGAAGCCGAGCCGGGTCGTGGTCGCCGCGTCGATGAGGTGCGCGAGGACGTCGTGCACCGACCACCCCGGGCACAGCGAGGGCGTCCGCCACTGGTCGGGCGCAAGTCCCGTCAGGTCCCGGATCAGCCGGCGGCGTTCCTCGTGCACGGCCCGCCACACCGCGACTCGGTCAGTCACACCCACGTCCCTTCGTCCGCCCGCGACGCCTGGTCCGCCACGAGTCCCGACAAGGAGACTGCACGACAGCCTGATTCTCATCGGGACCCGCTCCCGTGCTGACACGACCGGCTCTGGCCGGCCCGACCCGGGTCAGGGCGCGCCGGCTGCCACGGTCCCGCCCAGCCACAGCTGCTCGGGCACCGGGTGGCTCAGGAAGTTGGTCATCGCCTGGGTGAAGCCGTAGGCGCCGGCCTGACCGAAGACCAGCAGGTCACCGGGGCGCAGCGGCCCTAGGTCGGCCGTGCCGACCCGGTCCAGCGAGGTGCACAGGGGACCGGCCAGGGTGTATGTCGTGCGCTCACCGTGCGGACCCGGCTCACCGTCGTCGTCGGTCGGCTCGGGCAGGCTCCGGTCCGGCACCGCGTGCACCGGGAAGGACTGGCCGGTCATCAGCGGGCGCAGCAGGTGGTTGATGCCGCCCTGCAGGATGGCGAAGGTCGCGCCGCGGCTCTCCTTCACCCGGACCACCCGGGTCAGGTAGACCCCGGTCGGGCCGGAGACCCACCGCCCCGGTTCCAGCACGATAGTGCCGGTGAACCAGGGGTTGGCCTCCAGCAGCTCGGCCAGCCCGGCGCCCAGCGTGAGGATGTCCAGCTCGGGGGAGCCCACGGCATACGGGATGCCGAGGCCACCACCGAGGTCGATGAGGTCCAGGTCGCGACCCAGGAGCTCCTGGAGCCGCTGCCCGATCCCGAGGGCGGTGGCGTGGTTGGCCAGCAGACGACCCGCGTC
>JAAYYA010000466.1 GCA_012515595.1 Actinomycetales bacterium
AGGTCGTCGCGACCGTCACCCCCGTGGCGAAGCGACCGATCGCCCGCCGGTAGGCCTCCTGGTCGACGGGCGCGGCGCCGGGCGCGGGGTCGACAGGCACCGGCTCGGCACCCGCGTCCTCCACCACTCCGGCTCCTCTCACCGCGACCGTCCCATCGTGCCTCACCGCAGCAGGTCGCCGGTCCCCGGGTCGATCTCCGCGTAGCCCTCGCGCCCCGCCAGCCGCGCCGCGATGTCGTTGGACAGGGCGTAGTAGGGAGCGGAGGCGTCGTCCATCACCGTCACCTGGGTCGGGTGCTCGCGCAGCGCCCTGACCTGGTCCGCCACCACCGAGGGGTCCACGATCGCGTGGGTGACCACGGCGTCGTCCACCACGGACGGCGGGAACGGGTCGTCGGGCCCCGGCACGGTCAGTCCGTTGCCGGCGGGCACCCGCTCGGCCAGCCACGCGCGGTCCTCCCGCGCCCACGACAGCGGGGTCAGCACGGCATACAGCCTGGGCCGCACCGCCTCGGGGAGGGAAGCGACGGCCGCGACGGTCACCCGGTGGGTCTGGATGTGGTCCGGGTGGCCGTAGCCGCCCTGAGCGTCGTAGGTCAGGACCAGATCAGGGAGCAGTATGCCGAGGCGCTCGGCAAGCAGGTCCGCCGCCTCTGCGACGGGGGCACCCGCGAAGGCCCGGGGGTGGGCGGCCGCCTCGGAGCCCGCCATCCCGCTGTCGCGCCACCGGGGCTTGGTGAGGCGGCTGGTCCCGGCGCCCAGGTAGTCGTGGTCGACGCCGAGCGCGGCCATCGCCCGGTCCAGCTCCCCCGCCCGGTGCGGACCGAGGGCCGGGTCTCCTTCCAAGTGCGCCAGGTCGGCGGGGATCACCTCGCCCTCCTCGCCGAGGGTGCAGGTGATGACGTGCACGACGTCGCCGCGGGCCACGTGGTGGGCCAGGGCGACCCCGGTGGCCAGCGTCTCGTCGTCGGGGTGGGCATGGACCGCCACGACCCGGAGCCGGCGGTCGCCGCGGTCTGCCAGGGCCTCGCAGAGAGTCGGCCGGTCAGTCACGGTTCTTGGCGCGCGCCGCGGCCCGGGCCCGCAGCGACTGGTCCAGCACGACCTTGCGGATGCGCACGGCCTCCGGGGTCACCTCGACGCACTCGTCCTCGCGGCAGAACTCCAGCGACTGCTCGAGCGAGAGCCGGCGCGGCGGGATGAGCCGCTCCAGCACCTCGGAGGTGGAGGAGCGCACGTTGGTGAGCTTGCGCTCCTTGGTGATGTTGACGTCCATGTCGTCGGCGCGGGAGTTCTCCCCGACGATCATGCCCTCGTAGACCTCGGTGGTCGGCTCGAGGAACATCGAGCCGCGCTCCTGCAGGTTGAACATCGCGTAGGTCGTGGCCACGCCCGCACGGTCCGACACCAGGGAGCCGGTCTGCCGGGTGCGGATCTCGCCGTACCAGGGCGAGTAGCCGTCGAAGACGTGGTTGGCGATGCCGGTGCCGCGGGTCTCGGTCATGAACTCGGTGCGGAAGCCGATCAGGCCGCGGGCCGGCACGACGAACTCCATCCGGATCCAGCCGGTGCCGTGGTTGGACATCTGCTCCATCCGGCCCTTGCGCGCCGCCAGCACCTGGGTGATCGTGCCCAGGAACTCCTCCGGCGCGTCGATGGTGAGGCGCTCGACCGGCTCGTGCAGCGTGCCGTCGATCTCCTTGGTGACCACCTGCGGCTTGCCGACGGTCAGCTCGTAGCCCTCCCGGCGCATCTGCTCCACGAGGATGGCCAGCGCCAGCTCGCCGCGGCCCTGCACCTCCCACGCGTCGGGCCGCTCGGTCGGCAGGACCCGCAGGGACACGTTGCCGACCAGCTCCTTGTCGAGCCGGTCCTTGACCAGGCGGGCGGTGACCTTGGCCCCCTTGACCCGCCCGGCGAGCGGGGAGGTGTTGGTGCCGATCGTCATACTGATCGCCGGCTCGTCCACCGTGATCAGCGGCAGGGGGCGGGGGTCGTCCACGTCCGCCAGGGTCTCCCCGATGGTGATCTCGGGGATGCCGGCGATGGCGATGATGTCGCCGGGGCCGGCGCTGGTCGCGGGCACCCGCTCCAGGGCCTCGGTGAGCAGCAGCTCGGTGATCTTCACCTTCTGGATCGAGCCGTCGCTGCGGCACCAGGCCACCTGCTGGCCCTTGGTGATGGTGCCGGAGCGCACGCGGCACAGCGCCAGGCGCCCCAGGAACGGGGAGGAGTCGAGGTTGGTGACGTGCGCCTGCAACGGGACCTCGTCGTCATACGAGGGCGCGGGGATGGTGTCCAGGATGGTGCGGAACAGGGCCTCCAGGTCGCCGTTGACCGGCATCGCGCCGTCGGCCGGCTGCTCCAGGCTGGCCCGGCCGGCCTTGGCCGAGGCGTAGACGATGGGGAACTCCAGCGCGGCGGCGTTGTGGTCGGCGTCGTCCAGCAGGTCCATGAACAGCTCGTAGACCTCCTCGGTCACCGCCTCGATGCGCGAGTCGGGCCGGTCCACCTTGTTGATGCACAGGATGACCGGCATCTGGGCGGCCAGCGCCTTGCGCAGCACGAACCGGGTCTGCGGCAGCGGGCCCTCGGAGGCGTCGACGAGCAGGACGACGCCGTCGACCATGGACAGGCCGCGCTCGACCTCCCCGCCGAAGTCGGCGTGCCCGGGGGTGTCGATGATGTTGATGGTGACGCCGTCGGCCAGCCCGCGCTCCTGGGCTGCGGGGCCGCGGTAGTGCACCGCGGTGTTCTTGGCCAGGATCGTGATGCCCTTCTCTCGCTCCAGGTCACCGCTGTCCATCACCCGCTCGACGGTGTGGGTCTCGGCGTCGTGCCCCGTGAAGGCACCGGCCTGCCACAGCATGGCGTCGACCAGCGTGGTCTTGCCGTGGTCGACGTGGGCAACGATGGCGACGTTCCGGATGTCGTCGCGACTCTTCAAAGGCATGGGGACGATTTTCTCATCCCGCGGGCCCTGCTCAGGACACGTCGGCCAGGGCGACCCTGATCGCGGCCACCATGGGGGCGTTGCTCTCCAGCCACGGCACGTCCTCGAGCTCGTGCCTGCGCAGCCACCGGAGCCGGTCATGGTCCTCCAGCGGCCGCGGCTCGGCCAGCGGCAGCGCCCACCAGAGCGCAAGGGTGAACCCGGGGACGGTCAGCGGCCACCGTCCCGCCTGCGGGCCGGTGATCTGGGCACCGGGCCGTATGCCGATCCCCAGCTCCTCGTGCAGCTCCCGGTGGAGCGCGGCGAGCGGTTCCTCCCCGGGCTCGACCTTGCCGCCGGGGAACTCCCACCGGCCAGCCAGCGCCGCCGGCGCCGACCGGCGGGCCGCCAGCAGCCGGGTCGGACGCGCTAGGTCGTCCACCAGGGCCGCGGCCACCACGAGTCGTTCGGTCACGTCGGACACGCTACGGCGACAGCCTTCTTGCATCGATTCGGTCAAGGTTCTGCATCGATCCGCGTCCCCGGCTTCCACTCGGTGCGTCGTGCGCCTACCTTTGGGCCATTGCGATCCGGCCCCGGGTTCCCTCCGGCGGCCTCACGAGGAGGCAGAATGACTATCCGCAAGATGGCGGCTATCGCCGGGACGGCCGCTCTGGCGCTCGTCCTGACGTCGTGCGCCACGTCCGAGCGCGACGACCCCGACACCGGGGGCGACGACACCGCCAGCGAGGACGCCGGTGACGGCGCCGACTCCACCGACGACGAGGGCGACGCCCCCGCCGCGTCCGATGCCACGTTCATCTTCGGCGCCGCGGGTGCCCCGACGGTCTTCGACCCGTTCTACGCGAGCGACGGCGAGACCTTCCGCGTCACCCGCCAGATCTTCCAGAACCTGATCGGCATCAAGCCCGGAGGCACCGACTTCGTCCCCGAGCTGGCCACCGAGTGGTCCAGCGAGGACGGCCTGGTCTGGGACTTCACCATCCAGGAGGGTGTGAAGTTCCACGACGGCACCGACCTGGACGCCCAGGCGGTCTGTGACAACTTCGAGCGCTGGTTCGACCAGAACGAAGCGGGCATGAGCCCCTCGGGCGCCTACTACTTCGGCAACGACTTCGGCTTCGGCGAGGACTCCCTCTACGGCGGTTGCGAGGCCACCGAGGACTACAACGCCCAGGTGACCGTCACCCGGGTGACCGGCAAGTTCCCGGCGGTCCTGTCGCAGTCCTCCTACGCCATCCAGTCCCCGACCGCGATGGAGGAGTTCAACGCCAACGACATCGCCCTCGAGGGTGAGGCGTTCGTCTTCCCGGAGTACGGCCGGGAGCACCCGACCGGCACCGGTCCGTTCAAGTTCGAGGCCTACGACAACGCCGCCGGCACCGTGACCCTCGTCCGCAACGACGACTACTGGGGCGACCCGGCTGGCGTGGGCACCCTCGTCTTCAAGATCATCGCCGACGAGAACGCCCGTCGTCAGGAGCTCGAGGCCGGCACCATCCACGGCTACGACCTGCCAAACCCGATCGACTGGCAGTCCCTGGAGGACGCCGGCAACCAGGTCCTCATCCGTGACCCGTTCAACGTCCTCTACCTGGCGCTGAACCCGGTGGCCGACCCGCAGCTGGAGGACCCGCTGGTCCGCCAGGCGCTCTACCACGCGCTCAACCGTGAGCAGCTGGTCACCTCCCAGCTGCCCGCCGGTGCGTCGGTGGCGACCCAGTTCATGCCGGACACCGTCAGCGGCTGGAACGCCGACATCCCGGCGTACGAGTACGACGTGGAGAAGGCCAAGGACCTCCTGGAGCAGGCCGGCAAGTCCGACCTGACCATCGAGCTGTGGTACCCCTCCGAGGTCAGCCGTCCCTACATGCCGGACCCGCAGCGCATCTACGACGCGGTCAAGGCGGACTGGGAGGCGGCCGGCATCACCGTCGAGACCGTCACCAAGCCCTGGGCCGGTGGCTACATCGACGACACCCAGGCCAGCCGGGCCCCCGCCTTCTTCCTGGGCTGGACCGGTGACCTGAACTCGGCGGACAACTTCCTGTGCGCCTTCTTCTGTGGTGACGACAACCAGTTCGGCACCTCGGCCTACGACTTCCACGACGACCTGCAGGCGCAGATCGCGGCGGCCGACGCCGAGGCGGACGAGGCGGCCCGCACCGCGCTCTACGAGGAGCTCAACGCCAACATCATGAGCCCCGAGTGGCTGCCGGGCCTGCCGCTGTCGCACAGCCCGCCGGCGCTCGTCGTCGCGGCGAACGTCCAGGGCATGGTCCAGAGCCCGCTGACCGCCGAGGACTTCTCGACGGTCACGATCACCGAGTGACAGGACACCGCCCGCTCCCGCGTCTATCCTGACGCGGACAGCACAGATGACGGGCTGGGCTGCACACTGGCCCAGCCCGTCATCATGTCCGGACAGCCGCGCCCCCAGGAGGTCTAGGTGCTGAAGTTCATCATCCGCCGCGTCTTGCAGGCGGTGCTGGCGCTCTTCGTGCTCAGCATCCTCCTGTTCGCGTGGCTCCGGTCGCTGCCCGGCGGCGTGGTGAGCGCTCTGCTCGGCGAGCGCGGCACCCCCGAGACCGCCGCGCAGCTGCGGGCCCAGCTCGGCCTGGACGACCCGATCTACGTGCAGTACTGGCGCTTCCTGTCCCGCGCCGTGCAGGGGGACTTCGGCATCTCCAACGGCGTCTACCGCGGCGAGCCCGCACTCGACGTCTTCACCCAGCGCTTCCCCGCCACGCTGGAGCTGAGCCTGTTCGCCATCTCCCTGGCGCTCATCCTGGCGATCCCGCTGGGCTACGTCGCCGCGCGACGCCGCGGGGGGCCCCTGGACACCGGCAGCGTGATCTTCTCCCTGGTCGGCGTGGCCGTGCCCGTCTTCTTCCTGGCCTACGTGCTCAAGTACATCTTCGCGGTGAAGCTCGGCTGGCTGCCCCCGTCCGGCCGCCAGACCGTGGGCATCAACGCCACGCACATCACCAACATGTACGTCCTGGACGGACTGATCACCCGTGAGTGGGACGCGGCCTGGGACGCCTTCAAGCACCTCATCCTGCCCACCATCGCACTGGCCTCCATCCCCTTCGCGATCATCTTCCGCATCACCCGCGCGGCGGTCATCGACGTGATGGACGAGGACTACGTCCGCACCGCCCGTGCCAAGGGCCTGCACGCCAAGACCATCCGCGGACGGCACGTCATGCGCAACGCCCTGATCCCCGTGGTGACGATCGTCGGTCTGCAGATCGGGGCGCTGTTGGCCGGCGCGGTCCTGACCGAGAAGGTCTTTGCCTTCCAGGGCATCGGCCAGGCCCTGGCCATCGGCTTCGAGCTCCGCGACTACCCGGTGCTGCAGGTGCTGATCATGATGGCCGCGCTGATCTACATCATCGTCAACCTGCTCGTCGACATCGCCTACGCGGTGATCGACCCGCGCGTCCGGACCAAGTGAGGAGCCACCGGTGACCGAACGCAGCGTGAGCAACACCGTGGGAGGGGCCGAGGCCTTCCGGCACGGTCTCGGCGGTCGCAAGAAGGCCCGCATCGACTCCCTCGCCGAGGCCGGAGCCCTCTCCGAGGAGCAGGGCGTCAGCCTCTGGCGCAGCGCTTGGCGACGGCTGCGCCGCGACCCGGTCTTCCTCATCGGCCTGGCCATCACCAC
>JAAYYA010000467.1 GCA_012515595.1 Actinomycetales bacterium
CGCGAGCTTGATCACGATGAAGGTCAGCGAGGTCGTCGCGATGACGGCGGAGACGATCAGCACCCCGATCGGCAGCGGCGACCCGAAGTCGACGTCGAAGAGCCGGCCGCCGACGGTCAGCAGGATGCTCGTGGCGACCACGCCCAGCACGAAGCTGCTGAGCACCTTGGAGACCACCACGAGCTGGGGGTTCATCGGCATCGACCGCAGCCGGGCCAGGGTGCCGAACTCGCGCTCGGCCAGCAGGCCGAGGACGCCGAAGCTCACGGTGAACATTAGGAAGAGCCCGGCCTGTCCGGCGACCAGCGCGCCCTTGGGGTCGAGCTGCTCGTTCGACGCCTCGCCGGTGGTCAGGGTCAGCGCCGACTCGCCGGTCGCGACCTGCTGGGCGAGTCCGCCCAGCTGGGCTGGTGCCAGCCCCAGGTTCGCACCGGCTGTCGTCGCGACGGCGCTCGCCGCCGCCCGGTCCAGGAAGCCCTGGATGACCGAGAGCACGACGGTGGACTCGATGCCGGCGCCGTCGCCGCGAATCGCGGTGATCTCGGCCGGCTGGCCGGCCATCAGCGCGCTCGAGAACCCTTCGGGGATCACCAGGCCGAGCTTGGCGTCGCCGGCCTCGGCCCGGGCTCGCGCGTCGTCGGCGTCGGTCTCGGTGATCTCGACGTCCAGCCCGATCTCGGGCAGGACACCCACCAGGGTCTGGGCCAGCTGGTCGTCCGCGGGCGCTGAGACCGCGACGGTCGCAGTCTCCAGGTCGCCGTCCATGGCGTCGCCCATCACCAGGTTCATCGCCCCCATCAGGGCCAGCGGCACGATGACGGCAAAGATGATGACCGACTTGTCTCTCAGTCGTTGGACCAGGTCGGTCCGTAGCAGGGTGAACAGGTTTCTCATCTCAGTCCCTCAGCGCCTTGCCAGTGAGGTGCAGGAAGACCGACTCCAGGTTCGGGCGGCTGATCTGCACGTCGCTGAGCTCCATGCCGGAGCCCGTGGCGGTGGTGACGATGCTGGCCACGGCCGCCGGGGCGTCGTGCACGGTCAGCTGGAGCAGGCCACGCTCGGCGTTGACCTGGGCGACGGCCGGCATCGACCGGATCGCCTCGGCGGCCGCGGCGGTGTCCCCGGAACCGGTCAGCTGGATGTTGTCGACGCCGCCGATGAGCCGGATCAGCTCGTCCCGGGTGCCCTCGGCCTGCAGCGTGCCCGAGTCGATGATGCCGATGCGGTCGCAGAGCCGCTCGGCCTCCTCCATGTAGTGGGTCGTGTAGAGCACGGCCATGCCCTCTCCGGACAGGTTCTCGACCGACTCCAGGATCTGGTTGCGCGACTGCGGGTCCACGCCCACGGTGGGCTCGTCCAGGATCAGCAGGGTCGGGCGGTGCAGCAGGCCGATGCCGATGTTGAGCCGGCGCTTCATGCCGCCGGAGAAGTCCTTGGTGGGGCCCTTCGCGCGGTCGGTAAGACCGGTGAGCTCGAGGACCTCGGCGACCCGCGCCTTCAGCTCGGCGCCCGCCATGCCCTGCAGCCGGCCGAAGAAGGTGAGGTTCTCCCGGGCGCTCAGGTCGGGGTAGATGGCCAGGTCCTGGGGGACCAGCCCGAGGTGCCGCTTGGGACCGATCTTGGTCGGCCCCATCGCCTCACCGACGACGGACACGGTGCCCTCGTCGGCGGCGATCAGTCCCGCGATCATCGAGATCGTGGTCGTCTTGCCGGCGCCGTTGGGGCCGAGCAGGCCGTAGGTCTCGCCCTGCGCGATGGTGAACGACACACCGTCCACCGCCGTCAGGTCGCCGAACCGGCGCACGAGCCCGTCCACGCGCAGGACGTTCCCGTCGTGTCCGGTCACGCTCTCCGCTGCTGCTGTCTGTGTCATGTCGTGATTCCTCTTCGTCAGTGGTTTTCCCACGCAGCAAGCGTAGAAAGCGGAGGACCCCACGGCACAGGGATATCTGTCACAGGTCCACCGGCAGATGTGTCACAGAACCTCTCGGCGAGGTGTCACATGCTCCACCACAGCGCCTGCGAGACCGGGGTCCTCCCACCGGTCCCCGCGGCCCTGGACACGACGATCTCGAAGGTCGGTTCCGCGGGCGGGTCGGCGGGGTCGAACAGCTGCCGGAGGCGTAGGTCGTAGGTCCCGTTCGCCAGCGGGATCGCCCGGTCCGGCTCGACGTCGGCCAGGGA
>JAAYYA010000468.1 GCA_012515595.1 Actinomycetales bacterium
CGCCGGCGCACACCCAGCCGGCGTCCCACCGGCCCGGCCACGCCTCACAGCCCGGTCGGCTCGGCCAGCAGCTCCACGTCGGTGCACACGCCCAGCGGGACCAGGTCCGCGAGCGCCAGCAGGGCCGCACCGAGCGGGCTCGTCACGGCGAACTCCAGCTCCCCGATCTCAGCGTCCACCCCGGCCACCGACCCGCGCTCGAACCCGTCCCGGAAGCCGATGCTCTCCGTGACCGGCCAGTCCTCAGCCAGCGCCAGGCGCGCGGCGAGGTCGCCCTCGATCGCGGCCGGCGCGGTGCCGACCGGGTAGGCCAGCCGGACCGTGGCCTCCAGCCCGGTGAACGCGACCGCCACCGCCTCGACGTCGAGCAGCCCCTCGACATCGTGCGCGGCCAGCAGCGCGTCCTGGTCCTCGACGGTGGCGTCCGCCCCCAGCGCGTCATTGAACGGCACGCACCCGTTGCGCACGATGAGGCTCTCCGCGGGGACGTCACCCACCCGGGCCGCGGCGCTGTGGCTGCTGGTCGCCCACACACCTCCCGTGCCCAGACCCTGACTGACCGTCGCCGTGTCCCGGTCGAGCACCGCTCCCTCCAGGCCGGGCGCATCGTCGTCGATCGCCGCCTGCACGAGGTCGAGGTCCAGATCGGGCCGCAGCACCAGCAGGAGGCCGCCGCCGTCCGGCCCGGTCCACCGCACCTCGGCGTCGACGTCGTCCTGCGTGAAGTCGTAGGTCACGTCGTACCGACTGTTCTCCTCCCGCAGCAGCCCGTCCGTGAGCAGCACGCTCGACGCGTCGGCCGACCGCCAGAACTCCAGCCGGTCGGTCATGATGTCCTCTGACGTCAGGTCGGGTACCCCGAGCCGCTCGCGGACCGCGTCGAAGTCGGTGACGGTCAGGTGCGTCGCCTCCGCCGGTGCCGCCAGCAAGGCCAGGCCGTATGCCGACAGGCCGGCTCCCGCAGCCGCGTCACCGGTGTCGGTGGTCCCGTCCGGCGCGGCACCCGTGTCGGTGGTTCCGTCCGGTGCGGCACCCGTCCCGGGTGCCGAGGTCGTGGTCCCCTCCGTCGTGCCCGCAGTCGTCGCCGTCGTCGGCTCGGTCTCTGCCTCGACCGTGCACCCCGCCGTCACGGACAGCACGACGGCAGCGGCCAGAGCGAGCACGCGACGCGACATGACCCGATCCTCGCACTCCCCCGGGCCGGGACCCGCCAACCCGCCCGGTGGTGCTGTGGTGAACTGGCCCCCATGACGGGCGAGGGTGTGCGGGGAGGCGAGCGCCCGGCATACTCGATCCCCTCCCACGACGGGAACGGCCGGATCCTGCTGGCCGTCGGGCTGGCGGCCGGCCCCCTCGTGGCGCTCGGTCTGGCCCGGTTCGCCTACGCCCTGCTGCTGCCGCCGATGAGCGCCGACCTCGGCTGGTCCTACTCCGCCGCGGGCGCCCTGAACACCACGAACGCCGCCGGCTACCTGGTCGGCGCGGTGGGCACCACGCCGCTGGCGCGGGCGTGGGGCACCCGGCGGGCCTTCGTCGCGGGCACGGTGATCACCACCCTCGCCATCGCTCTCACCGCGCTGACCAGCCAGTATGCCGTGCTCCTCACCATCCGCTTCGTCGCCGGCCTCTCCGGGGCGCTGGCCTTCATCCTCGGCGCGGCGCTCGTCGCCGAGGCCAGCCACCGTGGCACGCCGGGACGGGCGGCGCTGCTGCTCGGGGTGTACTTCGGGGGTGCCGGCGCCGGCATCGTCGCGGCCGGGCTGCTGGTGCCGTGGGTGCTGGACCTCACCGCCGGCGCGGGGTGGCGGCAGGGCTGGCTCGCGCTGGCCGCCGTCGGGGTGGTCGCGTCCGTGGCTGCGGTCCTCGCCGCGCGGCGGGTGGCCGACCCCGCCCCGCCGGAGGAGCACGCGAGCCGTTGGGACCGGCGGCGGATCGGGTGGGCGGTGCTGGCCTACACCTGCTTCGGCCTGGGCTACATCGCCTACCTGACCTTCATCAGCCAGTACCTCACCGACCAGGGGATGAGCGGCCCGCTGATCGCCAGCTTCTGGGCGGTGGTCGGCGTGGCCGCGGCGGTGTCCGGGCTTGCCTGGGGGCCGGTGCTCGGGCGCCTCGGGGGCGCCCGCGGGATGGCCGTGGTGATGACGGCGCTGGCGGTCGGAACCGTCCTGCCCGTGCTGCTCGGCGGGCCAGTCGCGGCCTACCTGTCCGGGGCGGTCGTCGGCGGGAGCTTCCTGGCCGTCGTCACGGCGGTGAGCATCGCGGTCCGTGAGTCGCTGCCGCAGCCCCACTGGACGGCCGGGATCGCCTTCGCCACGATCGCCTTCGGCCTGGGCCAGACGGTCGGCCCCACCCTGACCGGCTGGGTCTCCGACGTGACCGCCGACCTGGGCACGGGGCTGCTGCTGTCCGGCGCGGTCCTCGTGGTCGGGGCGGCTACGGCGCTGCTGCAGCGCCGCCCGGATTGAGCCTTCCCTCAACGACCGGGCGCACCGCGTGGCGAGAATCCACCCCACCGAGCGCACCGCGTGGCGAGAATCCACCCCACCGAGCGCACCGCGTGGCGAGAATCCACCCCACCGGGCGCTGACTGCGCCGCCCCG
>JAAYYA010000469.1 GCA_012515595.1 Actinomycetales bacterium
CGTCGGAACCAGGACATCGATCGTCCGCTGGCTGACGCCACTGCCATGGATGAACCTGTTCCCCTCAACTTGTGTGTAGCCGAGTTCTTCGAGTACTCGCCCGACGTCCGAGCCGACGAGGATCTGATCGTCGACGCCCAGGTCAGCGTCGGCCGTGAGACGGTGCGGGACCTCACCGGGCGAGCCGAAGGCGGCATGGAGGATGGATACGGCGAGGCCGCCGATGAGCCGATAGGGCAGGTTGGCTTGGGTGGCGGCGACGGCGATGTCTACAGCCGTCCGGTGGCTTGCGTCCTCTGCCGCGCTGCCCGAGATCAGGCTGACCGGCTCCGGCCTGCTAGGACGCATGGTCCGCTTCCAGATGACCTAGAAGTGCTTCCCGGAACCGCTGAGCCGATTGGTGGGCATCAACGTCGCGTGACCGGTCGAGGTCCCACAGCACAACCAATGGATCGGCCACAGGGAAGGCAGGTTCCGTCGAACTCAAGGCTTTGATCACTCGCTTCGCGGAGTCTGATGGAGGCACCGCGAGGTCCTGGGTGATGACCAGTTGCAGCGAGGCTTCTCCGACCTGGCTTGGGACGAGTCCAGACCGGCTGAGGTCCTGCATGCTTGAGGTGTAGATGAGGGCCGACTGGGGGACGCTCCATGGCACGAGCGCATCCGCCGCCATACCCCCCGAGACCCAGGCGCTCGGCCCAACGCTCCTGATCGCTGCCTGCACCTGGTTCTGCAGACTCTCCAAGGAGTACCAGAACGTCGCGACGCTCTTGGTTGGTCGATAGATGGTCAGCCAGTGGTCTACGAGGTCGTTCACGTTCGTGACCCTCCAGCGAACCGGGCGTCCTCCCGCGGCTGTCAGCCACGGTTGCTTCGCGAGCTTGTTCAACACCTGCGACACGCGTGCCTGGCTCAGGCCGGTGGCCGAGGTGAGCTCGCTCTGCGTGACAGTGCCGCGCCACAGCAGTTCCTGCATGACCTGCGCGGTCGAGGTTCCCGGCCGACCAGGACCCGGGGAAGGTCCCGCTTCAGCGTGGAGCGCGGGCGCCGGCTTCAGCTCGAGGAGCTGGTCGCCGATGCGTAGTTCACCGCGTAGTCCAGAGGGCAGGGGATGGAGGCTCACCCATGAGTGGCCGCCGACGCGTAACGCCTCGACGGAGTCAGGGCTGACCCTTCGCGTCACCACGAGGACTGGTCCCGCGGCATGGGGCATGCCATGCACAGTCGAGGGCTTCAGCACGGTGAAGTGCTTGACGTCGTATCGCTCGGTGCGTTGCGCTCCGTCACCAGCAGTCACCGTGAGTTCGAGGTCTGCGCGGTCATCAGGAGCACGCACGGCCGCGACCTTGACTGGCAACTCCAGTAGGACGTCCCACAGCCATGGCTCGGGACCAGAGCTTTGTATCACTATTTACCACCCTTCGCGGTAATTAGTGATAAGTGTGCCACAGCACAGCCTTCTCGTTCGGAGACGTGACACCGGTGCCTCCACACGCACCAACCCAGCCATGGTGCGCGGTGAGGCACCGATGTCACGTCCCCACGGCATACATGGTCACGTCAGTCCCGGCATACTGCCTGCCTCTGGCCCGGCCCAGCCGGCCCTACCGCCCCGTCCACCGCCGGCGCAGCAGGTGAGCAGCCGCCTTGGGGCGACGGTCGCGGGTGAACGCGCCCTTCTTGTTGCCGTCGACCCGCACGATGCCGAGCGAGGTCTCGAAGTCGGCGAAGTTCCAGACGTGCTCGCCCTGCAGCTCCGGGAACTCGTCGAAGACGCGGTGGTGCATGTCGAGGTACTCGGTCTGGTACTCCTCGGTCCACATGGTGCCGGTCAGCGAGTGCAGCCCGGCGACGGTGTCCGCGCCGTACTCGGTCATCAGGATCGGCTTGCCCTGCGCGGCCCACAGCGCCAGCTCGGCCCGCAGCGCGTCCTCAGCCAGGGGCAGGTCGCCGGACTGGGCGTACCAGCCGTAGTAGCGGTTGATCATGATGACGTCGCCGTACTTGGCGAGCCGGCAGGTCTCCGCCGTGGAGTACATGACGTTGACGAACCCGATCGGCCGGTGCGGGTCCAGCTCGCGGGCCAGTTCGAAGAGCGGCTTGAAGTAGTCCTCGGACTCCGGCGTGTGCGACTCCGGCTCGTTGGCGATCGACCAGAGCACGACCGAGGGGCGGTTCTTGTCGCGCGCGAACAGCTCGCGGATCGCCTGGGCGTGCGTCTCGCGGGTCGCCTCCGAGACGGTGTCGGGGGAGAACACCTTGTCGATGTTGACGCCGAGCACCGCCGCGACCGAGCCGTTCATGCCGACCGCGCCGACCTCGTCGATGACCACGATGCCGTGCGCGTCGGCGTAGTCCATGACCTCCTCGGCATACGGGTAGTGCGAGGTGCGGAAGGAGTTGGCGCCGATCCAGTCCAGGATCTGGAAGTCGTTGACCATGGAGGTGTCGTCGTGACCCTTGCCGCGCGCCAGGTGGTCCTCGTGCATGCCGAAGCCCTGGAAGTAGAACGGCTTGCCGTTGATCAGGAACTCGTGGCCGCGGACCTCGACGGTGCGCACGCCGACCTTCTGCACGTAGCTGTCCACGACCTCGTCACCGCTCACGACCTCGATGGCCAGGTCGTACTGGTAGCCATCGCCGGGCCCCCACAGGTGGACATCCTCGATGCGGAGTATGCCGTGCGCCCCCTCTCCCTGCGCCACTTCGGTCCCGCTGTGGTCCAGCAGGCGGACCCGCACCTGGGCGGCGTCCGCGCGAGGGCCCTCGACCTCGACGGTGTAGTCGACCGTGCCGGTGACGGAGTCGGCCGTGACGTCGCCGTCCACGCCCGGGACCACGGTGACGTCGCTGACGTAGGTGGTCGGCGTGCTGGCCAGCCACACCGGCCGGTGCAGCCCGGCGTAGTTGAAGAAGTCGTGCATGTACTTCTGCCGCGGCCCGTGCTCGGTCTCCACGACCATGCCCGGCGGGATCGACTCCCAGGTCAGTCGGTTGTCGACCGCGGCGGTGATCCGGAACTCCTCACCGGGCGTGACCAGTCCGGTGATGTCGGCCTCGAACGGGGTGTAGCCGCCCTCGTGGAAGACCACCTCGGTCTCGTTCACCCAGACGGTGGCGCGGTGCGTGGCGGAGTCGAACCGCAGCACGACCCGCTGGTCGGCCCAGCCTCGGGGGATACGCGCGGTCCGCTGGTACCAGACGTCGCCCACGTGCAGCCGCAGCTCCCGGCCGGGGACGATGTCGTTGTAGCTGGCGGGCACCGGCATGTCGATCGCCCCAGCCAGCCCCCCGGCATACCACCGCTCCTCCCGCCCGACCCCGTCGGGATCCGGACGGAACCTCCACAGCCCGGTGAGGGGGCGCAGATCACGGGTCGCGGAGTCCTGGTGCCTCAACATGGCCCGACCATATCCCCCCCAAAAAGATAGGGGTTTCGTTCACTCTCCACACATCTTCGTAGGGGTTTCGTTCACCCTCTGGCGGGTGGGGCCGTCCTCGTACGAGACCGCTACGAAAAGGCGCGGAGACCGTACGAGACCACTACGAAGTTTGGGAGAGGACCTCGCGCAGCCGCACTGCGAAGGCCTTCGCCTGCCCCGGCCACGGGTCGTCCTCACCGGCGAACCCGTCGTGGTGGCTGGGGAACATCGTGACCTCCTGGCCGAGGAGCTCGGCAGCTGCGACGGCGCCGCGCCCGGTCATCGTGGGCAGCGACTCCTCGCCCGCGGCGATCACGATCCGGGTCGCCGCCTGCTGCAGCGCGGCCGCGTCCGGCCGGTAGGCCGTCACCGCCGACGACCGATCGGTCATCAGCGGGTCGTCCCGCGAGCCGTCGTCCTCGGTCGGCAGCCCGAACTGCGCCGGGTCCGGCGCGGGCTGGGCGAAGTACTCCTCGGTGAACTCGCCCTGCCAGGAGATCATCGCGATGAAGCCGGCCATCCCCGCGCCCCACCCCTTCTCCCGGTAGGCCGCCTGGAAGCCCTCGGCCGCCCTCCGCGCGGCTGCCGCGTCGGGGAGGAGGTCGACCAGCGGCGGCTCGTGCGCCACGAGGGTCCGCACCGCCTCCGGGTATGCCGTGACGAGCGCGAGTGCTGTCACCGCACCCCCGCTGCTGGCGAAGAGATCCACGGGGCCTGCGCCGAGCGCCTCGATGACCGCGTGGACGTCCCGGGCCTGCACCTCGGGATCGTTGGTGACCAGCCCGTCGCTGCGGGTGCTGCGCCCGAAACCTCGCGGGTCGTAGGGCACGCACGTCCGGTCTGGGAGCTCCCGGACCAGGGCGGCGAAACCGCCGGCGTCCATCGGCTGACCGATCATCACGAGTGGCGGCTGACCGTCGGCGGTGGGCAGGGGGCCGTGTACGTCATACGCGATCTCGGCCCCGTCGGTCTGGACTGTGTGCGTCGTCATGGTTGTGTCGACTTTACGGGCAGGCAGAACTCATCTGCCACGCCGTGACAGCAAGCTTGACCTGGCCCCAATGGCCGTCGGTCAGTTCCCTGCGATGTAGGTCTCGGCGAGGGCGATCAGGTCGCGATCCCGGTGATAGCCACGCTCGACCACCACCCGTACAAGTCGGCGCAGGTCAGCTTCGTCGTCGACGGTGAGCACCTGCCTCAGCGCGATGAGGTCGGCGGAATCCTGCGGACGCGTCGTGTCGTCGCGAGTCAACAGTTTCAGCGCCACGAGGTGAGCGGTGCGTGCGACCGGCAGAGTCAGGCCTGGCACCAGCTCCACCCGCTCTGCCTCCTGAATGATCTCAGGCTCGATGCCCGAGGAGGCAAAGAGCAGGTCGCTTCGGCCTCCGTGTCGTCGGCGACGAGGACGCAGATGTCGATGTCACGCGTGAAACGGGGCTCGACGCGAGCTGAGACGGCAAACCCCCCGATGAGAGCCCATTGCAGTTGTGACGCCTCGCAGTCGCGAGCAAGCCGGTGCAGTGACTCCTCGACAGGAGTCCTCACAAGTTCACCGATGCGTCCGTCAACGTAACGGGTCTTCCAGGACAATCGCCAAACTCAGCACCTGGACGTCGCCGTAGCCATTCCTCGATGGCTGCCTGCAACTGCGCCTCGGTCCACTCCGGGTGCTTCCGGCTCAGCCGCGCTCGCATCATCTGCTCCCCGAGGTCGTGCAGGTCGAGGGCGATGCGGAGGCGTGCCGCTGGTGTGCTCTCGGGCATGCCATCAGTCTAGGAGTGCAGGATCTAGGGAGGCGAAACTCCGGCGTCGATCACAACGACGCGCGCTCGGTGGCCCGCGAAATCGCAACACGGTGCGCTCGGTCGGGGTGGGGGAGCCGGGCGGCTGGGAGGATGGAACCGATCCGGACGCTGGAGTGTGTCACTGACATGGGACTGGAGCCCGACGTCGGCCTGGCCGACTACTACCCGCTCGCGTACCGGCGGCTTGTCGGCACGCTGCGGGTCATGGGCGTGCCCGGCGCCGACGCGACCGAGGTGGCGCAGGAGGCGTTCGTCCGGCTGATCCCGCGCTGGGATAAAGTCCGCGCCTACGAGAGCCCGGACGGCTGGCTGCGCACGGTCGCCTGGCGGATCTGGCTCAACCGCCGCCGCTCGGAGCGGCGCACCTTCGCCCTCGACGACCTGCCCGAGCCAGTCGCCACCGAGGGCCTCGGCGCCGCCGAACGGCTGAGCCTGCGCGCCGCGCTCGCCGACCTGCCGGACGGGCACCGCGAGGTCGTCGTCCTGCACTACCTGCACGACCTGCCCGTCGCGCGCATCGCGACCGAGCTGGGCGTCGCCGAGGGCACGGTGAAGTCCCGCCTCTCCCGCGCTAGGTCCGCCCTGGCCGCCGCACTCACCCTGGAGGTCGACGATGTCTGAGCGCGACCACACCGACGCCGACCACACCGACCGCGACCGCACCGACACCCTGCTGGCCACCCTCCTGCGGGACGAGGCA
>JAAYYA010000470.1 GCA_012515595.1 Actinomycetales bacterium
GCGGGCGTGGGGCTGCGGCTGTTCTGGTCGTGGGTGGCGCCGGGTCCGCGCACCCGGCTGTCGTCGCTGGCGCACGAGGGCCGGACGGCGGCCGGGGTCTCGCTCGGGCTCATCGTGGTGCTGCTGATCTCGGGGCTGATCGAGGCGTTCGTGACGCCGTCACCGCTGCCGACCTGGGCGCGCGTCGGCATCGGGGTCCTCGCGCTGGGGCTGTTCGTGCTCTACGTGTTCACCCTCGGACGCTCCGCGGCGCGCCGCGGCATCACCGGCGACGTGGACGAGTCGCTCACCGCGGCGAGCGCGCCGACTGCCGGGTGAGCGGGAGCCACCCGCCGGCCGCCGGTCATCCTTCGGTGCCGCCCAGGGACCGTATGCCGTGGCGCACGCCGCGGGGTCGGGTGCGCCCAGGGCTCTGCTAAGGCGAGGGCTGGTGGCCTAAGGCGAGATTGGGTGGAAAGTTAGGGCAGCTGCCCCATGTGCTCACCCGTCCTTAGGGACGAGTGTTGGTGTCATCAGCCCAGCAGGGCACCGACGCACCAGAGGGAGCAGGAACCATGTCATTCGAGAACATCACCGTCGCACAGTCCATGGCCGCCGAGCGGGAGCGCGCTCTGGTCCGGGAGCTGGAGATCGACCGCCGCGTGGCGCTGCACGGCCGCGGCGTCCGGATCGGTGGTCGCACCCGTCGCCTGCCGGCGCTGCTGGCCCGCGTCACCCACCTGTCCACCGGTTCCGCCCACGCGGTTCCGTCGGCGTGAGCCCCCGGTGACCCGCCCGCGGGGACACCCGTTGACCGCTCCCGACAGCCGGTGAGCGGTCATCTGCTGCCACCGGCGCGCAGCGGTGACACCCTTCCCACGGCAGGCCCGGGCTGGCAGGATGCCCGCATGGCGACCGTCGCCAGCAACCCGAGGATGGTGGGTCGAGACCAGGACCTCGCCGCGATGGTCGGGGCCCTGGAGACAGCCGGGCGCGGGCAGCCGGTGAGCATCCTGGTGCGCGGGGAGGCGGGGATCGGCAAGACCCGCCTGTTGCAGGAGTTCAACGCGAAGGTGGCCGACCTCGCTGCGGCGTGGGACAAGCCGGTGGTGATGGCGACCGGCCAGTGCCTCGACCTCGGCCCCGTCGGGGCGGCGTTCGCGCCGGTGCGCAGGCTGTTGCGGGACGTGTGGACGGCGGTGGGTCCGGAGGCGTTCTCGGCGGCCGCCCAGTCCCCGGCGATCCTGGCGACCCTGGCCACGCTCGTGCCCGAGGTCACCGTCCCGGAGGGGGGCGTGGCCGGCCGCTCCGAGTTCGTCACCGAGGCGATCGAGACGCTGGTCGAGAACCTCAGCGTCGATCACCACCTGGTGCTGGCGCTGGAGGACCTGCACTGGGCGGACGCCTCCACCCTCGCCCTGCTGAAGACCCTGGCGACCACCCTGCGGGGCCGTGACGTCACGGTGGTGCTGACCTACCGCAGCGACGACGTCGACCGGTTCCACCCCCTGCGGCCCGTGCTCGCCGAACTCGAGCGCAACCGCGCCGTGGTCCGCGTGGACCTGGAACGCCTCAACCCCGGGGAGGTGATGGAACTCGCCGGAGGGATCGCCCACTCCGCACACGTGCAGCCGGACCTCGCCGAGCGCAGCGGGGGCATCCCGTTCCTGGTGGAGGAGCTGCTGGGCCTCGGGGAGGGCGAGCTGCCCGAGACGCTGCGCGACCTGGTGCTCTCCCGCTACGAACGGCTCTCCGACGCCACCCGGACGGTGGTGCGGGTCGCCTCGGCCGGGGGTGTCCACGTGGAGCACGAGGTGCTGCACGAGGTCTCCGGTGAGTCCGCTGAGGCCCTGGACGACGCCTTGCGCGAGGCCGTCGAGGCGCGGGTGCTGGTGAGCGACGGGGACGGCTACACCTTCCGGCACGCGCTGACCCAGGAGGGTGTCCACGACGACCTGCTCGCCAGCGAGCGGATCCGGTACCACACGGCATACGGCGAAGTGCTGGAGCGGCGCCGCGAGGGTGGTGCCGTGGTGGAGGCTGCCGAGATCGCCTTCCACTGGCGGTTGGCCAGGGACCCTCGCCGTGCCCTCGTCGCGACGGTGGCGGCCTTCGACGAGGCACGGGCCAGGGACGAGTCCTTCACCATCGAGGAGCTGGCCGAGGCCATCGCCGACCTGTGGCCCCAGGTGCCGGACGCCGACGACCTTGCGGGCCGGGGCCTGTGGGAGGTGCTCACCGAGGCGTGCGCTGCCGTGCTCCGGGGAGGCAACGACCCCGCCAAGGGCGTCCGGCTGGCCGACGAGGGGCTGGCGCTCTGCCCGGCCACGGAACGCCGGACGCGGGCCCGGCTGCTGATGCTGAAGCGGGTGCAGCAGTTCAACGCGGGGATGCACGGGGACCCCGCACTGCTCGAGGCTGCCGAGCAACTGCTGGTCGACAGCGAGGAGCCGGCGGACGAGGCCGTGCTGGCCCAGGTGCTGGCGACCCGGATCGCTCTTGGCGAGGACGCGGGTGAGGACACCGCTGAAGTCATGAACCGGGCGCTGGAGATGGTGCACCGGTCCGGCTCCGCCGACGACGTGGTCCGCGTCATCATGTCCAACGCGAGCAACCTCATCCACGAAGGGCGAGTCCTGGAGGGACTGGAGGTGCAGTCCCAGGTGGCAAGTCTGCCGGTGGCCCCCGTGGCCAAGTTCATGGCCGTGACCTACGAGCTGGACACCTGGTGTTTCCTCGGCGACTACGACCGCTCCATCGCTCGCGGGGAGGCGGCGATCGAGGCGCTGAAGGAGGCGGGCGTGGAGCGGTCGATCGGGGCCGAGGTGATGGCCAACGTGATCGAGTCGTGCGTCGCCGGGGGGCGTCCCGCGCGGGCCCTGGAGCTGCTGCCGCGCGCGCTGCAGCTCATGACGGCCGCGCCCTGGCTCTCCTTCATCGGGCGGTCGATGGCGGCTCACCATGCCTGGAACGACGAGCCGCAGTCGGTGGGGGAGATGCAGCGGCTCGGACCCCCGGAGGTGCGGGCGGCCGACGCCGAGGAGCGGGCCGGCTGGGCGCGGGTCGAGGCCGAGCACCTGCTGAACCTGGCCGCCGACGCCGCGTCGACGGCCGAGCGCGACGAGCTGACCGTGCGGGCTCTGTCGGAAGTCGGCCTGCTCGCCCACCCCGCGACCGAGATCCCGGTCTTCCTGCTGGCGGCCATCCCCGCAGCAGCCCGCGCCGTCGCGGCGGGCCGACGGCACCACATCCCGGTCGACCCGGCCCTGGAGAACGAGCTGGCGTCCATGCTCGGCACGTTGCCGGACTATGCGATCGCCGCGGCGTGGCAGGCCCTGGCCGACGCCGAGCTGGCCGCTGTCGATGCCGCGGCCCCGGAGGCGGCGAACGAGTGGGCGAGGACGGTGACGGTGCTGCAGGAGGTGAGCGCGCCGGTCTGGTACCTGCCCTACGCCCACTTCCGCCTGGCCGAGGCGCTGATCGCCACGGGCGACCGGGACGGTGCAGTGGGACCGCTGCAGTTCGCGGCGGAGTTCCCGGCGGAGCGCGGTGTGGGCATCGTCAACCGGTGGGCGCGGGAGCTCGGGGCGCGGGCCGGGCTGACGGCGAGCTCCGACGGGCACGTCCGCAGCCACTCCAACGGCCTCCCGACCGGGATCGAGTCGCTCACGGCCCGTGAGCAGCAGGTGTTCGCCCTCCTGGCCGAGGGTCTGTCGAACCCCGAGATCGGCAAGCAGCTCTTCATCAGCCCCAAGACAGTCAGCGTCCACGTCTCGGCGATCTTCGGCAAGACCGGCACGGGCTCGCGGGCGGAGGCGGCGGCATACTTCGTCGCCCATGCCCCTGGGGAGGGGACAGACCGGTGACGCGGCCCGGCTGCTGCCGTCACGGTCGGGAACAGCGGATCGGTGCGAGCGACTCGCCGTTGGAGTGATGGCACGGCGCTCGCACCGACGGCGTGTTGCGCGCACGGACCCGGCCTACACTCGACCGGTGCTCACCGCCGCCGACCCGCTACCCCACCGGCCGCGGCGGGTCCTCGTGGCCGGCACGAGCGGCACCGGCAAGACCACCCTGGCCGGGCGTCTCGAAGAGGTCCTCGGCATCCCGCACACCGAGCTGGACGCGCTGCACCACGGTCCCAACTGGGTCCCCAGGCCGGAGTTCCTCGACGATGTCAGGTTCCTCGCCGCCGGTGAAACCTGGGTGACCGAGTGGCAGTATGCCGCCGCGCGCCCGCTCCTAGCCGCCCGGGCCGATCTGCTGGTCTGGTTGGACCTGCCCTTCCCGCTCACGCTCGCTCGGTTGGTGCGGCGCACCGCGCGGCGCCGGGTGCAGCGCGAGGTGCTGTGGAACGGGAACGTGGAGCCGCCACTGCACACCGTCCTCACCGACCGGGACCACGTGGTCCGCTGGGCCATCGCCGGGCGGCGCAACCTGGACGACCGGGTCCCGGCCGTTCTGGAGCAGCACCCCCGGCTGGTGTGCGTGCGGCTGCGAAGTCCCCGCGACGTCGAGCGGTGGGTGGCGGGTCTGGAGAGTTAAGACGAGCTCGACGGGCCGTGCGCTCGGTGGCCTGGGGGCGGAGCGACGCGCGGTGCGCTCGGTGGCCTGGTGGAGCGACGCGCGGTGCGCTCGGTGGGGTGAAATCCCGACGC
>JAAYYA010000066.1 GCA_012515595.1 Actinomycetales bacterium
ACGGACCCAGCCGGCGTCGCCGTTGACCGTGAGGCGGTGGCGCACCGTCCCGGTGGACTCGAGCTCCTCACGCGTGCCGGCTCCGACGACCCGGCCCTTGTTGAGGATGACGAGCCGGTCACAGAGGCGGTCGACGAGGTCGAGCTGGTGGCTGGAGAAGAGCACCGGCGCGCCGCGCGAGGTGTGTTGGCGGAGCAGGTCAGCCATCGAGTCGACAGCCGTGGGGTCCAGACCAGAGAACGGCTCATCGAGGATGAGGCAGATCGGCTGGCGCATCACCGCCGCAGTGATCTGCACGCGCTGCTGGTTGCCGAGACTCAGCTTCTCGACGTGGTCCTTGGCGCGGTCGGCGAGGCCGAACCGCTCAAGGTGCGTCATCACGGACTCGCGGGCCGCCGAGGCCGACATCCCGCCGAGCTGGCCGAGGTAGACGAGCTGGTCCAGGACCGGCTGCTTGGGGTAGAGGCCGCGCTCCTCGGGCATGTAGCCGAAGCGGCGCCGGTCGGCCATCGTGATCGGACGACCGTCCCAGCGGACTTCACCACTGGTGATGCCCAGGACTCCCATGATCATGCGCATGGTCGTGGTCTTGCCTGCTCCGTTGCCACCGACGAAGCCGGTCATCATCCCCGGCCGCACGTCGAAGCTGACACCGTCGACGGCTCGCAGGTCCCCGAATGTGCGTGTGAGCTCTCTGACCTCCAACATGACACCGACGTTAGGTGTGGGGCCGAGCGGCCGGATCCGCCACCTGGGTGATTCACCGCTCCCCCAGCAGGTGGAGGCGGGTCACGCGCGCGTCCGAGCGGGGCAGGACACGCCATCTGCTCACTTGTGCTCGCAAGACCCCGCGCCCCCGGGACACCAGGCACCACCTGGGCACCCATGCCCACGAGGCCCCAGCAGCGGCTAACGGTTCCGATCGACCATCCCGTGCTCATAGGCATAGATCACCGCGTGCACGCGGTCGCGCACCCCGATCTTGGCCAGGCAGTTCGAGACGTGCGTCTTGATCGTCGCCTCTCCGAGGAACAGGTCCTTGGCGATCTCGGCGTTCGACCTGCCCCTCGCCAGTCCGACCAGGACCTCACGCTCACGCTCGGTCAGAGAGGCGAGCGCGGGCGGTTGCGGCCGGTCCGCGGCGGCGCCGCCGGTGGTCATCCGCTCGATGACCCGTCGGGTCACCTCGGGAGCGAGCAGCCCATGCCCGTGGCCGACTGCGCGAACCGCCTCCACCAGTTGCTCGGGCTCGGCGTTCTTGAGCATGAACCCGCTCGCGCCGGCCTCGAGCGCGTCGAAGAGGTAGTCGTCCCGGTCGAACGTGGTCAGGATGACAACCCGCCCCAGGTCCTCGTCGACGACTCGTCGGGTGGCTTCGATGCCGTCCATCCCGGGCATCTGGACGTCCATCAGAACGACGTCGGGGCGGTGCTCGCGAGCCGCGATGACGGCGCTCATCCCGTCCGCTGCCTCACCGACCACCTCGAGGTCGTCCTCGACGGAGAGCATCATCCGGAAGCCGGATCGCACCATCGCGTGGTCGTCCACGAGCAGCACGCGCAGCGCTGGACGAGCGCTGCTCACGCGACCTCCTCCTGACGGTCGGCCAGGGGGTAGCGCACCCGCACTCTGTATCCACCGGTCGCGCGGGGGCCGATGTCTGCCTGGGCCCGGTGTGAGGCGGCGCGCTCACGGATCCCGAGCTGGCCCAGGCCGGTGCCCAGGGTGGCGCTCACCCGTGGGCGACCGTTGTCGACGACCTCGACCTCTGCATACGAGCCCGTGCGGGAAGCACCACCGGAGCTCACCTCGACGCGGACGGTGACGCTCACCTGGGTCGCCGTGGAGTGCTTGGCGGTGTTGGTCAGCGCCTCCTGTGCAGTGCGATAGATCGAGTGGGCAATAGGAGCCGGTATGCGCTGCGCCGCCCCGGGCATCGACTCGACGAGGGCATAGCTCACCGAGCGGGTCGGGGTCTGGGCAGCCTCGGCGAGGCCGGGCAGCTGCTCCAGTGATGGCTCTGGCTCGCGGGTGCCCTCCTCGGTGGGAACGGCCTCGATCTGACGCAGCGTGCCCAGCAGGCCACGCATGGATGTGACGGCCTCCCGAGAGGAGGACTCGATGTTCGCCAGCGCCGTCGTCGCCGCTGCCGGGTCGCGGTCCAGCACGCGGCGGGCGGCGGCAGCCTGCACCCCGATGACGGAGACGTGATGGGCGACGACGTCGTGCAGCTCACGGGCGATCCGCAGGCGCTCCTCGGTGATCGCTTGGTCCCGCAGCTCCTCGCTCTGGGTCGCGATGGTGTTGGCCTGCTGCTGCAGCATGGCTTTGGCCCGGGCGTCGCGCCACAGCACCTGCCCGCCCCAGAACGCCCCACCGAAGAAGACGGCGTTGACGATGACGGTGAGGATGACGGACGCCGGGATGGCGCCGATCCAGCCGCTCGGATCCTGGCCCTCCATGC
>JAAYYA010000471.1 GCA_012515595.1 Actinomycetales bacterium
CGTCCGCCTGCTGGACGAGCTGCAGGCGATCGACCCCGACGCCCCGGTGCACGTCCCGCGGAAGCGACTGACGCCATACGGACGGGCGATCGTGGCGCTGCCGGTGGACCCGCGGCTGGCGCGGATGTTGATCGAGGCCGAGCGCAACGGGGCCCTGCGCGAGGTGCAGGTGATCGTGGCGGCCCTGTCGATGCAGGACCCGCGCGAGCGGCCGGCCGACAAGCAGGCGCAGGCCGACCAGTCGCACGCGCGGTTCCGACAGGGCGCTGAGGAGTCCGATTTTCTTGTGCTGCTCAACCTGTGGAGCTATCTGAAGAAGCAGCAGAAGGAGCTGTCCGGCAGCGCGTTCCGGCGGATGTGCAAGCGGGAGTACCTCCACTACCTGCGCGTGCGCGAGTGGCAGGACCTGCATACCCAGCTCAAGGCGGCCAGCAAGTCGCTCGGCCTGCAGGCGAACAGCAACGAGGCGAGTCCCGACCAGGTGCACCAGTCGCTGCTGGCCGGGTTGCTGTCGCACGTCGGCCTCTACGACCGGGACAAGCGGGAGTATGCCGGGGCTCGCGGAGCGCGCTTCGTCATCCAGCCCGGGTCGGTCCTGCACCGCAAGAACCCGGACTGGGTCATGACCGCCGAGCTCGTCGAGACGACCCGGCTGTGGGCGCGGGTCAACGCGCCGACCGACCCGGCGTGGGTGGAGCGGGCGGCGGCGCACCTGGTGAAGCGGTCCTACTCCGAGCCGCGGTGGTCGCGCAGCCGGGCCTCGGCCGTCGCGACCGAGCGGGTGACGCTGTATGGCGTGCCGCTGGTGGCGGACCGAACCGTCGCCTACGGCCAGATCGACCCCGAGGTCGCGCGGGACCTGTTCATCCGGCACGGCCTGGTCGAGGGGGACTGGGACACCCGGCACGACTTCTTCCACGCCAACCGGCGGCTGGTCCGCGAGCTGGGGGAGCTGGAGGCGCGGGCGCGGCGGCGCGACATCCTCGTCGACGACGAGACGCTGGTGGAGTTCTACGACGCGCGGATCCCCGCCGAGGTGGTCTCCGGCGCGCACTTCGACACCTGGTGGAAGACCGCGCGCCGCGCCGACGCCCGGCTGCTGACCTTCACCGAGGACCTGCTGGTCAGCGACGACGCCTCGCTGGTCAGCGACCGGGACTACCCAGGGACCTGGCGGCAGGGGGAGCTGGAGCTCACCGTCACCTACCAGTTCGAGCCCGGGTCGGGGTCGGACGGCGTGACGGTGCACGTCCCGATCGAGGTGCTCAACCGGGTGCGGCCCGACGGCTTCGACTGGCAGGTGCCGGGACTGCGGAAGGAACTGGCGACCGCCCTGGTGAAGACGCTGCCGAAGGAGATCCGCCGCAACTTCGTGCCCGCCCCGGACCACGCGCGGCAGGCGCTCGCGGCGATCGGGGAGCCGCGGGAGGCGGACGAGACCTTCGTCGAGGCCCTGGCCGACGAGCTGACCGCGCGACGGGTCGTGCCGGTGGCGCCGTCGGACTTCGACGTCTCCCGGGTGCCGGACCACCTGCGGGTGACCTTCGCCGTCGAGCGCACCCACCCGCGCAAGGGACGGGGCCGGGCGCGGGTCGAACTGCTGGGGGAGGGCAAGGACCTGCAGGCGCTGCAGGACGAGCTCGCCCCGGCGGTCCGGACCACGATGGCCCGCGCCGCAGCCAGCATCGAGCGGACGGGACTGACCTCGTGGACCGAGGCGATCGGCATACTGCCCGAGACCTTCGAGCAGCAGGTGGCGGGCAAGCCGGTGGTGGGCTACCCGGCCCTGGTCGACACCGGTGCCGCGGTGGACGTGCGGGTGCTGGGGACGGCCTCGGAGCGGGACCGGGCCACGCGGGTTGGGGTGCGGCGGCTGCTGCTGCTCAACACGACCCCGCCGTGGAAGCGGCTGCTGGCGCTGCTGACCAACCAGCAGAAGCTGTCGCTCGGGCACAACCCGCACGGGTCGGTGCCGCTGTTGCTCGAGGACGCCCTGGCGTGCGCGGTCGACTCGGTCGTGGCCGAGATGCCGGGCGCGCGGGTGCGCACGCCGGAGGAGTTCGACCGGGCGCTGGCGACGGTGAAGCAGCAGGCGGTGCCGCGGGTGCTGCAGATCGTGGAGAGCCTGGCGCCGATCCTGGACACGGCGCGGGAGGTGTCGCTGGGGCTGCAGCGGCTGACCGCGCCGGCCGCGGCGGACATGGCCCGCGACCTGCGGACACAGCTGGATGCGCTGATCCGGCCGGGGTTCGTGGCGGACACCGGCTACCACCGGCTGCCGCACCTGCGGCGCTACCTGGCGGCGATGCTCGAGCGGCTGGAGAAGGGCGCCCAGGACCTGGGCAAGGACCGCGACCGGATGGCGACGGTGCACA
>JAAYYA010000472.1 GCA_012515595.1 Actinomycetales bacterium
AACCTCGACGAGGGGATGCTCGACGGTGTCGCGGCGATGACGCACTTCCTCAACCTGCTCGCCGGCGAGCCGGACATCTCGCGGGTGCCGGTGATGGTCGACTCCTCGCGCTGGGAGGTGCTCGAGGCGGGGCTGCGCTGCCTGCAGGGGCGGGGCGTGGTCAACAGCATCTCGCTCAAGGACGGCGAGGAGGAGTTCCTGCGGCGGGCGGCGATCGTGAAGGCCTACGGCGCCGCGGTCGTGGTGATGGCCTTCGACGAGACCGGGCAGGCGGACACGCTGGAGCGGCGCCAGGAGGTGTGCGGGCGGGCCTACCGGCTCCTGACGGAGGAGGCGGGTTTCGCGGCGCAGGACATCATCTTCGACCCTAACGTGCTGACCGTGGCGACCGGCATGAGCGAGCACGACCTGTATGCCCGCGACTTCATCGAGGCGACCCGGTGGATCAAGGCAAACCTGCCGGGGGCGCTGGTCAGCGGCGGCATCAGCAACGTCTCGTTCAGCTTCCGCGGCAACAACGCGGTGCGCGAGGCGATGCACGCGGTCTTCCTGTTCCACGCGATCGAGGCGGGCCTGGACATGGGCATCGTCAACGCCGGGATGCTCGGGATCTACGAGGAGATCGAGCCGGAGCTGCGGGAGGCCGTCGAGGACGTGATCCTGGCCCGGCGCGAGGACGCGGCCGAGCGGCTGCTGGAGCTGGCCGAGCGCTACAGGGGGACGACGGCAGGCGGCGGTGGCGGCTCGGCGGAGAAGGCGGCCTGGCGGGACGCGCCCGTCGCGGACCGGCTGCGGCACGCGCTGGTGCACGGGATCGCCGACTTCGTCGTGGAGGACGCCGAGGAGGCCTACCAGGAGCTCGGGTCGGGGCTGGAGGTCATCGAGGGCCCGCTGATGGACGGGATGGACGTCGTCGGCGACCTGTTCGGCAGCGGCCAGATGTTCCTGCCGCAGGTGGTCAAGTCGGCCCGGGTGATGAAGCGCGCGGTGGCGCACCTGACGCCCTATCTCGAGGCGGCCGCCGCTGAGACCGGTGGGCACTCCAAGGGGCGGATCCTGTTGTGCACCGTCAAGGGCGACGTGCACGACATCGGCAAGAACATCGTCGGGGTCGTCCTGTCCTGCAACGGGTATGACGTGCGCGACCTCGGGGTGATGGTCCCCGCGGAGACCCTGCTGGACACGGCGGCCGAGTGGGGCGCCGACGTCATCGGGGTCTCCGGCCTGATCACGCCGAGCCTGGACGAGATGGTGGGGGTCGCCACCGAGATGACCCGGCGCGGCCTGACCACCCCGCTGCTGGTGGGTGGCGCCACGACGAGCGCGGCGCACACCGCGGTGAAGATCGACCCGGCCTACCAGGGCACCGTGGCCTACGTCGCGGACGCCAGCCGGGCGGTGGGCGTCGCGGGGGACGCGATCAACCGGGAGGCCGAGCTGGCCGAGCGGGTGGGTGCCCAGTTCGCCGAGCTGCGGGAGCGGCACGGTGGCAAGCACGTGACGCTGGTGGACCTGGCCTCCGCGCGCGCTGACACCCGCGCGGTCGAGGCTCCCGGTCAGCCCGCCCCCCTCCGGCTCGGGCGCCACGTGGTCGAGCCCTCCCTGGAGGAGCTCGTCGAGATCATCGACTGGACCCCGTTCTTCTCGGCGTGGGAGCTGCGCGGCACCTACCCCCGGCTGCTGGAGGACCCCCGGCAGGGTGAGCAGGCGCGGGCACTGTTCGCCGACGGGCAGGCGCTGCTGCGGCGGATCATCGACGAGCGACTGCTCACCCCCCGGGGGGTGGCGGCGCTCTGGCCGGCTCGGCGCCTGGGTCAGGACGACATCGAGATCACCGAGCCGGACGGGACCCTGACGGTCTTCCACACGCTGCGCCAGCAGAAGCAGCGCACCAACCGCTACGCCGCGCTGGCCGACTTCGTGGCGCCCGAGGGCGACCACCTCGGCGGGTTCGCGGTCGGCATCCACGGCGCCCACGAGCTGGCGATGGCCTTCAAGGAGGACCTCGACGACTACTCCGCGATCCTGGCCCAGGCGTTGTCCGACCGGCTGGCCGAGGCCTTCGCCGAGTGGCTGCACCGCAAGGTGCGCACCGAGCTGTGGGGCTACGCGCCCGACGAGCAGCTCGAGGTCGGCGACCTGATCAAGGAGCACTACGACGGCATCCGCCCTGCCCCCGGCTACCCCGCGCAGCCCGACCACACCGAGAAGCGCACGCTCTTCCGGCTGCTCGGCGCCGAGGAGGTGGGCATCGAGCTCACCGAGCACTGCGCGATGACCCCGACCTCGGCGGTCTCCGGCCTCTACCTGAGCCACCCCGAGGCGGTCTACTTCGCCGTCGGCAAGCTCGACCGCGACCAGGTGAAGGACTATGCGGCCCGCAAGGGCTGGACTCTCGAGGAGGCCGAGCGCTGGCTCGCGCCCAACCTCGGCTACCAAAATTAATAGCGGTTTCGTACGCCCTCCGCACAAATTGATAGGGGTTTCGTACGCCCCCCGCACATTTTCGTCACGGTTTCGTACACCGACATTGTGAAGGTCATATCGCCGGCCCTCCTCACGTGATGGGATCAGGACTCGCGGCCACTTCCACCACGGCGATCTCCCTGAGGTGCCAGGCGCGTGGGGTCTGAGGGCAGGCTTCCCCACCTCGGCGCTCATGTCCTGCATCAGCAGGGTGATGACCCCGGCGATGCACGACATAAGTCTCGCTCGACACGCTCGCCGACGAAACCACGAGGGAAATGCAGGGTGCCGCGCGAAACCCCTACGAAAATGTGTGGAGGGCGTACGAAACCGCTATCAATTTGGGCGGGAAGCGTACGAAACCACTATTAAAATTGTTGGGGGCGGCGGGAGCTGATGACTCCGGTGTCGAAGCCGGCGAGGTGCAGGCCGCCGTGGAAGCGGGCGTGCTCGATCTTCAGGCAGCGGTCCATCACGACGTCCAGGCCCGCGGCCTCACCGTCGTGGGCGACGCCCTCGTGCCAACTGCCGAGCTGCAGCCAGATCGACCTCGCGCCGACGGCGAGGGTCTCCTCCAGGACCGTCGGCAGGTCGTCGTGGCGCCGGAAGACGTCGACTATGTCGGGCACCTCGGGCAGCTCGGCCAGGCTCGGGTAGACCGGCTGGCCCAGGATCTCCGTGACCCGCGGGTTCACCAGGTAGACCTGGTAGTCGGTGCTCGCCAGCAGGTAGGTCGTCACGAAGTAGCTGGCCCGCGCCGGGTTGTCGGACGCCCCCACGACCGCCACCGACCGCGTGTCGTTGAGCAGCCGCAGCCGGTCCCGGGCGCCCGGGCCGACCCAGGTGCGCTCGGTGTCACTCATCGTCGCCACCCCCCGGCGTGCCGTCGCGGGTCAACCCGGTGGCCTCGGCCAGCGCCTGGTCGAGATCCCACAGGATGTCCTCGACGTCCTCCAGCCCGACCGAGATCCGCACCAGGTCCTCCCCCACGCCCGCGGCCTCCAGCTGCTCCGCGGACAGCTGCTGGTGCGTGGTCGAGGCGGGGTGGATGACCAGCGTGCGCGAGTCGCCGATGTTGGCCAGGTGGCTGGCCAGCTGCACCGCCCCGATGAACCGGGCACCCACCTCGCGGGCGGGCACCTCCTCGCTCCCCCGCACGCGGAAGCCGAAGACCGCGCCCGGCCCGAGCGGCAGGTAGCGCTCCGCGCGCTCGTGGTGCGGGTGCGACGCCAGACCCGCCCAGGACACGGACGAGATGCGCGGGTCGGCCTCGAGCCACTCCGCGACCGCCCGCGCCCCTGCCAGATGCGCGTCCATCCGCTGCGGCAGCGTCTCCACGCCCTGCAGCAGCTGGAAGGCCGCCGTGGCCGACAGCGCCGGGCCGATGTCGCGCAGCTGCTCGGTCCGCAGCTTGGTGAGGAAGCCGTACTCCCCGAAGTTGCCCCACCACTCGATCCCGTTGTAGCTGGGCACCGGCTCGGTCATCGACGGGAAGTTGCCGTTGCCCCAGTCGAACCGGCCGGACTCCACGACGACCCCGCCGAGGGTGGTCCCGTGCCCGCCGAGGAACTTGGTGAGGGAGTGGATGACGATGTCCGCGCCGTGCTCGATGGGCCGGATCAAGTATGGCGTGGCGAGGGTTGCGTCGATCACCAGCGGTATGCCGTGGGCGTGGGCGATCCCGGCCAGACCGGCGATGTCGGCGATCTCGCCGGAGGGGTTGCCGATCACCTCTGCGTAGACGGCCTTGGTCCGCGGGGTGATCGCGGCCTCGTAGTCGGCCGGGTCGGTGCCCGCGACGAAGGTGGTCTCCACCCCGAAGCGGCGCAGGGTGACGTCGAGCTGGGTGACGGTCCCGCCGTACAGCGCGGCCGCGGCGACGATGTGGTCACCGGCGCCGGCGAGCGCGGCGAAGGTGATGAACTCGGCCGACATCCCCGAGGAGGTCGCCACGGCCCCGATCCCGCCCTCCAGGGAGGCGATGCGCTCCTCGAGGGCGGCGACGGTGGGGTTGCCGATGCGGGAGTAGATGTTGCCGTACTTCTGCAGGGCGAACAGGCTGGCCGCGTCCGCGGTGTCCTGGAAGACGAAGCTGGTCGTCTGGTAGATGGGCACCGCCCGGGCGCCGGTGGTGGCGTCCGGGATGCCCCCGGCGTGCAGCGCACGGGTCCGGAACCCGAAGGTGCGCTCGGTCCTGCGCTGCCCGGATGACATCAGATCCATCTCCTCAGGAGCCGCTTCTCGGCCACGCCGATGATCGAGTCGGTGAGTTTACCCAGCAGCGCCAGCAGCACGATGGCCAGGACCAGGCGGTCGACCCGGCCGTTGTTCTGGGAGTCGGTGAGCAGGAAGCCCAGCCCCATCGAGGCCCCGGCCAGCTCGGCCGCGACCAGGAACAACCACGCCTGGGCCAGGGCGAGTCGCAGCCCGGAGACCACCGACGGCAGCACCGCGGGGAGCTGGATCCGGGTGAACAGGCTCAACGGCTTCAGCCCGTAGGCCCGTCCGAGCTCGACCAGGTGCGAGTCCACGTGCCGTAGGGCGCCGGCGACCATCGTGTAGACCGGGAAGAACGCCCCGATCGCGATCAGGGTGACCTTGGAGTCCTCACCGAGCTTGAGCCAGAGGATCAACAGCGGCACCCAGGCCAGCGACGGCACCGCCCGGAAGGCCCCGATGGTGGGGGCGAACAGCACGGACGACCAGCGGGACAGGCCGACGAACGCACCGATCACCAGGCCGAGCGAGGCGCCGATCGCGAAGCCGAGGAGCACCCGCTGGGTGGAGATGGCCACGTGGTGGGTGAGCTCGCCGCGGGACCACATGTCGAGCCCGGCCTCCCACACCGACGCCGGCGGCGGCAGCTGGTAGACGGCGAAGACACCGGTCGAGCTGGCCCAGTGCCAGGCCGCCAGCAGCACGGCCGGGACGAGCAGACCGAGCAGCCCCACGGCATACGCCCGGTGCGGGATCTCCCAGCGTCGGCGCCGCCGGGGTGCGCCCGACCCTGTGGCCGGGCCCGCCGACGATCCGGCGGACTCGCCGCCAGCAGGCCCCCCGGGGACGCCCGGGGCATCCCCGGCGGCGTCCGGACGCGCGAGGTCGGTGCGGCCGTCAGTCACCGTCGACATGCTCAGCCACCCGCCCGCTCGCCGGTGGCCTGGTCGGCGAAGGAGGTGTCGTAGAGCGAGGCCAGCGCCTCGTCGACCACCTTCTGGTTGGGGACGTCCCCGGACTCCACGAAGATCGTGCCGACGAAGGTCAGCAGGTCGGTCTGCACCTGGCCGGGGACCGGGTCGAGGTCCAGGACGGTGCGGTCGACGAGGACCTGCTCGGCGAGGTCCGGCTCGATCGCGGCGGCCTCGGCGAGGATCTCGATGGTCTCCTCGGGGTTCTCCGCGGCCCAGACCCGGGCCCGCTCGTAGGCGTCGACGACGGCCTGCGCGAGGTCCGGGTTGGTCTCCAGGAACTCCTCGGTGGCGTTGAGGAAGCCGTAGGTGTTGAAGTCGATGTTGCGGTAGAAGAGCACCGCCCCGGTGTCCTTGACGCTGGAGGCCATGAGCGGGTCGAGCCCGGACCAGGCGTCGACGCTGCCCTGCTCGAGGGCGGTCTTGCCGTCGGCGTGCTGCAGGTTCTGCACCTCGATGTCGTCCAGGGTCAGCCCGTGCTCGGCCAGCGCCTGCAGCAGGAAGAAGTAAGGGTCGGTGCCCTTGGTCGCCGCCACGGACTTGCCGCGCAGGTCCTCCACCTCGTCGATGTCCGAGCCGGCGGGCGCCACGAGCGCCGACCACTCCGGCTGGGAGTAGAGCAGGATCGTCTTGATCGGCGAGCCGTTGGCGCGGGCCAGCAGCGCGGCCGAGCCGGCGGTCGAGCCGACGTCGATGGCGTGGGCGCGCAGCCCCTCGTTGGCCTTGTTGGAGCCCGCCGACTGGGTCCAGGTAACCGTGACGCCGTCGCCGAGCTCCTCCTCCAGCCAGCCCTTCTCCTTGATGATCAGCGACAGCGGGTTGTAGGTGGCGAAGTCGATGTGGAGCTCGTCGTCGCTCCACTCACTGTCGGCGGCCCCGTCCGAGGCCGCCTTCTCCGAGCCCTCGCCGGCGACGCAGCCGGTCAGCAGGGCGGCGGCGAGGACGGGTGCGGCGAGTCGGGTGATGAGTCGTCTGGTGGTCATGGTGGGGTTCTCCTTCAGGCGTGGGTGGGCGGGACGCCCGGGATCAGGGTCGGTATGCCGTGGGGCCGCGTGAGGTGCTCGGCGCACCTGCGCGGTGGTGCGGGTCGGTGCTCGGGCGCGGCTCAGCGACGGTGCTGGGCGTGCACGCCGAGACCCTCGAGGAGCTGGACCTTCAGCGCGGCGAGCTCGGCGTCCCCGCGGTCGCGGGGCCGGCTGCCGGGCACGGTGATGGCCGAGCGGATGTCCGCGCCCCCGCCGGGCCGGTCGGTGCCGACGAGGGCCACCCGGTCGGCCAGGTAGAGCGCCTCGTCGACGTCGTGCGTGACCAGGACGACGGTCGTCGGCTCGGCGGCGTGGACGTCCAGCAGCAGGTCCTGCATGTTGAGCCGGGTCAGCGCGTCCAGGGCGCCGAACGGCTCGTCCAGCAGCAGCACCTCGGGGTTGCGGGCCAGGGCCCGGGCCAGGGAGGTGCGCTGCGCCATCCCGCCGGAGACCTGCCGGGGGAGGCGATCGGCATACTCCCCCAGCCCGACGAGGTGGAGCAGCTCGCCGACCCGCGCCCGGCCGGCCGCGGCCGGGGTGCCCGGGGGCAGCCCGAGCGCGACGTTCTCGGCCAGGTTGCGCCAGGGCAGCAGGCGCGGCTCCTGGAAGGCCATGGCACATCGCTGGTCGACCGGCCGGACCGGGTCGGAGCCGATGAGGAGCTCACCGGCGTCGGCGGTGTCCAGTCCGCAGATCTGCCGGAGCAGGGTGGACTTGCCGCAGCCGGAAGCGCCGATCAGCGCGACGATCTCCCCGGCCGCGATGTCCAGGTCGATGCCGGCCAGGACGTGGTGCAGGCCGGTGCTGGTCGGGAAGGAGCGGGTGACGCCGCGCAGCCGGACGGGCGAGGCGGCGGCACGGCCGGTCGGGGCCGGGGTGGCCGTGAGGGTCGGGACCATCGAAGTTTCCTCGGTGGGTGCAGGTGGTGCGGGATCCTCGGGCGAGGTGCGCGCTGGCGGCTGCGACCCAGGGAGGGCGACGGTCGGTGAGGTCTCGACCCGTCAGACGCCAGCGCGCGGCATACACATGCAGCGGCAGCAGGTCAGGACGGGGGCGAGCGGGTCACGCAGGGGCGGGCGGACGGACATCGGGCGCACCCCTCTCCGGTGACACGGGTTGACCGCCTGAGCCCCGGTCGGGGCCAGGCGGTCAACGTTGACTGCGAGGACAGTAGCGTGGGTTCTTCGGCCAACGCAATATGACAGGCGCCACATCTGCAGATTCCACGCATGACTGACCGTGTGGCAGCCAGAATATTCGACAGCCTCACCGATCAGCGCCAGAGTCACTGGCACGGACCGCCCGAGCCGCGGAGGTCCTACGGGCTAGCCCTACTCGTTGTCGCCGCCGGTGTCGGAGCCGGGCGCCCCGGACCCCTGGGCGTTGTCGTCGTCATTGAAGACCCACTGGGCGACCTCGGGCAGGTCCTCCCCGTGCTCCCGGGTGTACTGCCGGGCCCGCTCGCGCTGGTCCAGCATCTGCTGCCGCAGGCTCGCGGCGCGCTCGGCGAGGCCGGGGACCCGGTCGATGACGTCGGCGACCAGGCGGTAGCGGTCCAGGTCGTTCATCATCAGCATGTCGAAGGGCGTGGTCGTGGTGCCCTCCTCCTTGAAGCCGCGCACGTGGATGTTGGCGTGGTTGGTGCGCCGGTAGGTCAGCTTGTGCACCAGCGACGGGTAGCCGTGGAACGCGAAGATCACCGGCCGGTCCGTGGTGAAGAGCGCGTCGAAGTCGCGGTGGCTCAGCCCGTGCGGGTGCTCCCGCTCGTCCTGCAGCCGCAGCAGGTCGACGACGTTGACGACGCGCACCCGCAGGTCCGGCACGTGCTCGGCGAGCAGCTTCGCCGCCGCGATCGCCTCCATCGTCGGGATGTCCCCGGCGCAGCCCAGCACCACGTCGGGTTTCTCCCCCGCGACCTCCGAGCCGGCCCAGTCCCAGATCCCGATGCCCCGCGCGCAGTGCAGCGCGGCCTCCTCCGCCGACAGCCACTGCGGTCCGGGCTGCTTGCCGGCCACGACCACGTTGACGTAGTTCTTGCTGCTCAGCACGTGGTCGTAGGTCGACAGCAGAGTGTTGGCGTCCGGCGGCAGGTAGATCCGGATCACGTCGGCGGTCTTGTTCATCACCACGTCGAGGAAGCCGGGGTCCTGGTGGGAGAAGCCGTTGTGGTCCTGCCGCCAGACGTGCGAGGACAGCAGGTAGTTCAGCGACGGCACCGGCACCCGCCACGGGATGTCCAGGCACGCGTCCAGCCACTTGGCGTGCTGGTTGAACATCGAGTCGACGATGTGCACGAACGCCTCGTAACTGTTGAGCAGCCCGTGCCGCCCGGTCAGTAGGTAGCCCTCGAGCCAGCCCTGGCACTGGTGCTCAGAGAGCACCTCCATCACGCGGCCGGTCGGCGACAGGTCCACGTCGGTGTCGACCACCTCGGCCTGCCAGGTCTTGCCGCCCGTCTCGACCGCGGCCCCGAGCCGGTTGGAGTGGGTCTCGTCCGGCCCGAAGACCCGGAAGTTCTCCCGGTTGCGGTCCACCACGTCGGCCACCCACGAGCCCAGCACCCGGGTCGCCTCGGCGGTGGCGCCGCCGGGAGAGGCGACGTCCACGGCATACTCCCGCCAGTCCGGCAGGTCCAGGTCGCGGGTGAGCATGCCGCCGTTGGCGTGCGGGTTGGCGCTCATCCGGCGCGTCCCGGCGGGGTTGTTGCGCGCGATCTCCTCGACGATCCGGCCGTCGCCGTCGAACAGCTCCTCGGGCCGGTAGCTGCGCAACCAGTCCTCCAGCAGCCGGGTGTACTCGGCGTTGCCGCGCACCGCGGCCATCGGCACCTGGTGGCTGCGCCAGGTGCCCTCGACCGGCAGGCCGTCGACCTCCTTCGGACCGGTCCAGCCCTTGGGCGTCCGGAAGACGATCATCGGCCAGCGGGGACGGCCCTGCAGTATGCCGTCCGCCGCCTCGGTCCGGATCCTCGCGATCTCGTCGAGCACCTCCGCGAGGAGGGCGGCGAACCGCTGGTGGGTGTCAGCCGGGTCCTCGTCGTCGAAGCCGCCCTCGAAGAAGTAGGGCCGGTGCCCGTAGCCGACCATGAGCGCCTCGAGCTCCTCGTGCGGGATCCGGTCCAGCACGGTGGGGTTGGCGATCTTGTAGCCGTTGAGGTGCAGGATCGGCAGGACCGTGCCGTCCACCCGGGGGTCGAGGAACTTGTTGCTGTGCCAGGCCGTGGCCAGCGGCCCGGTCTCGGCCTCGCCGTCGCCGATGACCGCGGCCACGATGAGGTCGGGGTTGTCGAAGGCGGCGCCGTAGGCGTGGGAGAGCACGTAGCCGAGCTCGCCGCCCTCGTGGATCGAACCCGGCGTCTCCGGTGCCACGTGGCTGGGGACGCCACCGGGGAAGGAGAACTGCCGGAACAGGGCGTTGACCCCGCGGGCGTCGGGGCCGACGTGGGAGTAGACCTCGGAGTAGGTGCCCTCCAACCAGGCGGCGGCCACCAGTGACGGACCGCCGTGACCCGGACCGCTGAGATAGATCATGTCCAGGTCGCGCTCGATGATCTGGTGGTTCAGGTGGGCGTAGAGGAAGTTCTGGCCCGGTGACGTGCCCCAGTGGCCCAGGAGCCGGGGCTTGACGTCCTGGTCGGACAGCGGCCGCTCCAGCAGGGCGTTGTCCATGAGGTAGATCTGCCCCACGGCGAGGTAGTTGGAGGCGCGCCACCAGGCGTCGATCGCCTGGAGCTGCTCGGTGGACAGTGGGCCGTTCGCGGCCTGCGGTGCGGCGCTCATCGGGTGGCTCCTTGCTGGGCGGGTATCCCTGCCCAGCCTGTCCCTTTCCGGGCCGTCGCGCGACCCCAGGTGGGGCGCTCACAGGAACTCGGCGCGCGCTGTCCCCGCACCGTGAACCACCTGTGAACACCGGGCGACGGTGGGATGGCCCGAAGATGTCCCGTAGCATCGTCGCCGTGCGTTTCAAACTGACACCACAGAACTCGACCTTCTACGGACAGTTCGCCGACCTGGCCACCCACATCCGGGACGGCGCCCACCTGCTGCAGGAGGCCGTCGCCGGCCCACCCGGCGACTGGGAGTCGGCCGCCAAGCGCCTCAAGCAGATCGAGCACGAGGGCGACGAGGCCACCCACACGATCCTGTCGGCGGTGAACAGCTCGTTCATCACCCCGTTCGACAGGGAGGACATCTACCGCCTGGCCGCCCGGCTGGACGACTGCCTGGACCACATCGAGGCCAGCCTCGACATTATGGTGCTCTACCGCGTGGACAAGCTCCCCAAGACGGTGGCCAAGCAGGTCGCCGTCCTGGTCGAGATGGCCGACCTGACCCTGGAGGCCATGCCCGGCCTGGAGAAGATGAACAACCTGCGGGAGTTCTGGATCGCGATCAACAGCCTGGAGAACGACGCGGACCGCAATTACCGGCGGATGATCGCCAACCTGTTCGACGGCGACCGGGACGCGATCGACATCATCAGGCACAAGGCCCTCTACGACGAGCTGGAGGCTGCGGCCGACGCGTTCGAGACCGTCGCCAACACGGTCGAGAGCATCGCGGCCAAGGAGTCCTGACGCGGTGGAAGGACTGCTTCCGGTCACCCTCGTCATCCTCCTGGCGATGGGTTTCAACTACACCAACGGCTTTCACGACGCGGCCAACGCGATCGCGACGTCGGTCTCCACCCGTGC
>JAAYYA010000067.1 GCA_012515595.1 Actinomycetales bacterium
ACGGGTTCGACTACGTCGGCACCCCGCACATCGCCAAGGAGGACCTGTTCTACACCTCCGGCCACCTCCCGTACTACGCCGACGGCATGTTCCCGGCGCTGCTGGAGGACGCCGAGCGCGACGAGCAGGGCAACGTGGTCAAGGGCGGGCAGGCCTACCGCCTCAAGGCGATGAACTGCCCGATGCACAACCTGATCTTCAGCGCCCGGGGCCGCTCCTACCGCGAGCTGCCGCTGCGCTTCTTCGAGTTCGGGACGGTGTACCGCGACGAGAAGTCCGGCGTGGTGCAGGGCCTCACCCGCGTGCGCTCGATCACGCAGGACGACTCGCACAGCTACTGCGCCAAGGAGCAGGCCCCCGACGAGGTGCGGCACCTGCTGGGCTTCGTGCTGAAGCTGCTGCGCGACTTCGGCATGGACGACATCGTGCTGGAGCTGTCGACCCGCGACGAGGACGGCAAGAAGAAGGACAAGTTCATCGGGTCCGACGAGCAGTGGGCCGAGGCGACCGCGATCCTTGAGCAGATCGCCGCCGAGTCCGGGCTCGAGGTCGTCCCCGACCCGGGTGGCGCGGCCTACTACGGGCCGAAGATCTCGGTGCAGGCCAAGGACGCCATCGGCCGGACCTGGCAGATGTCCACGATCCAGTACGACTTCAACCAGCCGGAGCGCTTCGGCCTGGAGTACACGGCGTCCGACGGCTCGCGCCAGCAGCCGGTGATGATCCACTCGGCCAAGTTCGGCTCGATCGAGCGGTTCATGGGCGTGCTGATCGAGCACTACGCGGGCGCGTTCCCGGCGTGGCTCTCGCCGGTGCAGGTCGTGGCCGTGCCGGTCGCCGAGGCCTTCAACGAGTACCTCGGCGGCGTGGTCGAGCAGCTGCGCGCGGCGGGCGTCCGGGTCGATCTGGACGACTCTGACGACCGCTTCGGCAAGAAGATCCGCAACGCGGCCAAGGAGAAGGCGCCGTTCATCATCATCGCCGGCGGCGAGGACGTCGAGGCGGGTGCGGTCTCCTTCCGCTTCCGCGACGGCACGCAGCGCAACCAGGTGCCGGTCGCCGACGCGGTGGCCGAGATCACGGCCTGGATCGCGTCGCGCCGCAACGACAGCCCGACCGCCGCCGAGGGGGATCGGGGATGACCACCGAGCGTCCCCAGGGGCTGGCGGGCGTCCCCGACGCCTTCCAGCGCCTCTGGACGCCCCACCGGATGGTGTACATCGACGGCGAGAACAAGCCGTCGGACGCCGGCGAGGCCTCGTGCCCCTTCTGTCGCGCCCCCGGGCGCGAGGACGCCGACGGCCTGGTCGTGCACCGCGGCACCACCTGCTACGTGGTGATGAACCTGTACCCCTACAACCCGGGCCACCTGCTCGTCTGCCCCTACCGGCACGTGTCGGCGTACTCCGACCTCGACGAGGCGGAGACGGCCGAGTTCTCGGCGCTGACCCAGGAGGCCATGCGGGTGCTGGGGGACGTGTCGCACCCGCAGGGGTTCAACATCGGCATGAACCAGGGCACGGTCGCCGGCGCCGGGATCGCTGCGCACCTGCACCAGCACGTGGTGCCCCGCTGGCAGGGCGACTCCAACTTCATGCCCGTCGTGGCCCGCACGCGTGCCCTGCCCCAGCTGCTCGAGGACGCCCGCGCCCTGCTGGCGCGGCGCTGGGCGGACGGGGCCTGAGCCGTGGGCTTCCGACCCGAGCGGGTCCCCGACCCCCAGCGGCGCCCCGACGCGTCGATGGACCTGCTCAACAACCTCCGCGACACGGCGCTGGACCCGTCCTACCCGGCCGTCGCGGCCGCGGGCGGCGGGCGCCGGCGCGGCCCGGTGCTCCTGCCGGCCCTGCTCGTGGTGGGGCTGCTGTTCGGGGTCGCGCTGGCCAACCAGTGGCGCACCGCGCCGGCGGCCGCCCAGGAGCGCGCCGACCTGATCAGCCGCATCGCCACGACCGAGCAGCACATCGACTCCCTGCGGGCGCGCACGGCCGAGCTCGACCAGGGCATCCGCGAGCTGGAACGCGCGGGGGGCGCCCTCACCCCGGCCGAGCTGGAGCGCGCCGACACCCTGGCGGCGCGGGTCGGGACGACCGCGGTCACCGGCCCCGGCGTCCGGGTCACGCTCGACGACGGGACCGACGCCTCGGTGCAGGGCAGCCAGGTGGTCGATGCCGACCTGCGCATGGTCGCCAACAGCCTGTGGGCCAACGGCGCCGAGGCGGTCGCGATCAACGGGCACCGGCTGTCCAGCCGCACGGCCATCCGGAACGCCGGCGACGCCATCACCGTCGACTACCGCTCGGTCACACGCCCCTACGTCATCGAGGCCATCGGGGACGCGCGGGTGCTGGAGGACGCCTTCCGGCGCTCCGAGGGCGGCGCCTGGGTCGAGGGGCTGGCGCAGCACTACGGCGTCCAGTGGAGCATCGGTAGGGTGGGTGAGGTCGCCCTCCCCGCCGACCCGGGTCTGGGCGTGGACCGGGCACGGACGAGGCGTTGAGGGGGAGCGGGTCATGTACGCGATCATCGGGTTGGCCATCGGCATCGGCCTGGGCATCCTGCTGCAGCCGTCCCTGCCGCCCCAGCTCCAGCCCTACCTGCCGATCGCGATCGTGGCGGCCCTGGACGCCGTGTTCGGCGGGTTCCGCGCCTACCTGGACGCCGTGTTCGACGACAAGGTCTTCGTCGTCTCCTTCATCTCCAACGTGCTGATCGCCGCCCTGATCGTGTGGGTCGGGGACCTGATCGGGGTCGGCAGCCAGCTGTCCACCGCCGTCGTGGTCGTCCTGGGCATCCGCATCTTCACCAACGTCGCCCACATCCGGCGGAAGCTGTTCCATGCCTGAACCCACCCCGGCGCCGGCACCCGACAACGCCTGGGCGCGGATCCGCAAGGACCTGCTCAAGCCCAGTCGCTCGCAGCTCATCGTGGCCGTCGTCCTGCTGCTGTTCGGCTTCGCCATCACCCTCCAGCTGTCGGGCGGCCGGGACCAGCGCTACACCAACCTGCGCCAGGACGAGCTCGTCGCCATGCTCGACGACGTCCAGGCCGAGGCGCGGCGCCTGGAGGGGGAGATCACCCAGCTCGAGGTCACCCGCCAGCGGCTGCAGTCGGGCGCCGAGTCCAGCGCCGAGGCCCGCGAGCAGGCGCTGCGGCGCCTGGACGCCCTCGAGCTGCTCGGGGGAACCGCCCCGGCTCAGGGTCCCGGCATCCGCGTGACGATCACCGACCGGGCGGGGAAGATGACCCCCGAGATCCTCCTCAACACCGTCGAGGAACTCCGCGACGCCGGCGCCGAGGTCATGGAGGTCAACGATGCGGTCCGCCTGGTCACCGACTCCTGGTTCGCGACCGTCGACGGCCAGCTGCAGGCCGACGGCGTGCGCCTGGGCAGCACCATCGTCATCGAGGCGATCGGCGACCCCGAGACGCTGAGCGAGGCCACCCGGTTCCGCGGCGGCCTGGTCAGCACCATCGAGGGCGAGCGCGTCGGGGGCACGGCCCGGGTCGTCGAGGTGGAGGACCTGGTCATCGACTCGGTGGTGGACCCGGAGACCCCGCGGTTCGCCCGACCCGGCTGAGGCGCGCCGCCCCAAACAGCCCGAACTCCACTAGGCTGACAATCGCCCGGTACGAGGCTGCCGGGGTCGAACGACCACGAGGAGAGGCACGTGTTCCCTGAGGATCTTCGCTACACCGAGAAGCACGAGTGGGTGCGGGCCGGCAACGGCTCCACGGTGCGTGTGGGCATCACCAGCTATGCGGCCGAGGCCCTCGGCGACGTGGTCTACGTGTCCCTGCCCCAGGTGGGGGAGGAGGTCGCCCTCGACGACGCGTGCGCCGAGGTCGAGTCGACCAAGAGCGTGTCCGACGTGTACGCGCCGGTCTCCGGCGTGATCACCGCGGTCAACGAGCAGCTCACCGACACCCCCGACGTCGTCAACGCCGACCCGTACGGCGACGGCTGGCTGTTCGAGGTCGAGCTGTCCGAGCCCAGCGAGCTGGACGACCTGCTGGACGCCGACGGCTACGCCGAGGTGGCCGGCGAGTAGGGTGGGACGGTTGCCGGTGGGACCACCGGCAACCGCAGTGGGGTCGGGGGAGGCCCCGGGGAAAGGATCAAGCACATGCTCACGTGCCCGGAGTGCGGCGCACCGGTCGCCGGCGGCGGCAACTTCTGCTCGAACTGTGGGGCGCCCCTGCGCGCGAACACCGGTGACACCACCCGCGTGATCCCGGTCGCCACGGTGCCCGAGGCACCGAACGAGGTGACCGACCCGAACCTCCCCATCATCAAGGACCTGGCCCCGGGCACCCGCGCCCTGGCCGTGGTCCGTGGACCCAACGTCGGGGCGTCCTTCGTGCTCGACCAGGAGGTCGTGACCGCCGGACGCCACCCGCAGTCCGACCTCTTCCTCGACGACGTCACCGTCTCCCGCCACCACGCCAAGGTGACCGAGCGCGGGGGCCACCACTGGGTGGCCGACCTCAACAGCCTCAACGGCACCTACGTCAACCGCACCCTCATCGACGGTGAGGTCGCGTTGCGCCCCGGCGACGAGGTGCAGATCGGCAAGTTCCGGCTCGTCTACCTGGTGGCGCCGACCGGGCGAGGCTAGATGCCACCTGCGACGAAGAGCATCGGACAGGTCCTGAAGGTCCTCAAGGAGGACTTCCCGGACATCTCGATCAGCAAGATCAGGTTCCTCGAGGGCGAGGGCCTGATCTCCCCTGAGCGCGCGCCGTCCGGCTACCGTCGCTACTCCGACCACGACGTCAAGCGGCTGCACTACATCCTCGACGTCCAGAAGAACCACTACCTGCCGCTCAAGGTCATCCGCGAGAACCTCGAGGCGATGGACGCCGGCGAGCAGCCCCCGGCGGCCGCGCCGACCCTGCCCACGCCCGTCGCGGAGGACCTGCCCCCGGCGTTGCCGCCGCAGCGACCGGCCATCGCGGGCAAGCGCACCATCCACATCACGCGCAAGGAACTGCTCCAGATCTCGGGGCTGACCGAGGCCACCCTGTCCGAGCTCGAGCAGCACGGGCTGGTGACCCCGCGCCGGGGCACCGCCCACTACGGCCGGGACGCGCTGACCATCGCCGTGGCCGCGCGCAAGCTCGCCGCCTACGGGATGGACGCCCGCCACCTGCGTGCCATCAAGCAGGTCGCCGAGCGGGAGGCCGCCCTCATCGACCAGGCCGTGCAGGCGCACAGCCGGCGCCGCAGCACCCCTCGACAGTCGGTGGCCGAGGTGATGCAGTTGGTCATGTACGCGCACGCCGCCCTGCTGCGCTCGTCCATCCGGTCCTGACGGGGGTACCACGGTGATCCCGATGCTGTTCAGCGAGGTGCGCGTCACCGCCGTCGCGGACACCCCGGTGCTCCTGCTGCGCGAGCAGCAGGGGGAGCGGCACCTCGCCGTGTGGATCACCGCCGCCGGCGGCAACGCGATCCTGTCGGCCCTCGAGGACTCCGACGAGGAGCACCCCAGCACCCACGACCTCATGATCGACGCGCTCGCGGTGCTGGACGCCGTCGTGGAGGCCGTGCACATCACGGGCGAGGACGAGGGCGTGTTCTCCGCCCACGTCATGATCGGCGGCACCGTCGTGCCGGCCCGCGTCTCGGACGCCGTGGCCCTGGCCCTGCGCTGCGGGGCGACGATCCTGGCCGACGAGGACCTGCTCGACGAGGTGGGCGTGACCGGAGCCCCGCAGACCGGCCCGCCCGGACTCGCGGACGCCGGGGCGTCGGACGAGGAGATGGCGCAGTTCCGCGCCTTCCTCGACAACATCACCCCCGAGGACTTCGGGCCCTCGCGCGACCAACCCTGAGGTGGCGGTCGAGGGTTCGGCCCGCTGCGAGCCCCCACGCGGCGTGTCGGCGGGCGTCGTGGGACCGGGCCGCTACCGTCATACTGGTACGACGAGCGACGACGACGCAGAGCAGCTTGAGGAGGCATGGTGAACGCACCGGAGGCGAAGGCCCCGCGGCCCACCGTCGGGTTGCAGGACGCCCTCTTCGAGGGTGACTTCTCGCCCCTGCCGGAGGACATCGGCTTCCGCGGCCCCGTCGCCTGCAACGCGGCCGGCATCACCTACCGCCAGCTCGACTACTGGGCCCGCACCGGGCTGGTCGTGCCCGAGATCCGCGCGGCCGGGGGCTCCGGCAC
>JAAYYA010000473.1 GCA_012515595.1 Actinomycetales bacterium
GAGCACCGCGACGGTCTCGCCGCGCGCGACGTGCAGGTCGATGCCGCGCACCGCGTGCACCGTCTCCTTGTGGCTGACGAAGTCCTTCGTCAGGCCCTCCGCGTGGATCATGTCCGTCCTTCCGTCGATGAACTGTCACCACCCACGCTAGAGACGGTAGCGGACAGGTTCTGTCCTCTATTGGAATGACTTTGGCGACCCAGCCGCAGCCCCCGCCGAGTCCAGCCCGCCGAGTGCACCGACTTTCGACGCAGAACGCGCGAGACGTGTCAAAAGTCCATGCACTCGGCCGGGGGGTCCGAGGAGCGCTCCTCGGGGAGTCTCACCTGTGGGACACCCGGCCGCGCTCCAGGCGTCGGCCGCGCACCATCGCGGCCTAGAGTCGACGTATGACCGTCCCCGACGTCACCGCCTCGTTCGACAGCATGTGGGCCGAGCTGGGGCCGGTCGGCCGCGTATCGTCCGGCGGCTACCGGCGTTTTGCCTGGACCCGCGAGGACCACACCCTCCGCGAGTGGTTCGCCGCCGAGTGCGCCCGCCGCGGGCTGGACCTGGTCGAGGACCGGATGGGCAACCAGTGGGCCTGGTGGTGGGACGGGCCGGGCAGCGTGGACGACGCCGTCGCGGCCGGGAACAGCGGCGTCGCGATCGGCTCCCACCTCGACTCGGTCCCGGACGGCGGGGCGTATGACGGACCCCTCGGTGTCGTCTCCTCCCTCGCCGCCGTCGACGCGCTGCGGGCCGCGGGGGTCACGCTCTCGCGCCCGCTGGCAGTGGTCAACTTCGTGGATGAGGAGGGTGCGCGCTTCGGGGTGGCCTGCGCCGGGTCGCGGGTGATCACCGGGGCGATGACACCGGAACGGGCGCTGGGGCTCACCGATGCCGACGGCGTCCGTATGGCGGACGCTCTCGTCTCCGCCGGCCGTGACCCTCAGGCCGTGGGCCGGGACGAGGAGACGCTGGGCCGGGTGGGCGCCTTCGTCGAGCTGCACGTGGAGCAGGGGCGGGGACTCGTCGACCTGGAGGTGCCGGTGGCAGTGGCCAGCGACATCTGGCCGCACGGCCGGTGGCGCTTCGACTTCCCCGGGGAGGCCAACCACGCGGGCACGACCCGGCTGGAGGACCGGCGCGACGCGATGCTCGGCTATGCCGACCTGGTGCTCGGCGCCCGCAAGACCGCCCAGCTGCGCGGGTGCGTCGCCACGGTCGGGAAGGTATCCGTCACCCCCGGCGGCGTCAACGCGATCCCCAGCCACGTGACCGGCTGGCTGGACAGTCGCGGGCCGGACGAGGCCGAGGTGCGCGCCACCGTGGAGGAGCTGCGGGAGCGCGCTGCCGACTTCGGGGCGACCGTTACCGAGGAGTCCTGGACCGGCACGACCCGCTTCGACCAGCCGCTGAGTGACCGCCTGCGCGGGGTGCTCGGGCGCGACGACGCGCTGAGCGTGCCGGTGCTCGGGACCGGCGCCGGCCACGACGCCGGCATCCTCGCTTCCGCGGGCGTACCCTCTGCCATGCTCTTCGTCCGCAACCCGACCGGCGTCTCGCACAGCCCGGAGGAGCACGCCGAGCGCGACGACTGCCACGCCGGCGTCGCGGCGCTCACCGCCTGCGTGACCGACTTGGTGACCCCATGACCCC
>JAAYYA010000474.1 GCA_012515595.1 Actinomycetales bacterium
ACCCCCGCCAGCACCGCGCCACCGTACCCCCGCCAGCACCCTGCTCGCCTCTGTTGCAGGGTCGGCTGTGCGGATCCGGCGCTGGGGCGCTGATTCTGCACATCCCCCGTCCGGCGTGTGGTCTTGCGGCCCGGCCCCGGTCGGCCGCCCCGACGTCCCGTGCCACGATGAGGCGCATGAGAGCAGTCGTCTGGAACGGTCCCGGCACGCCGATGACGGTCGAGGAGGTGCCGGTCCCGAGCCCGCAGGCGGGCGAGGCGCTCGTGCGGGTCGCCGCGACCGGCGTCTGCCACACCGACCTGCACGTCATCAAGGGCGAGGTCGCCTTCCCCGCCCCGGGTGTGCTCGGGCACGAGATCTCCGGCCACGTCGAAGCGCTCGGCGAGGGTGTGACGGACGTCGCGGTCGGCGACCGGGTCGTGGGGGCGTTCATCATGCCGTGCGGCACCTGCCGCCAGTGCGCCGTCGGCCGGGACGACATGTGCGAGCCGTTCTTCGAGCAGAACCGGCTGCGCGGCAACCTCTTCGACGGCACGTCCCGGCTCGCCCGGGCGGACGGCTCCCGGCTGTCCATGTACTCCATGGCCGGCCTCGCCGAGTATGCCGTGGTGCCGGTCACCGGTCTGACCCGCCTGCCCGAGGGCTTGCCCCTGGAGGAGTCGGCCGTGCTCGGCTGCGCCGCGTTCACGGCCTACGGGGCCGTGGCCCGTGCCGGCGACCTGGCCGGGAGGTCGGTCGCCGTGGTCGCCGTCGGCGGGGTCGGCTCGAGCGTGCTGCAGTTCGCCCGCCACCTCGGCGCCGACCCCGTGATCGCGGTCGACGTCGACGACGCCAAGCTGGAGGCAGCCCGCGGCCTGGGCGCCACGGTCACGGTCAACTCCCGCACGACCGACCCGCGCGAGGCGGTGCTGGAGGCCACCGGCGGCGCGGGCGTGGAGGTGGCGCTCGAGGTGCTCGGACGCCCCGAGACCGTCGAGGTCGGCCTGTCGCTGCTGCGCGAGGGCGGCCAACTGGTCCTCGTCGGCATCGCCGCCGGTGCAGCCACCGCGGCCCTGCCGATCACCCAGGTAGTGCGCCGCGGGCTGACGGTGACCGGTTCCTATGGCGCCCGCACCCGGCAGGACCTCCCCGAGGTGGTCCGACTCGCCGCCGAGGGAGCGTTCGACGTGCGCCGCGCAGTGACCCGCAGGTTCCCGCTGGAGGAGGCGCCCGCGGCCTACGACCTGCTCGACGCCGGTCAGATCCAGGGCCGCTCGATCGTCGTGATGGGGTAGGTCCTAGGACCGGGGCCGCATCCCGGCCAAGAGGGCCGCGAGCACCCGGTCCGCGTGCTCGTGCGTGATCGGCTCCTGCGTGATCAGGAACCGGTAGTACAGCGGCCCGGACCACATGTCCATGGCAAGCTCCAGGTCGAACTCTTCCGCGATCTGGCCCTGGTCGCGGGCTGCCTCGAGGCGGGCGATGGTCCTCTGCGTCTGGGGTGCGATGAAGCGCTCGTTGACGGCCGCCGCGATG
>JAAYYA010000475.1 GCA_012515595.1 Actinomycetales bacterium
ATTTTCGTAGCGGTTTTGCACACGCTCCACGCATTTTCGTAGCGGTTTCGTGCATCCCCACTCAACGTCGTAGCGGTTTCGTTCACCCGCCCGACTGCCCCAGTCACCCTGTCCCGACGTCGCGGAAGCAGGTCGTCCTGGTTCGCACGTAGCGTCCCCACCATGGCAATCGCTACCTACCCGGGCCTCGTGATCGACTGCCCGGACGCCGAGCAGCTCGGCCGCTTCTACGCGGACATCCTCGACTGGCAGGTCGAGCTCAGGGAAGGCTGGGCCGACATCCGAGCCGAGTACGGCCAGGTCATCTCCTTCCAGCAGGTCGCGGACTTCACCGCCCCCTCCTGGCCGGGGCAGGACGGGCCGCAGCAGATGCACCTCGACCTGAACGTGCAGGACCTCGACGCGGCCGAGGCCGCGGTCCTGGCACTGGGTGCGCGCAAGCACGAGCACCAGCCGGGCGAGACGTTCCGGGTCTTCCTCGACCCGGCCGGACACCCCTTCTGCCTCTGCGCCTGCTGACGGGCGGTTTCCACTTCGCCTGCTGCCAGGCGAGTCCCCCCTCGGCACCCTGCTGACGGGAGGGTCTCCGCAGAGTCCGGCGATCGGCATACTGACCGCGTCTCCGGGTGTTTGCCGGCCCCCTCGTGAGGTGGCGGTGAACGAAACCACGACGAAAATGCGTGGAGAGTGCACGAAACCCCTGAAATTTTGGGGGGAGTTTGCCTCGCGGGTCGGTCGGCAGGCAGGGTGAGGCATGACCGATTCGGCCCAGGCCACCCCCACCGTCACCGCCGCCGACGTCGACGATGCCGCCCAGCGGCTCCAGGGGCTGGTCAGCATCACGCCGCTGACCCGGAGTCGGCGCCTGTCCGAGGCGACCGGCGCCAAGGTGCTGCTCAAGCGCGAGGACCAGCAACCGGTCCGGTCCTACAAGAACCGCGGCGCGATCAATCTGATCTCCCAGCTCACCCCGGAGCAGCACGAGGCCGGTGTCGTCTGCGCGAGCGCCGGCAACCACGCCCAGGGCGTCGCCTTCGCCTGCGCCACCCTCGAGGTGCCGGCGCGGATCTTCCTGCCGCGCACCACCCCCCGTCAGAAACGGGACCGCGTGGCGGCGATCGGCGGCGACTTCGTCGAGATCGTGGTCAGCGGCTCGACCTATGACGCCGCGGCGGCGGCCGCGACCGAGGACGCCGCGCAGACCGGTGCGACCCTGGTGCCCGCCTTCGACCATCCGATGACCATCGCCGGCCAGGGCACGGTCACCCGCGAGATCGTCGGCGTCCTGGGCCACGCGCCCGACGTGCTCGTGGTGCCGGTCGGGGGCGGCGGCCTGCTCGCCGGAGGCCTGGCCTGGTTGCGCGAGCAGGATCCCTACGCCCGCGTCGTCGGGGTCGAGCCCGCCGGTGCCGCCTCCATGGCGGCGGCGCTGGTCGCGGGCGGGCCGGTCACCCTCGAGGAGATCGACCCGTTCGTCGACGGCGCCGCGGTCCGGCGCGTCGGTGACCACACCTTCCCGATCGTTCGCGACGGCAAGGCCGAGCTGGTCTCGGTCCCCGAGGGCGCGGTCTGTCAGGAGATGCTGGCGCTCTACCAGACCGAGGGGATCATCACCGAGCCCGCGGGCGCCCTGGCCGCGGCGGCGCTCCCGAGCCTCGGCATACTGCCTGGTCAGACGGTTGTGGTGGTGGTCTCCGGCGGCAACAACGACGTGACGCGCTACGCGGAGGTCGTCGAGCGGGCCCTGGTGCACGAGGGGCGCAAGCACTACTTCCTGGTGGACTTCCCCCAGGAGCCCGGGGCGCTGCGCGGCTTCCTGAGCGACGTGCTCGGGCCGGACGACGACATCGCGCTGTTCGAGTACATCAAGCGCAACAACCGCGAGACCGGCCCCGCGCTGGTCGGCATCGAGCTCGGCTCCCGGGACGACCTCCGCCCGCTGCTGGACCGGATGGCCAAGAGCCCGATCGAGGTGGAGCCGATCCCGCCGGACAGCCCGCTGTTCCGGTTCATCCTCTGAAGCACGAGCACGAGAAATACCCGCCGCGCGAACGCGGGAACCCGGGCACGTGCCCCCTCCCGTCCACTCGGCCACGCGACTGCCCCGCCTTTGCACGGTTCTCCGGGCAGATCCGTGCAAAGGCGGGACAGTCGCGGGGGGCCGGCACCACGCCGCGCTCGGTGGCCCTGTGGGGCGCCGCGCCGCGCGCTCGGTCAGGCGGGGGCCGACCCCTTCTTCTGGAAGTCCAGGGCCCGGCCCATCACCCGGAAGCCCATCGCGTCATTGATCGCGATCATGTAGTCGTTGGACTCGGCGTTCCACGTGTCAAAGGTCCGAACCTGCGGCTCGACCTCGCGCAGGTAACTCAGCAGGAGACCCTTGAGCGTGATCCCGAGCCTGTTGCCGCGGTGTGCCCGCACCACCGACGTGTCGTGCTGGTTGCCGAAGTGCGGGCGCTCCGCCTCGATCGCCACGATCGTGTGCCCGGCGAGCTCCCCGGTCTCCCGGTGGCGGGCGATGACCCGGTGCAGCCGCCGACCACGGCTCGTCTGCGAGTGCTCATAGGCCCGGATGCGCTCGATCGGGAAGACCTCCGGCTCCATCTCCAGGTCGTCCAGCGGTGCGTCGTTGATGGCTGCCCACAGGACGGTCATCGGCTCGGCGAGGTCCTCCGGGACCGGCCCCGACATCGTGAGGAACTCATAGGCAGCGGCCTCCTCCCGACGGCACCGGTCGACCAGGTCGGAGAAACCGTCGGGCACGTCGTCCACATCGAGCCGACGGTGCATCTCGCTGAGCACGAACCGGTAGCCGGCCTGCTCCGCGAAGCCCCGGGCGGCCGCGGACTCCCAGGCACCCGTGCCGAAGCTCGTGCGTCCCATCTGCGTCGCACGGTCCGAGAGCGCCGCGAACAGCCGCGTGCCGTGACCCTGCCGCCGGTGGTCGGGGTGCACGCGCACCGAGAGCCACGCCAGGTCCGGGTTGTCGTAGCTGCTGAACCCGACCTCTCCGGCGGCGACCACCCGTCCGCCGGACCGGAGGACGAACAACTCAGGCGGGTCGCCGTCCCACCCGTGCACGAGCCAGCCGTTGACGGAGGCGACGGTCTCCGGATACACCCACGGGGAGTCGACCTTGTCGACGGCCTCACCGAGGTGCACCACCTCCTCGACAGCTGATCTGTCGTCGACCGTCACGCGCATGATGTCCATGTGCTCACGGTCCTCCCCTTATCCAGCTGACCGCCACTGGTTTTTGTGACCCCGATCACAGGCCTTCGTATGCCGTGTGGTCGCTGGGCGAGCGCCCGCCACCCGGCGCGCTCGGTGACCTCTGGGAGCGCAACACCGTGCGCCCGGTGGGGGCTGAGAGCGCCACCCGGTGCGCTCGGTCGAGGGGTCGTCAGGTGAGCAGGAGGTAGCCGCCGAGCAGCAGGCAGGCGGCGCAGACGGCCCAGAACAGCCCTACCCAGGCCAGGGCGGGCAGGCCGGTGAGGTGGGCGAGCTGGTCGGCGTCCGACTGGCGCGCGGCACCCCGACGGCGCAGCCGCTGCAGCTCGACGACCGACCTGGGCGCGGCCAGCAGCAGCGCCCAGACGAGCAGGTGGGCGATCCACGACGCACCCTCCGGCGGCAACAGCCAGGTCGCGCCGCCCACCAGCACGCCGGCCACGAGGAGGACCCACAGCCCGTAGAAGTTGCGGATCTGGACCAGCATCAGTGCGCACAGCAGAACGAGCGCCCAGAGGAGAGCGACGGCATACCCCTGCTGCAGGGCGAAGGCCCCGGCGAGCCCGAGGACGGCCGGCGCCGGGTAGCCCGCCGCCACGGTGGCGACCATCCCGGGCCCACGCGGCCGCCCGCGGCTGACGGTCACCCCCGAGGTGTCGGCGTGCAGCCGGATGCCGCGCAGCTGACGGCCGGTGAGCACCGCGACGGTGGCGTGCCCGGCCTCGTGGACGATCGTGACCCCGTGCCGCACGACGCGGTAGCCGGTCGGCGTCCACGTGATCGCCAGAGCCACCGCCGCCGTCACGAGCACGCCGACCGTGCCCGGGCCGGGCTGGGTGGACGTCACGGCGTCCCAGATCTCGCGCACGCTGCAGTGAACCACGCCGTCCCGTGCGCGGCCTGAGGCCGGCGCCCGGGTGGACGGCACCGCGTGGGCGACCTCGCGCGGGTCTACGCTGCTCGCATGACGATCGTGGCGGCCGTGGTCGTCGGGCTCGCGGCCCTGCTGCACGGCTACATCTTCTGGATGGAGAGCCTCGCGTGGACCCGGCCGGCGATCTGGCGACGCTTCGGGATCCGCGACCAGCAGACCGCCGAGACGATCCGCCCGATGGCCTACAACCAGGGCTTCTACAACCTGTTCCTCGGGGTGGGCGCGGCCGTGGGACTGGTGCTCTTCCTCACCGGGTCCGAGGACGCCGGGCGGGCTCTGGTGCTGTTCTGCACCGGCGCCATGGTCGCGGCGGCCGCGGTGCTGCTGACGACGGGGCGGTCGTACGTGACGGCGGCGCTGACCCAGGGCACGCTGCCGCTCATCGGGTTCCTGCTCTTCCTGTTCGTCTGAGGGATCCCGTCCTGCGGCAACCCCCGCGCGGAGAGGCACCACACCAAGGTCCGGCACAAAAGGTCGCGCAGTTCATGTCGCATGCGACCAAGACCACGCGACCAAAACCACTCAGCACAGTCAGGGGGCGGGGATAGCGGGACGCCGGGTGCGGGGAGGGCGACGAGGCGGGGGTTGGCGGCGAGGCGGTGTGGGGAGGGCGACGAGGCGGGGGTTGGCGGCGAGGCGGGATGGGGAAGCCGACGAGGCGGGGGAACAGCGCGGCTCAGTAGGCCGTGCGGTCCGCCTTGTCCAGCCACTCCTGGAAGACCTCCGCCGCCCGGGGGACGTCGAGCTGGCGGAACGGGATCGACCGTGCGGCGGGGTCCAGCTCGATCTCGTCGTAGATGAAGGCGTCACTGAAGTCGGCGCGCGCGGCGTCGTGCTTGGTCGCGGCGTAGTAGAGCGCGTCGGGCCGGGCCCAGTACACCGCGCCGAGGCACATCGGGCACGGCTCGCACGAGGCGTAGACGACGGCCCCGGTCAGCTGGAAGGACCCCAGCCGCTGGCAGGCCGCCCGGATGGCGACGACCTCGGCGTGGGCGGTGGGGTCGTTGGTGCTGGGCACCCGGTTCCAGCCCTCGCCGATCACCTCGCCGTCCAGGACGACGAGGGCGCCGAACGGGCCCCCGTCGCCGGCGGCGACCCCTCGCCCGGCGAGCTCGATGGCCTGCTGCAGGAAGCGCTCGTGCTCCTGCTGGGTTCCGGTCTGCGGCGTGGACGACGTGCTCATCCCGCCAACGGTAGCGTCCGGCGCCGACGGCCGGGCTGTCGAGCAGAGAGGCCGGGCGGGCGCGCGGCCGCGACCGTTCTACGACGCGTCGAGCGAATCACCATGTCAGGTGCTGCGGCGCGTGCCGATTCGCGACAAGATGGGAGCAGCCACCCAGGAGGATCCCGTGACTGACAGCGCCAGCCCGACGGCCCCAGCGAACTGGCCGTCGCCGAACCCCGAGCGGATCGTCGTCGTCGGCGTGGACGCCGACCAGGCTCCGCACATCGTGCGCGAGACCGCCAAGCTGGCCGCCGCCATGTCGGCCGGGCTGGTCTGCGCGTGGGTGGACTCGACGCAGGTCATCTACGGCGCGAGCCTGGACGGCACCCGCCTCATCACCCCGCTGGACCCCGACCAGACCGCCGGCGCGAGCGAGGCGCTGCACGAGCGGGTGCACCGTTTTGTGGCCGAGCAGCTGGCCGGCTCGCCCGTGCCGTGGCGGCTGGAGTCCACCGTCGGGGACATCGCCTCCGGCCTCACCGAGGTCGCCCAGGAGTGGGACGCGGACGTCATCGCCGTCGGAGGTCGCCGCCCCGGCTTCAGCGGCTGGATGAACGAGGTCATCGGCGGCTCCATCGCCGGCCACCTGGTGCACACCCAGCACCGCCCCGTGCTCGTCATCCCGGGTGCGCGGGACGACTGAGACCGGGGCGCGGCCCACGCACCTTCTCGTCCTGACCGTCGCCGTCGGCGGTGCGCTGGGCACGACCGGGCGGTATGCCGTGAGCCTGCTGGTCGGGACCGGTCACCTGGTGCCGTGGGCCACCCTGGTCGTCAACGTCTCCGGCGCCTTCCTGCTCGGACTCCTGCTGGAGCGCCTCGCCCGGGCGGGTGCCGAGACCCCGCGCCGGCGACTGGTGCGGCTCGCTCTCGGGACGGGCCTGCTGGGGGGCTTCACGACATACTCCGCGCTGGCTTTGGAGGTGCAGGACCTGCTGTCGGCCCACCAGATCGGGACGGCTGTCCTCTACGGGGTCGGCACGGTGTGCGCCGGGCTGCTGGCCTGCGCGGCGGGGGTCGCACTCGGGGCGCGCGGCTCCGGTCGCGCGGCTCGGCTGGGGGAGGTGACGTGAGCCTCCCGCTGACGACCGTGCTGCTGCTGGCCCTGCTCGGGGGCGTCGGCGCCGCAGCCCGCTATCTGATGGACGACCTGGTCAACCGTCGGTGGACCGGTCGGTTCCCGCTGGCGACCCTGCTCGTCAACGTCAGCGGGTCGTTCGTGATCGGACTGCTCGCGGTGACAGTCGGGCCGGCGTGGCCGCAGATCTACGCGATCGGGGCCACCGGGTTCTGCGGCGGCTACACCACCTTCTCGACCGCGACGCTGGAGGCGGTGCGGCTGGCCCGTGAGGGCGCGTGGCGCCAGGCGGGCGTGGCCTCCGCCGGTCACCTGCTCCTGTGCGTTATCGCCGCCGCTCTCGGCGCCGGGCTGGGTCGAGTCCTGGGCTGAGCCCGGGGCCCCACGTCGGGGCCCCGGGCCCGGGTCCAGATCCCATATCCCTTATCTCATGCCCCTTGTCGGGACCGGAGGTCAGGCGACCGTGTCGGCCTACTTCTCCGGGATGGTCAGCACCTGGCCCGGGAAGATGAGGTCCGGGTTGTCGATGCCGCTGGCCTTGGCGATGGCCTGGTAGGACACGCCGTACTTCGCGCCGATCGCGCTGAGCGTGTCACCCGACTTGACCGTGTAGGTCCGGCTGCCGCCGTCGTCGGCCTTCGTAGACTCGGCCTTCTCCTCCGCTGCTGCCTCGGCCTTGGCTTCGGCCTTTTCCTCAGCAGCCTTGGCCTCCGCCTTCTCCTCAGCAGCCTTGGCGTCAGCCTTCTCCTCAGCAGCCTTGGCCTCCGCCTTGGCCTCGTCCAGCTTGTCCTTCAGCGCGTCGCCCAGGCTCCGGTCCTGGTCGGCGGCCTCCTGCGCGTCGGCCTTGGCCTCAGCCTTGGCCTCGTCCAGGTCCTTCTTGGCCTCCTCCGCCTTCGCTGCGGCCTCGTCGGCGCGCTGCTTGGCGTCCTGGACCGCATCCCCGTCCAGCGCGTCCTTGATCTTGTCGAAAAACCCCATGGAGCTTCCTCCTGATGTTGGTTCACCCGTGTGAACTGCCGGGTAGACATTAGGCGTGCCGGGGGCCGCGCACGACCCGATCGACGCCTCACGGGGCCCGGAATCACCTGCCGCCACGGCGCTGACCTGCGCACCTGCGGCAAGGTAAGAACTTGGCAAAGTCTGCGCCAGGGCAGCCCGGAGGGGTGGTTCCGGCCCCCGATGCCTAGAGTGGGGTCATGAGCAACACCGCTGGCATGCCTGCCACGCGAGTCCTGGTGATCACCGTCTCGGACCGCGCGGCGAGCGGTGCCCGCGAGGACCGGTCCGGGCCGCGCCTGGCGGAGCTGTTCGCCGAGGCCGGCTACGACACGACCGGGCCGCTGTTGGTCACCGACGGGGTCGAGCCGGTGGCGGAAGCGCTGCGGACCGGCATCGCCGACGGGTTCGGGCTCGTGGTGACGACCGGCGGGACCGGGGTCTCACCACGCGACTTCACCCCCGAGGCCACGCGCTCGTTCGTCACGCGCGAACTGACCGGCGTCGCCGACCACCTGCGGAGGGAAGGTGCACGGCATACTCCCCTGGCGGCCCTCACGCGGGGGATCGTCGGCGTCGCGGACGGGGCCACGCCCGAGGACACCGGCACGCTGCTGGTGAACCTGCCGGGCAGCCTCAAGGGCGTCGAGCAGTCGATGGAGGCGCTCGCGCCGCTGCTGCCGCACATCCTGTCCCAGATCCACGGGTGGGATCACTGATGGCCCTCGTCGACACCTACGGCCGGGTCCACCGCGACCTGCGGATCTCGCTGACCGACCGGTGCTCCCTGCGCTGCACCTACTGCATGCCCGAGCAGGGGCTGCCGTGGCTGGCCAAGCCGACGCTGCTGACGACCGAGGAGCTGATCCACCTGGCGCGGATCGCGGTGGACCTCGGCATCGAGGAGGTGCGCCTGACCGGCGGGGAGCCGCTCCTGCGCCGCGACCTCGTCGACGTCGTCGCGGGCATCGCCGCGCTGGGCGTCGAGGTCTCGATGACCACGAACGCGCTGGGCCTGGACAAGCTCGCCCCGGCGCTGGTGGAGGCCGGGCTGACCCGGGTCAACATCAGCCTGGACACCCTCGACCGCGAGACCTTCAAGGAGCTGGCCCGGCGGGACCGGCTCGACGACACGCTGGCCGGGATCGCGGCCGCCGACGCGGCCGGGCTGGCTCCGCTGAAGCTGAACACCGTGCTGATGCGCGACATCAACGACCACGAGTCACCGCGGCTGCTGGCCTTCGCACTGGAGCACGGCTACCATCTGCGCTTCATCGAGCAGATGCCGCTGGACGCCGGGCACACCTGGCGACGGGACAACATGGTCACCGGCGAGGAGGTGCTGGCCCGGCTGCGGGAGCACTACGACCTCACGCCGGTCGAGCAGCGCGGCAGCGCCCCCGCCGAGCGGTTCCTCGTGGACGGGGGTCCCGCGACGGTGGGCGTGATCGCCTCGGTGACCGCTCCCTTCTGCGGTGCCTGCGACCGGGTGCGGCTCACCGCCGACGGACAGGTGCGCAACTGCCTGTTCGCCCGCACCGAGACCGACCTGCGCACCCCGTTGCGCGAAGGGGCCAGCGACGAGGAGCTCGCCGAGCTGGTGCGGGCGTGCATCACCGCGAAGCTGCCGGGCCACGGCATCAACGAGCCAGGGTTCCTGCAGCCCGGGCGACCGATGAGCGCCATCGGCGGCTGACCCCCAGCCGAGGAACCGAGCGAGGCCACACGGCAGCCGGCGCCTCGGCATACCGGCCCACGCTCTCAGGTCCCGCGCGTCCCGTGGGTCCCATGGGCTCCGTCCGCCACTCGTCTCTCGAAAAATTGACAAATTGATCGTGAAGTCTCTATTAACTTTCCGTGAACTTCGCTAGTCTCCTGCGTGAATCACCTGTCCCAGGAAACGAGGGAGTGGGCACGCGTGATCAACTTCAGGGGCGTCGCTACGCCATCAACAGCAGTTCATCCAGCGCGGCCGACCGGGCAATCACCACCGACCGGGCGTTCACGAGACCGGACCCGACATCTCCGATGTCCTGGGCCGGCGCACTGCCCGGGTCGGCACGGCTAGCAGCGCGAACGGTCTGCGTCATGTCCTCGCTCCGCAAGCCTTCCGCGTGGGTCCGGCACGTTCCGACCCGATCCACCCCGACCCTGTCCGGGGTGCCCGGGTCGACACTCCCCGGGCCAACGCTCCCCGGGCCGACACTCCCCGGGCCGCCTCTGCCCGCCCTCCCGGAGTTCGTGTCGACCGTGCCGATCACCTTCCCCGTGACCGACCTCCCCGTCCCGCTCAGCGAACCTCACCGACTCGTCAGCTCCCGGGCCAAGCGCCTCCTCGACGTGCTGGGTGCGTTCCTGCTCCTCGGGTTCCTGGTCATGACCCTGCCGCTACTCGCCCTGGCGATCAAGCTGGACAGCCGCGGTCCGGTGTTCCACATCCAGCAGCGCGTCGGCCTCCACGGCGCTGTCTTCACGATGTACAAGCTGCGGTCGATGACCTGCGGCGCCGAGGCCGACGGTCAGGCCTGCTGGACCTACCGCGGGGACCCGAGAGTGACGCGGCTGGGCAGGTTGCTGCGGGCCAGTCACCTCGACGAGCTCCCCCAGGCACTCAATATCATCAGAGGAGAGATGTCCCTGGTGGGTCCGCGTCCCGAGCGTCCGGAGATCGTGCTGGACCTGCGGCAGCAGCTGGCCGCCTTCGACCTGCGCCACACCGTCCGGCCGGGACTCACCGGCCAGGCCCAGATCAAGCACTGCTACACCTCGTCCCTGGGCGACTGGCACGGCAAGCTCGCGCATGACCTCGACTACATCCGCATGGGCACGCTGCGGACCGACCTGCAGATCATCCTGGGCACGCTCGCACACCTGGTCCGGCTCAAGGGCCTGTGAGGCCGATGCCCAGCGGCAGCATCGGCATCCTCGCCAGCAGCGGACCTCAGCTGGACTCGTGCTTCGCTCGGATCGGCGACCTGCTCCGCGCGCGAGGCCACCCCGTGCACTACGCCGCCGGCACCCCCATGGCACGTGCCCGTGCGGCGGTGATCCCGGCCGTGACTCGGTCGTCGGGCATGGTCAACCTCCGCGCCGGTCGAGAATTGAGGCGATGGGTCGAGGTGGTCGACGCGGACGTCGTGCTGGCCAGCTCGGAGCCCGCCGGGCTGCTGGCCCGTCGCGCCGGTCTGACCGTCCCGGTCGTCTACCTCACCCGTGGCCTGCCGTGGCACGAAGGTGGCACCGCGCGGGCCATGCACCGGGAACTGCTGGAGCGATGGCGGATGTCCCACACCGCGGCGGCAATCATCCTTCACGAGGAGGACCGTGCCTGGTTCGCCCGGTGGGCACCGGACCTGCCGGTCCATCACCTGCCCTTCGGGATGGGGCTGTCCCCCGAGGCCTTCCGCCCCTGCCCCCAACCTGACAACAATGTGGTCATGTGGGTCGGTGAGCACACTCCGCACGCGCGGCCGTGGCTGGCCGTGCAGATCACGGCCGAGCTGCGCAGCCGAGGGACCCCCATCCGTCTGCGCATGCTCGGCAGCGGGCCGCTCACCCGGCAGATCGCGCGCCAGGCCGAGCAGCTCGGCGTGGCCGGCGACGTCGAGCTGCCCGGCCACACCGCCGTGACCGACGAGATCCGCGCAGCCCGGCTGGTGCTGCACACCGCGGCCCGGGAGACACAGCCCCGTGTCGTCCTGCAAGCGCTCGCCGTCCATCGACCTGTCGCGGCCTTCGACGTCCCGGGCATGCGGGGCCTGCCTGCCGTGGAACTCGCGCTCGACCGGGACGTCACCGCCGGTGCCGATCTCGTGGAGCACCTCCTCGCCCACCCTGTGCCGGAAGAGGTGTTCCCGTCACGGGAGGAACTGTCCGACGAGCGGGCCGCCATCACGCTGGAGTCCATCCTCGCGGAGGCCGTGAACTCGGCACAGGGACGGACGGTGCAGGATGTCTGACCCAACGGCCCCGCGGGTCGCCCTGCTCTGGCTCGAGGGCGTGCACCCAGGCAGCGCCCCGGCCTACCACCTCCACGGGACCCTCGAACGTCTGCGTGCGACGGGGGTCCCCTCCCCTTCTGTCTTGGCGGAGACCGGGTCCACCGGCCGGGTGCATCGGCTGACGACCGTCCTGTTGCGCTCGTGGCGGGCCAGCCGGGACCATGACGTCGTGGTGGCGCGCTGGCACGTGCTCGGGGCTCCCGCGCTGCTCCCCTGGAGGATCCGGCGGAGACGGATCGTCGTCCTCGTGCAGGGCGTGCCCAGCGACGTCCTGTCGAGCCATGGCTGGCTGCGACACTTCCCCCGGGCTCTGCGGACCCTGAGCATCCTGCCACTGCGCTGGGCGGATGCCCTCGTGGCGGCGCATGAAGGGATCGCTGCCCACGTCAGGTCGTTGCCCGGCGTGCTCGCTCCGGTCCGGGTCGCACCCAACGGCCCACCGCCGCTGCCGACCAACCTCGTCCCGGTGCACCGGGACAGGCCGTATGTCGTGTTCTCCGGCGTCCTCGCCACGTGGCAGGGCGTCGAGCTGATGCTGGCGGCGCTAGATGACCCGCGGTGGCCAGAGGAGGTGGACCTGGTCGTGATCGGCGACGGGGTCGAGTCCGAAAGGGTCCGGGCTGCCGCGGACCCGCGCGTGGTGCCGCTGGGCCGGCTGACTCCGGACCGCTCCCAGGCCTATGTGCTTGGAGCCCTGGCCAGCCTGTGCGTCAGGACGCGAGGCCCCGCCTCCGAGCACGGCGTCTCGCCGTTCAAGATGCTCGAGGCCCATGCCCTGGGGGTCCCGGTGATCGTGACCGACATTCCTGGCCAGGGCGACCACGTGAGGGCGAACGGTGGCGGGCTGGTCATCGAGCCGACCCCGGAGGACCTGGCCGAGGCCGTGGCCCGGCTCCTCGACGAGGCGACCCACCGCGAGTTGGCCTCCGCCGCGAGGGCCGCAGGTCTCCGCACCCGGTGGGCCCAGCACGCACAGGTGATCGCCGATAGCGTGACTCCTCCGGTCCAGCACCAGGTCGTGCGATGACGATCCGGTCGCTGAGCCTGGTGCTCTTCCTGCTCTACCTGGTGCTCGGAGAGCGGGTGGTCATCGGACGGTCACCCGGCTTCGCAGGCGTGCCGGTCCTCGAGATCCTCTTCGCCGTGTCGGCCGTGGCGGCATGGGTCAGCGCCGGTCGTCCCCGGCCACGGCTCCCGGGGGCATGGATCGGGACCGTCGGGCCGCTCTTCTTCCTCCTCCTCGCCATGCCGCTCACCGGGGTGCTACTGGGGACCTACCAGCTGACCTCGCTCTACTCCTGGATGATCGTGCTGGTGCCGCTGGCGGTGCTGGCGCTCACGCTCGCCGTGAGGCACCGGATCCTCCCGGTCGTGCACGCCGCCATCGTCGTCCACGGCCTCTATGCCCTGGGGCAGACGTCCCTACGCCTGGGCCTCCTGCCCGTCTCGGTCTGGGGTCCCCTGCAGACCTGGGACGCCGAGGTGCAGCGCTCGATGAGCGAGGCGTACGTCATCTACGGCCGCTCGACCGGCCTGTTCATCAACGCCAACACCTTCGCCCTCTGGTCGCTGACCGCGCTGCTGCTCTCGCACTACTTCCTCAGCGGTGCCCGCCGGAGCACCGGCATCGCCTTCGCGATCATCGGCATCCTCGGGAGCCAGTCCCGCACCGGCATCGTGTGTCTGGCGGTGCTGGTGCTGCTGTGGGCGCTCCGCACGCTGCGGGACTCCGACCGGCTCAGCCGGCAGGTCGTGCGGATCGCGGTGTTCATCCTCCCGGTGCTCCTGGTCGGCTACGCGTTCGGGATCCTCCAGCGCCTGTTCGAAGCCGCCCTGGTCTCGCGCGTCACCGATGGTCTGTCCGTCCTGTCGGACGGAGTCCGTGCCGACAGCAACCTGCTGGGCCGGGTCGAGGCGTGGCGGATGGCGCTGGACTACTCCCCGAGCGACCCCCGTCTCAGCTTCGGCACCCTCGGGCCGCCGCAGGTGCAGTTCGTCCACTTCATCGACAACCAGTTCGTCTCCTTCTACCTCCAGGGCGGCGTGCTCCTGGTCGCCGCGTTCCTGCTCGCCCTGCTCTCACCGGTCCTCCTGTCGCGCCGTGGAGTGCGTCCGATCAGCCCTGTCGTGGCGGCCAGCGCGGTGCTCGCGATCACCTCGCTGACCCTGACGCCGATGCACGACATGCAGGCCACGTGCCTCGTCTGGGTGATCGTCGGACTCACTCTGGACCGGAGCCTGGCGGAGCACGGAGGTGCCGGGCGCAGGTCAGGCCGACCGGTACAGGGCCAGCTCCTGCTCCGCCACCCGTGACCAGCTGTGCAGCGCGGCCACCTCGGTCAGCCCGGCCCGCGCACTCTCGCCCTCCCTCAGGGTCCGGACGACCGCGGCTGCCAGTCCCTGCTCTACAGCGGCATCCGCCGGCACGAGGTGGTGCGGCCGCACCACGGCCTCCGGGACGCCCCCCACGGAGGTGGCCACCACCGGTGTGCCCGTGGCATAGCTCTCCATGATCACGCTCGGCCATCCCTCCGACCGGCTGGGCAGCACCAGCACACTGGCCGCGGCCATCTCCCGCGCCACGGCGGACTGGTCCAGTCGTCCCACGAAGCGGACCGAGGGATCGCGCAGCGCACGCCGCAGGCGCGCGTCGAGCGACCCGCCGCCGACGATGCGCAGCCGGGCGTCCGGCTCCGCCTGCCGCACCGCCGCCCAGACGGCCGGCAACCGGTCCACGCCCTTGACCCGCTCCAGGTTCCCCACGTAGAGCACCGTGGGTGCGGGTCTCCGCGGCCCCGGGCGGAACAGGGACAGGTCCACGCCGTTGGGGATGACGTGCGCCGCGGGGTGGGCGGGCACGAAACGGTGGGCCTGGTCTCGCAGGGCGGCGCTCACGTAGCAGGTGGCCGCGGCGCCAGCCAGCACCCTGGCGTAGAGCGCGGCCCGCCTGGGGAGCACCTCGTTGGCATCGGTGCCGTGCAGGCTCACGACATACGGCCGGCCCAGCTCCCGCGCGACCCGCTGGGCCACCATCCCGGCCGGCAGGTCGTACATCCCGTGCGCGTGCACCACGTCGACCCCGGGACCTGCATGGTCCAGCGCCGCGCGGGCTACCGCCTCCAGCCAGCGGGACCCCGACCGGCCGGTCAGCCGCCGGCGCACCGCCTGGCTCACGCCCAGCGGGGCGGTCAGGCCCGGGAAGCCTGCTGCGGGCGTGCCGTCGGCGGTGCGGAGGAGCGCGCGCGCCACAGTGGCCGGCGCCGTCCACGTCGTCCAGATCGCGAGCGGAACGACCTCGACCCCCAGGTCGGTCAGGGCCCGGACCCGCGAGCGGATGAAGGTCGCCCCGCCGGGGTTCTCCCTGGTGGGATAGATGTTGGTGAGCAGCAGTGCCCTCACGGCCGGCCCCGACGGGTGACCCGACGCAGCCCGTCGCGCACCGTCACGACACCGCGATAGACGAGCGGATAGCGCGCGCCCGCCGAAGCCAGCACGGCCACCCGCAGCGCAAGCTCGCGGTCGCGCGGGAGGAGCCGGACGGCGTCCCGGAGTCGGACCCCCTCGAGCGCGACCCCCAGCCACCGAGCGCGTTCCTGCGGGTCGGGGTGCGCCCGCATGGCCGTCCCCGCCACCGACAGGTGCCACTCGCGGTAGCGGAACTCCAGCCAGGCCCGGTCGACCGTCGCGGGGTCGGCGGGTCTGATCGGGTGCCGCCGGGCCAGGTCCGCGACCCGCTCACCGATGCGGAGTGAACGGCGCAGGGTCTCCAGGGAGGGGTGCTGCGCGGTCGTCAGCGAACCTGGTCGCTGGACGTGGTGGAAGAGCACGTCGGGGATCAGGTACACCGCGGGCTGCTGGGCGGTCAGCTCGGCCGTGCCACCGAAGTCGGAGCGCGTCCGGTGGGCCGGGAAGGGATCGGTGCCGAGGACCTCGCGGGCGAAGAGCTTGTTCCACAGGTAGCCGCGGATCCGCCCGTCCAGGATCGCCACACCGATCTCGCCGCCGGTCAGCCGGGTGGCGCCCGGCACGGTGCCGAGTTTCTCCCGTCGGCGACCGCGCACGTCGACGAGGTCCGCACCACACCCGACGACCGGCGCCTGCGAGGCGAGGCGCGCGGCATACAACCGGTCGACGATCGTGGGGTCCCAGCGGTCGTCCCAGTCGATGAACCACAGCATCTCCCCCCGCGCATGCCCGATGCCACGGTTGCGTGCCACGGCGACCCCCGAGTGCTCCGGGAGGGGGACCACCGTGACGGGGAGCCCGGAGGAGTCCCAGGAACGCAGCAGCGCGGCCGTGCCGTCCTCGGAGTGGTCGTCGACGACGACCAGCTCGTCGCCGTCAGACAGCGTGGCGCGGATCGCCTCGAGGGTGCCGGTGAGTGCCGGGCCGGGGTTGCGGACCGGCAGGATGGCGCTGACCCGCACCGGCGGCGGTTCCTCAGCCATCGAGCACCTCCTCCCAGGCCGCGAGCGTCGCTGCCGTCCCGAAGTCTTGCCGACGCCGCTGGTCGGCCGCTCGGAACAGCCCTGCGGCCTCCGGCCCCGAGAACCGGTCCACCACGGCTGCCACCGTAGCGGCCAGCGCGGTCGGGTCGACAGAGGTGGTGAGCCCGGGCACGATCTGCGGCACCAGCGAGTCCATCACCGGGGCGGCGTTGGCGACCACGGGGACCCACTGCTCGGCCGCCTCGAACAGGACGTAGCCGAACGTCTCGGAGGCTGACGGGTGCACGAGCACATCGCTGGCGGCCAGCACCGACGTCGGGTTGGCCAGGTCGCCGTGCCAGGTGATCCGGTCGGCAACGCCGAGCTCCCGGGCCAGGTCCTGCAGCGGACCGTCGAGAGGGCCGCCCCCCACCATCTGGAGCCTCCAGTCGCCGCCGAGGAGCGGCAGCGCCCGGATAAGAGCGTCATAGTTCTTGACCGGCTTGGTCTCACCCAGGGCCAGCAGCCGCACAGGACCGTGGTCGCCTCTGCCAGCACCGTCACTCGCGGCATGCCGCGCAGCACCGGGCGACTGGTCGGGCAGGTCCAGCAGGTTGGGAATCACCCGGGACCCAAGAGACCACCGGTCGCGCAGAGTGGTGGCCACGACAGGGCTCACCGCCACGACCGCGGCGCACCGCCGGTAGGCGCGCGCCACCGCCTCTGCCCTGATCCGGAACCTGCGACCCGTGCCCAGTCGCGCTGACGTGAGGGAGTGCTCCCAGGCCACCGCCGCCGGCAGTCTCCACGGAGCCGCCAGGAGCAGCTGCGCCGCCGCCCAGACCCCGGTCATCACCAGCGTCTCCCGGTCCCGGCCGGCACCGAGCCGACGGCGGAGCGCTTGACGCGTCCGCCGGTCACCGCCGCGGTCCAGGCAGGTGATGGTGACCCTCGGGACCGAGACCGGCCCCGGATCGTGCAGCACCAGGATCTCCACGTCGTGACGCTCCGCAAGCGCCGTCGCCAGCCTCAGCACGGCGTTCTCCATGCCGCGCCGCGGGGTCAGCACGGTCGTGAGAAAGGTGATCCTGCGACGCGCCGGCGAAGCCACGGGAGGGTCCGTTGCCGTCATGCGAGCAACCGCCCCTCAGGAAGGGATCGCCGCACCGACACGGCGAGCGCGACCCAGAGCGCGACGGCGAGCGCGGTCTCGCAGATGATGGTCGCCCAGGCGGCGCCCCAGACCCCGAACCGCGGGATCAGCCACAGGTTGAGCGCCACGTTGGCGACCAGCACGGCCACCTGGATCACCGTGCGTAGCCCCTGGTGCCCCATCCCGGTGAGCACGTCGGCCGGCAGGTAGTGCAGGCAGCGGATCAGGATGACCACGGCCAGCACGCGCAGCAGCGGGACCGACTCGGCATAGGCCTCACCCAGGAGCGGCACCAGCACATCGGCCAGCGCGATCATGCCGACCGCGACGGCACCGCTGTAGAGCAGGGCCGGTCCGGCGATGGCCCGGACGAACCCGAACAACGGGGCGTTGCCCTCCTGTGCGTAGCGGAAGAAGCGGGGCCACGCCGCCCCGAGGAGGGCCCGCACCGGGAGCCAGGCGGTGTCCACGACCCGGTAGGCCGCTCCGTAGACCCCGGTCCCGACCGGCCCGTCGAGCCGACCCAGCATCACCTTGTCGACGTCGTTGTGGGCGTTCTGGACGCCGATGCCGATGCTGAACAGCGCCGCCTCGCCCCAGTGACCGTGGAACGGCGCGAGCCCGAGGACCGGCCGTCCCACGGCGCGCACCGCCAACAGGAGGCAGATCGTCCCGGAGGCCGCCGAGCTGAGCACGAGGGCGAGGACCCACGACCCGAGGCTGACCTCCGTGGGCGAGAGGAGCAGTATCCCGGCCGCGAGCAGCCGCAGCGCCGGCACCAGCACCTGGCAGAAGGCGGTGACGTGCATCTCCTCGCGGGCCACGAAGACCGAGGCCGCCAGATCCGCTCCGCGGGCGCAGACGAAGTCCGCGAGCACCAGCCCCCACACGACGGCCATCCCGGTGCCGACCGGGATGAGGACCGGGGACAGCATGAGCAGCAGCGCCCCCACAACCCCGGCGCCGATCAGGCTGAGGGTCATGCCGGCCCCGAGCCAGCGGTGGGTCGACTCCGGCTCGATCGCGCCGTACTTGACGATCAGGGCACCCGACCCCAGGGCCGAGAACGGGGCGGCGATCAGCACCACCGCCGCGATCGCAGTCAGCCTCCCGAAGGACTCCACCCCCAGCGCCCTGGTCGCCGCCACGAAGTAGACGGCCGTGATCGGCACGCGCAGAACCTGTCCCAGGAGGAGGGTTCCCACGTTGCGGGAGAAACCACGGTCGAGGGGGCCACGGGGCACCCGGCTATCATGCCGGATCCCGGGCCCGGCAGGACTATGCTGCGGACAAGAATCTGGGATACCGGAAGGCTTATCCGTGGAGCTGCACGACTATCTCCGGGCGCTGCGGCGCCGTTGGCGCTGGGTGCTGCTCCTGTTCGTGCTCTGCGTGGGAGGCGCTGTGGCAGCGACGAGCCTCACGACGCCGATCTACCGGGCCACCGCGCAGCTGTTCATCTCCACGAGCTCCCACACGAGCGTGACGGACCTCGCGCAGGGCAGCTCCTTCACGATGCGCCAGGTGACCACCTACGCCGACATGGTGACCGCACCGGTGGTGCTCGAGCCCGTCGTCGACGAGCTCGGGCTCGAGGAACCGCCGGAGATCCTGGCCACCAGGATCAGCACCGCCGTCCCCAAGGACACGGTGCTCATCAATGTCCACGTCGACGGCGAGGACGCGGAGGACGCCGCCCGGATCGCCAACGGGGTGGCCGCGCAGTTCACCGAGACGATCGCCGAGCTCGAGCAGACCTCCACCCAGGGTGACAGCCCGGTCAAGGCCTCGGTGATCCGACCCGCCAAGGCACCCACCGCCCCGGTCTCACCCAACCTGCCCCGCAACCTCGCCCTCGGCATCAGCCTCGGGCTGATGCTCGGCGTCGCAGCAGCGGTCCTGCGCGAGATGCTGGACACCCGCATCACGCGCGCGGCGGACGTCCAGGCGTTGACCGACCGCCCGGTGATCGGCGAGATCGCGTTCGACCGGGACGCGGCACGCCTGCCGCTGATGACCGACGCCGACACCTACAGCCCCCGGGCCGAGGCGTTCCGCGCCACCCGGACGAACCTGCAGTTCATCGACGCCGCCGAGCGGCCACGGGTGCTGCTGTGCACGTCCTCCCTGCCGGGCGAGGGCAAGACCACCACGGTCGCCAACCTGTCCATGACCCTGGCGGCCTCCGGCGCCCAGGTCTGCATGGTGGAGGCGGACCTACGGCGTCCCAAGCTGCTGCACTATCTGGGTCTGGACGGCAGCGTCGGGTTGACGTCGGTGCTGATCGGGCAGGTCTCGCTCGACGACATGATCCAGCCCTTCCGCGACAACCTGTCGGTGCTCGGTGCCGGACCGATCCCGCCGAACCCCAGCGAGCTGCTCGGGTCGTCCGGGATGCAGACCGTGCTCCAGGACCTCCGCGGCCGCTTCGAGTACGTCCTGATCGACGCGCCTCCCCTGCTGCCGGTGACCGACGCCGCCGTCCTGTCCAAGATGGTCGACGGCACGATCGTGGTCGCGGGGTCGGGACTGGTGCGCCGCAACCAGCTGGCCCAGACCCTGTCCACGTTGCAGGGCGTCGGCGCCAACGTCCTGGGCATCCTGATGAACCGGCTGCCGGCGACCAAGCTCGACGCCTACAGCTACTACCGGCAGGAGTACGCCCCCGAGCCTGCTCCGACCACGCGGCGGCACTCCCGTCGGGAGCGGACGCCGGCGCTGCGCCGCGTGTCCCCGACCCAGCGGGGCTGATCCGCCCCCGCGCAGCGGGGCTGACCGACAGGATCGAGCCCGGACCGTCAGGCCGCCGGTCGGCAGATCGTGAGCAGGCAGACGGTGTCGGTTGCCGCGTCCACGTGGTGCCGGACCGGCGGGATCGGCAGCAGCTCGCCGGCCTGCAGCACCCACCGCTCCTCACCGGCCACGAGCACCGCCTCGCCGCGGAGCACCTGGATGGTTGCTGCGGGGGGCGCCTCGTGCTCCGGCAACCGGCTGCCGGCCCGGAGCGCGAAGAGCACCGCGTGCTGCTGCGGACCGCGGATCACCGGCCTGGTGCGCAACCCGTTGGGTCGCTCCGTGGCCTCCTGCAGGAGCTCGCGGGCCAGGGCTTCCAGGTCCACCGGCTCCGCGCGCTGCGGATCGGCCAGCGGCAACCCGCCGAGCATCACCGTGGGTCACCACCGGCGGCCGCGTCGAGACGGCGCACACCCTTCCACAGGGCGGGGATCACGGCGGCGGCGATGAGCGCCTTGACGATGCCGCCGGGGATGAACGGCCACAGGCCCCACTGCAGCGTCTGAGCCAGGTCGGCCCCGGTCACCACGGCCAGCCACGGCAGCCCGACGAGGAAGACCACCCCCGAGCCGGCCAGGAAGGTGACCGCGGCGTGCAGGAACCTGCGGTCCCACTGGCGCTGGGCGAGCCATCCGGTGAGGGCCGCGGCGAGGACGAAGCCGACGATGTAGCCGCCGGTCGAGCCGAGCAGCACGTCGACGCCGTGCCCGGCGTCGGAGAACCACGGCACCCCGGCGATGCCCAGTGCCCCGTAGAGCAGCATCGACAGGGCCCCGCGGCTCGCGCCGAGCGTCGACCCGACGAGCAGCACGGCGAGGGTCTGGCCGGTGATCGGCACCGGCCACAGCGGGATCGCCACCTGGGCCATCAGCCCGGTGAGCACAGCTCCGCCCGCGACGAGGGCGACATCGGTCACCAGGGCACGGGGGATCACGTGGTCGGCGAGGGTGGGGCGCCCGACGGCGAGGGAGAGGGTCATCTGCCGATCGTAGAGGCAGGCTCAGGAGGCCGGCATCTCGGCCCTGACGACCGCCAGGTAGTAGGCGACCCCCGCCTCCAGGATGTCGTCGTTGAGGTCGTAGTCCGCGCTGTGCAGCGGCGTCCCGCCGCGGCCCGGCTCGGTGCCGTTGCCGAGGAAGGCGAAGCAGGCCGGCACGTGCCGGGCGAAGACCCCGAAGTCCTCGCTCGGCATGTCGGGCCGGCAGTCGCCGTCGACCCGGTCCGCGCCGAGCGCGGCGACCGCGGCGGAGACCGCTCGCTCGGTGACCTCCGGGTCGTTCACGGTCGGGCTGAACTCGTGGGTGTAGGTCACCTCGGCCCGCGCGCCGTGCGCGCCCGCGATGCCGGTCGACACCTCCCGGATGCGCCGCTCGAGGAGTTCCTGCACCTCCGGGTCGAAGCTGCGGGTGTCGCCGGTGATGCGGACGGTCGACGGGATGGCGTTGCGCGCCCCGTCGGTCTCGAAGCCGGTGCATGACAGGACGGCCGGGAGGACCGGCGGCACGTTCCGGGCGACGACGGTCTGCAGGGCCAGCACGATCTCGGCCCCGACGACGAGCGGGTCGACGACGACCTCCGGCCGGGCCGCGTGGCCGCCGCGGCCGTGCACGACGATGGTGAAGTTGTCCTCGCTGGACATGATCCCGCCGGCCCGGGTGTGCAGGTGCCCGGCCGGGACCCCGGGCAGGTTGTGCAGGCCGTAGAGCACGTCGAGGGGGAAGCGTTCCAGCAGGCCGTCGTCGAGCATCGCCTGCGCCCCGCGCCCGGGCTCCTCGGCCGGCTGCAGGACCATCCGCACCGTCCCGTCGAAGCCACCCTCCTCCGCCAGCACCGCCGCCGCCCCGAGCACCATCGCCAGGTGCCCGTCGTGCCCGCACGCGTGCATCCTCCCGTCGTGGACCGACCCGTGCGGGCGGCCAGGAACCTCCTGGATCGGCAGCCCGTCCATGTCGGCCCGCAGCCCGACCGCCCGACCCGACGTGCCCCTGGTGAGCGACGCCACCAGGCCGGTGCCCCCGATGCCCCGCGCCACGGCATACCCCATCTCCGTCAGCACCCCGGCGACGTAGTCGGAGGTCAGCTCCTCGGCGAAGGCGGTCTCGGGGTGCCGGTGCAGGTGGTGGCGCCAGGCGCGCAGCCGGGTCCCGAGGTCGGGGGTGGTCATGGACGGGGTCCTCTCAGGATTGGTTCTGGGGCCGGGGGGCGGACTGCTGCCCCGGTCGGTCACCGGGCTGGTTCGCCAGCCGCAGTATGGCGTTCGCCAGGACATCGGTGCCGTCACCGCAGGCCTGTGGCGTGGAGTACTCCCGCGGGGTGTGGCTGATGCCGCCGTGCTCGCCGCGGACGAAGACCATCGCGGTCGGGCAGATCGCGGCGATCTCCTGGGCGTCGTGCCCGGCACCGCTCATCGCGCGGACGTAGCCCAGCCCGAGGTCGTCGGCGGTGGCCTCGAGCAGGGCCTGGACGCCCGGGTCGAAGGGGATGACCGCGGTCTTGGCCATCCGCTCCCACTCCACGGTGACGCCGTGCGCCTGGGCCAGCCCGTCGACATACTCCGCCAGGTCCTTCTCGGCCCGGGTCATCAGCTCGTCGTCGGGGTTGCGCAGGTCGACGGTGAGGACGGCGTGGTGCGGGATGACGTTGGTCTGGCCCTCACCGAGGTCGAGGTTGCCGACGGTTGCCCGCAGCTGGCCGTAGTCGCCGCTGTCGCACATCCGGCGCGCCTGGACGACGACGTGCGCGGCGACCAGTCCGGCGTCGTGGCGGGAGCCGATGGGGGTCGTGCCGGCGTGGGCGGCCTCGCCCTGGACGGTGAGCCGCTGCCAGGAGATGGACTGGACGCCCTCGACGATCCCGACGTTGACGCCGGCGTCGGCCAGGATCGGACCCTGCTCGATGTGACACTCGACGTAGGCGTGCGGCACCGG
>JAAYYA010000068.1 GCA_012515595.1 Actinomycetales bacterium
CCGTCCGGGTCGCGCAGGTAGAGGTAGAAGGCGTTGGACACCCCGTGCCGGCCCGGCCCCCGCTCGATGTGGTTGGACAGGCGCAGGGCGCCGAGCTTGTCGCAGATCGCCAGGATGTTGTGCTTCTCGTGGGTGGCGAACGCGACGTGGTGCATGCGCGGCCCGTCGCCGCCGGTCATCGCGGTGTCGTGCACGGTCGGCTTGCGGCGCATCCACGCGGCGTAGACGGTGCCCTCGCTGTCGCGGATGTCCTCGGTGACCCGGAAGCCGAGGTCCTCGACGTAGGCGACGGCCTTGGGCACGTCCGGGGTGACCTGGTTGAAGTGGTCCAGCCGCACGAGCGCCCCGGGGGTGTAGAGGTCGTAGCGCCACGCGAGCCGCTCGACGTGCTCGACGTCGTAGAAGAACTCGTAGGGGAAGCCGAGCGGGTCCTCGACCCGCACGGAGTCGCCGATGCCCTTGGTGAAGCCCTCAGCCCGTCGCTCGACCCGGCACCCCAGCTCCTCGAAGAAGGCCACCGCCTTGTCGAGGTCCTCGGGGCTGCGGACCCGGTAGGAGAAGGCCGCCACCGCGGCGACCGGGCCCTTGCGCAGCACCAGGTTGTGGTGGATGAACTCCTCGAAGGACCGCAGGTAGATGGCGTTCTCGTCCTCCTCGGTGATCACCAGCCCGAGGACGTCGTGGTAGAACCGCCGCGACGCCTCCAGGTCGGTCACGACGATCTCCATGTAGGCGCAGCGCAGGATGTCCGGGGGCGGCGCCTGCGGCGTGGGGAGGGCGTTGGCGGGGCGGTCGGGGCTCGCGGCGTGGTGGGTCGGGCTGGTCATGTCAGCGTCCTTGCTGGTCGAGATGGGCGTTGGGGTCGTATGTCGTGGGGCCGGGTTCGTGGGCAGTGGTCGTATGCCGTGGGGCCGGCTAGCCCTGCTTGCCGAAGGTCGGGTTGTGGACCTCGCCGAGGGTGATGTGCACGGCCTGCTGGTCGGTGTAGAAGTCGATGGAGCGGTAGCCGCCCTCGTGCCCCAGGCCGGAGGCCTTGACGCCGCCGAACGGGGTGCGCAGGTCCCGGACGTTGTTGGAGTTGAGCCACACCATCCCGGCGTCGACCGCCTGGGAGAAGTTGTGGGCCCGCTTCAGGTCGCTGGTCCAGATGTAGGCGGCCAGGCCGTACTTGGTGTTGTTGGCCAGCGCCAGCGCCTCTTCGTCGGTGTCGAACGGGGTGATCGCCACGACCGGGCCGAAGATCTCCTCCTGGAAGATCCGGGCGTCCGGGCTCACGTCGGCGAAGACGGTGGGGGCCACGAAGTTGCCGGTGTCGAAGCCCTCGGGACGGCCGCCGCCGGCGACCAGGCGGCCCTCGGTCTTGCCGAGCTCGACGTAGCTCATCACCTTGTCGTAGTGCTCCGGGTGGACCAGGGAGCCGACCTCGGTGGTCTCCTCGTGGGGGTAGCCGACCTTCACCCGCTTGGCCTGCGCGGCATACTTCTCGACGAACTCGTCGTAGATCTCGCGCTGGACCAGGATGCGGGAGCCGGCGGTGCACCGCTCGCCGTTGAGCGAGAAGACCCCGAAGATCGTGGCGTCCACGGCCGCGTCCAGGTCGGCGTCGGCGAAGACGACGGCCGGGCTCTTGCCGCCCAGCTCCATCGACAGGCCCTTGAGGTAGGGGGCGGCGTTGCCGAAGATCAGCGAGCCGGTGCTCGACTCGCCGGTGAACGAGATCAGCGGGACGTCGGGGTGCTTGACGAGCGCGTCGCCCGCCTCCTCACCGAAGCCGTTGACCAGGTTGAACACGCCCTGCGGCAGCCCGGCCTCCTCGAAGATGCCCGCCCACAGGGAGGCGGACAGCGGGGTGAACTCGGCGGGCTTGAGGACCACGGTGTTGCCGGTGGCCAGGGCCGGGCCGAGCTTCCAGGACTCGAGCATGAACGGGGTGTTCCACGGCGTGATCAGGCCCGCGACGCCGATCGGCTTGCGGTTGACGTAGTTGATCTGCCGCCCGGGCACCTTGTAGGTGTCGTCGGCCTGGGCCACGATCAGGTCGGCGAAGAAGCGGAAGTTCTCGGCCGCCCGACGGGCCTGCCCCAGCGCCTGGGAGATCGGCAGCCCGGAGTCGAAGGACTCCAGCTCGGCCAGCCGCTTGTCCCGGGACTCCACGAGGTCGGCGATGCGGTGCAGCACGCGGGAGCGCTCACGGGGCAGCATCCGCGGCCAGGGGCCCTCCGTGAAGGCCCGGCGCGCCGCGGCCACGGCCAGGTCGATGTCGGCCTTCTTGCCGGACGCGGCCTGCAGGTAGGTCTCGTTGGTGACCGGGTCCAGCACGTCGAAGGTGTCGCCGTCGACGGAGTCGACGAACGCGCCGTCGATGTAGTGCTGGATGCGGTCGGGCAGGTCGGCGGGCCGCCGGTGTCCGGTCGCCTGGGCTGTGGCGTCGGTCATGAATCCTCCAGGGTGGGTCGGGTCAGGACGCGGTGTCCTCGGTCGTCAGGACGCGGTGTCCTCGGTCGTCAGGTCGGGGATCGTCCCCGGCGTGAGCCCGGGGATCAGCTCGGCCGCGAGGTCGGGCTCGTTGCGGGTCAGGTAGGCGTGCAGCGTGTTGGCGCGGTGGTGCAGCGCGGCGGACTGGATCTCCGCCGGGTCGGCTGAGCTCTCCACGAGGTGGATCAGGTGGGCGTGCTCGGCGACCGAGTTGACGGCCCGCTCCGGCACGACGGTGAACGTCGAGTCGCGCAGGTTGTCCAGCCGGGTCCACTCCCCCTCCACCAGCTCCATCAGCCGCTCGTTGGGGCAGCGCCGGGCCAGGGTGGCGTGGAACCGGTGGTTGAGCGTGGTGAAGTCGTGCGGGACGAGCCGGTCCAGCTGGTCGCGCATCCGGCCGTTGATCGTGCGCGCCTCGCTCAGGTCGGCCTCGGTCAGGTGGGGCGCGGACAGCGCCGTCGCCGCAGCCTCGAGCAGCGCGAGGGTCTGCATGGTGTCGCCGTACTTGGTGACGTCCACCATGAACACCCGGGCGCCGACGTTGCGCTCGAAGGTGACCAGCCCCTCGGCCTCGAGCTGGCGGATCGCCTCACGGACGGGGACGACCGACATGTCGAGCTGCTCGGCGATCGTGGAGAGCACGAGGCGGTGCCCCGGGGCGTAGTCGCGCGCCTGGATCCGGTCCCGGATCCACCGGTGAGCACGCTGGGACTTGCTCAGGCCCGCGGCGGGCCGGCCGGACGTCATACGGCATCGTCCCCGGCAGAACCGGCGGCCGCCCGCTCGGCCTCGTAGCGCTGCCGCCACGCCTCGTTCATCGGGAACAGCCCCTCGATGGGCTCCCCCTCGCTGACGCGGTCGGCGACCCAGGCGTCCTCCGCCTCCTTGGCGAGCGCGGCGTCGACGACCTCCTCGGCCAGCGCGGGCGGGATGACCAGGACCCCGTCGGCGTCGGCGACGATGATGTCGCCGGGCTGGACCGTCGCTCCGCCGCAGCTGATGGTCAGGTCGTGGTCCCACGGGACGTGCCGGCGGCCGAGGACGGCCGGGTGCGCGCCGGAGCTGTAGACCGGAACTCCGGCGGCCGCGACGGCGTCGTGGTCGCGGACCGCGCCGTCGGTGATGATGCCGGCGGCGCCCTTGGCCTTCGCGCGGAGGGCGAGGACGTCGCCGAGGGTGCCGGCGGTGGCGTCGCGGCGGGCCTCGATGACCATCACCTCACCCTCGCCGATGGCGTCGAAGGCCCGCTTCTGTGCGTTGTAGCCGCCGCCGTGGCTCTTGAAGAGGTCCTCGCGGTTGGCCACGAAGCGCAGGGTCTTGGCGGTGCCGACGATCTTGCTCGAGCCGGGCAGCGGGCGGACCCCGTCGATCGAGACGTTGTTCAGGCCCCGGCTCCGCAGCTGCTGGGAGAGCCCGGCGACCGGGCACTCCTCGAGCTTGGCGCGCAGCTCGGGGGTCAGGGTGGGGGCGGGCGCGGTCAGCCCGGCGGCCTCCGCCGAGCCCCACGCGTCGATCCGCTGGTCGTCGTCGACCGAGGGCAGCGAGCCGAGGGCCGGGTCGAAGGACGGGCCGTCGGACTGGACGACCCGCGTCTGCAGGCGCCCGGAGGTCTGGCCGGCGGGCGTGTCGACCTCGACCTCGACCACGTCGCC
>JAAYYA010000476.1 GCA_012515595.1 Actinomycetales bacterium
CCTCGCCGGCCGGGGGGAGGTGACGCCTGATGTGGGACACCTCTCTCTTCATCGAGACGCTGCCGGTGCTGATCGGCGCGTTCCTGAAGATCACGCTCGTGGTCACGGTGCTCTCCTCGATCCTGTCGGCGCTGCTCGGGCTGGTCTGGGCGATCGCGCTGCGGGAGCTGCCCGCCTGGGCGGCCGCGCCGCTGCGGTTCGTCCTGGACTTCATCCGGATGACCCCGCTGCCGGTGCACCTGCTGGTGATCTACTACGCGTTCAACAACCTGAGCCCGATGACCGTCGGGGTGCTGGTCTTCGGGGTGCACTACTCGACGTACATGGCCGAGTCCTACCGGGCCGGGATCGACTCGATCCGCAAGGGCCAGTGGGAGGCGGCCACAGCGCTCTCCCTGCCGGCCAGCAGGACCTGGCGCGCCGTCATACTCCCGCAGGCCATCCGCAACACCCTGCCGTCCCTGGGCAACTGGGCCATCGCCATGTTCAAGGACACCCCGTTCCTGATCTTCATCTCGGTCCCGGAGATGGTGACTGAAGCCCGACAGTTTGGCGGTCAGCACTTCTCCTACGTCGAGGCGATGACCGTGGCGGGTCTGCTGTTCCTGGTGGCCAGTTATCCCACCGCCGTCCTGATGCGAAAGCTGGAGAAGAAACTTGCCTACTGACCAGACCCCGGGGTCGATCCCCGGCCACGAGAACAACGGTGGCGTCCCGCGCATCCAGTTCGAGGACGTCGTCAAGCGGTTCGGCAGCACCACGGTGCTGGACAACCTCAACTTCAACGTCGGTCGCGGCGAGCGGGTGACACTCATCGGGCCGTCCGGCTCCGGCAAGACCACGATCCTGCGGCTGCTGATGACCCTGGAGCACCTCACCGACGGCTACATCTGGGTGGACGGTGACCCGCTCACCCACGCGCGTCAGGACGGCAAGCGGGTGGAGCTGAAGTCCAAGCAGGTCGCCCAGGTGCGCAAGCGGATCGGGATGGTCTTCCAGCAGTTCAACCTGTTCCCCAACATGACCGTCGTGGACAACGTCATCGAGGCGCCGATCCACGTGCTCGGCCAGAGCAAGGAGCAGGCCAGGGAGAACGCCCTTGACCTGCTGGACAAGGTGGGTCTGAGCCACCGGGTCGACGCCCACCCCTCGCAGCTGTCCGGCGGGCAGCAGCAGCGGGTGGCGATCGCCCGGGCCATGGCGATGGACCCCGAGATCCTGCTGCTGGACGAGGTGACCTCGGCGCTGGACCCCGAGCTGGTCGGCGACGTGCTGGCCGTGCTCAAGGACGTGGCGGCCAACACCGACATCACGATGCTGATCGTCACCCACGAGATGCAGTTCGCCCAGGACGTCTCCGACCGCGTGATGATGTTCGACAGCGGGCACATCATCGAGGAGGGGCACCCGGACAAGATCTTCTCCGAGCCCGACCACGACCGGACCCGCAAGTTCCTGCAGGCCGTGCTCTGAGGCTGCGGTCCGTGTCGGTCCTCACCGCGACAACCTCGGCCGGACGCACCGGCCGAGGTTGCGCTGTCAGCGGACAGTTCCTGCGAAACACGCCCGTCGCCGGGATATGAACTGCGCTCCGGCGAGGGATCGGGGTAGCGTCAGCACAAGGCACCCGCCCCGGTGCCGGTAGTCGACCGAAGGGAAGCGCCGTGGCTCGCATGGGAGAGAGCAGCGACGTGCTGAAGTGTTCCTTCTGCGGAAAGAGCCAGAAGCAGGTCATCAAGCTGATCGCTGGCCCCGGCGTCTATATCTGTGACGAGTGCATCGACCTGTGCAACGAGATCATGGAGGAGGAGCTCGCCGAGTCCGGCGACCTCGGTCTGGGCACGCTGCCCAAGCCACGGGAGATCTTCGACTTCCTCGAGCAGTATGTCGTGGGCCAGGAGACCGCCAAGCGCGCCCTGTCCGTGGCCGTCTACAACCACTACAAGCGGGTCCAGGCCGGGCAGGGGCGCAAGGGCGAGGACGCGGTCGAGATCGCCAAGTCCAACATCCTGCTGATCGGCCCGACGGGGTGCGGCAAGACCTATCTGGCCCAGACCCTCGCGCGGATGCTCAACGTCCCGTTCGCGATCGCCGACGCGACCGCCCTCACCGAGGCCGGCTACGTCGGCGAGGACGTCGAGAACATCCTGCTCAAGCTCATCCAGGCCGCCGACTTCGACGTCAAGAAGGCCGAGAGCGGCATCATCTACATCGACGAGATCGACAAGATCTCCCGCAAGTCCGAGAACCCCTCGATCACCCGTGACGTCTCCGGCGAGGGCGTGCAGCAGGCGCTGCTGAAGATTCTGGAGGGCACCACAGCCTCGGTGCCCCCGCAGGGGGGCCGCAAGCACCCGCACCAGGAGTTCATCCAGATCGACACCTCCAACGTGCTGTTCATCGTGGGTGGTGCGTTCGCCGGGCTGGAGAAGATCATCGAGGCCCGGGCCGGCAAGCAGGGCCTCGGGTTCGGCGCCGAGTTGCACTCGGCCAAGGACGCCCGCGAGCACTACGAGGACGTGCTGCCCGAGGACCTGATGAAGTTCGGGCTGATCCCCGAGTTCATCGGCCGGCTCCCCGTCATCACGACGGTCTCGCCGCTGGACGGGGCCGCCCTGTCCAACATCCTCACCGAGCCGCGCAACGCCCTCATCAAGCAGTACAAGCGGATGTTCGAGATCGACGGGGTGGAGCTGGAGTTCACCGACGACGCCATCGACGCGGTCGCCGAGCAGGCGCTGCTGCGGGCCACCGGTGCGCGCGGCCTCCGGGCGATCCTCGAGGAGGTGCTCATGCCGGTGATGTTCGACGTGCCCAGCGACGACGAGATCACCCGCGTCGAGGTCACCCGCGAGGTGGTCCTGGACAACGTCAACCCGACGATCGTCCGCAAGCAGCCGGCGAGCCGCAAGCGCGCGGCCCGCAAGGAGTCCGCCTAGGCCTTCAGCGCCAGCAGGGCGTCGTCAGGTCGTCGGGTCCTCGTGGGTGGTCGTGACCACCCAGTAGTGCACGCCGACGCCGAGGCCCAGCGCGAGCAGCGCGGCGATCACCGCGGTCAGGCCGCCGCGGTAGCCCCAGGCCTCGTGGGCGTAGGCCACCAGCGACAGCGCAAGGCTGGCGCCGCCGACATAGGCGAGGCGCACGGCATACTGCCCGAACCAGGCCGCGGGGAGCTCGGCCTGGGCGGGGGCGGCGGCGCTGAGTGCGCAGGCGGTGTGGAGCAGCAGCAGGAAGAGCCCGGCGGGGGCGGCCAGGGGGACCACCGGCTCCGGGACCCCGGACCACCAGACGGCCAGGCAGTAGACCAGGACCGCGCCGGGCATGACGGTGTGCGGGTTGATCACGCAGAGGCCGCCGAGGATGCCCAGGACGATGAAGGCGTACATCGAGGAGTCCCCGGCGATGAGCAGCACGGTCGCGAAGCCCAGCAGCGAGACCATGATGGCGAAGCGGAGCAGCACCTGCTGGGGGGAGAGGGAGCGCAGGTCCTCGATGAGGTCCTTCATCGGGTTCATCGGGCGGCCCCCCGCCGGTGCCGCGCCAGGCTGCGCAGGACCTGGTCGAGGCTGCCCGGTCCGCGCCACGGCACGACCGGCACCCCGCTGGCCTGGACGCGACGCAGCTCGGCCTCCCGCTCCAGCAACCGGATCCGCCAGCCGAGGCGGGCGATGTCGTCCTGCTCCCCGGGCGGCTGCACGTCGTCGACCAGGGCGTCGATGACCACGACCTGCAACCCGCTGCGGCTCAGCAGTGCCGCCTGGGCCAGCGGCGCGGGCGCGACCAGGGCGGAGATCATCACCACGAGCGTGCCGGGTCCGAGCCCACGGCGCACCCGGCGGGGGTCGATCTCGTCCTGGGGCTGCGCCTGGACGAGGGACAGGGTCTGCAGGATCCGCTGGCTGTGATGGCGACCCGAGCCCGCCGGAAGCGTGAGCGGGGTGCGGGCGGAGAGGACCTGCAGGCTGACCCGGTCCCCCTGGTGCAGGAAGTGCTCGGCCACCGCCGCCGCGGCCCGCACCGAGTAGTCCAGCGAGCTCGAGGCCCCCTCCTTGGCGACCGAACGGCCCAGGTCGTAGTGGGCGTCGACCAGGATCGCGACGTGCGTGTCCTGGTCGGCGAAGCTGGAGGTGACGTGCAGCTCGTTGGTGCGCAGCGAGCGCGCCCAGTGGATCCGCTTGAGCCGGTCGCCCCACTGGAACGGCCGGATGGTGTTGAACTCGCTGCCGTCCCCGGGCCGACGCGACCGGTGCTGGCCCACGAGCCCCTGCGGATGGGGCGCGGGGGCGGCGGTGTCGAAGACGGCGGGGTCCGGCAGCACCTTGATGACCTGGTGCTCCAGCGGCACCGGTCCCCAGCGGAAGGCGCCCCACGGGCTGGTCGCGCCCACCAGCGCCGGCCCGATCCGTCGCAGGCCCCACCGGTCGGCGCGCACCCGGGTGATCAGGTGCACCTCGCCCCGCTCCAGGTCCTCCGGCGTGACCCGGCGGGTGCGCGCGCCGCGGTCCGGGTCCAGCTCGACGTGCGGTCCGCCGATGAGTGAGGACGACACGAGCTCGGTCCGCTCGGTCGCCGTGACGCCGACCACGGCGCGGTTCCACTGGCCCTCCCGCAGGTGCGGGGCCGGGACCACCAGGCGGGTCTCCGGCACGGAGCGGGGCCGGGTCATCGCCGACCAGAGCGCCACCAGCCCCAGCGGGGCGCCGAGCAGGAGTATGTCGGGGCGCTGGGTCAGCACTGCGCCCAGGGCGGCGACGGTGAAGACCAGGACCGACCGGGCGTGGGCGTGGGTGACCGCCCACCGGTTGTCGGGGTGGGTCCTGGCCGAGGGGGTCCCCAGGCTCATGCGCGCTGCGGGGCCCCGGCCACCTGCCGGGCCGAGGGCACCGCGACGTCGGCGAGCACCGCCTCCACCACCCCGGCCCCGCCCAGGTCGGACATCCACAGCTCGGGCTTGATCGAGATCCGGTGGTCCAGGACGGCGTGGGCGACCGTCTTGACGTCCTCGGGGGTGATGTAGTCGCGTCCCGCGACCACGGCGTGGGCCCGCGCGGTGAGCATCAGCGCGAGCGAGCCACGGGGCGAGGCGCCCACCTGCACGGCCCGGTGGTGACGGGTGGCCGTGGCCAGCGCCACGCAGTAGCGGGCGATGTCCTCCTCGACCGGCACCGTCTCGATGACCTGCTGCATCTCCAGCAGCCCGGCCGCGTCGGTGACCGGCGCCAGGTGCTGGTCCTCCTGCTGGCGGGCGACGCGGCGGCGCAGCACGTCATACTCCTCGTCCTCGGTGGGGTAGCCGAAGGAGATCCGCAGCAGGAACCGGTCCAGCTGGGCCTCGGGGAGGGGATAGGTGCCCTCGTACTCCACCGGGTTGGCGGTGGCGAGCACGTGGAACGGCTGGGCCAGCGGGAAGGTCTCGCCCTCGACGGTGACCTGGTGCTCCTGCATCGCCTCCAGCAGCGCGGACTGGGTCTTCGGCGGTGTCCGGTTGATCTCGTCGGCCAGCAGCAGTCCGGTGAACAGCGGTCCCTTGCGGAACTCGAACTCCCCGGCCTTCTGGTCGTAGACGAACGCCCCGGTCAGGTCCGCCGGCAGCAGGTCCGGGGTGAACTGGGCGCGGGTGAACTCCAGCCCGAGGCTCTGCGCGAAGGACCGGGCGGCCAGCGTCTTGCCCAGCCCGGGGAAGTCCTCCAGCAGGACGTGGCCGCGGGCGAGTATGCCGCACAGCACCAGGGTGAGGGCCCCCCGCTTCCCGACGACGGCGGTCTCGACCTGGTCGAGCACCTGGGCGACCCGGTCGGAGACCTGGGCGATGCTGAGGGCGGGGGCGGGCTGGTCGGTCACAGTTCCTCGATTCGGTCGAGTGCTCGGGCGATGTCGCGCTTGCTGCGCTTGGCGGTGCCGGTCGGGGGCTTGGACAGGTACTTGAGCAGGTCGGGGTGCATGACGGCGGCCGCCTGGTCGGGCTGGGCGTCCAGGTCGATGTCGTGGTTGGCCATGAGGCGTTCCGCCGCGAGCTCCTTGATGACCGGGAAGATCTCGTCGACCCGGTCGCTGCGCTCGGTCGCGTCGCGCAGGTCCCGGCGCAGGCGCAGCATCCGGTAGTCCAGGGCCGCCGGGCGCACCGACTCCTCGCGCATCGTGGCGAACCAGTAGGCCGGCTTGAGCCGCACCGACTCCTCGGACATCACCCAGGTGAGGAGCGTGACCACGGCCCCCACCAGGACGGCGAGCACGATGGCGGGGGCGAGGTCGAAGCGCAGGACGTTGATGTACCAGAGCAGCGCGCCGATGAGGGCCGTGGCCAGGAACGCCCCGGCAGCGCGCTGGATCCGGTCCCGTCGGGTGCTGCGCGCGCGGGCGACGCCGCGGAACGAGTCGCCGGTCCTGGCGATCACCGGTGCCCGCCGTCCGACGTCGGTGCGTCGTGGCCGGTCGTGGCCTGCGCGCCGGTGTCTGCGGTGGCGGGTGCGGGGTCCGCGGTCGCCGTGCGCGCCCTCGTGGCCGCCAGCTGGTCGTGGATGCTCCCGACGAGGGCGACGGCCCGCTCCCCGGTGGCCCGGGCGACGGGGTGCCGGGAGAAGCGGGCCTCACGGTAGAGCTCGGCCAGCTCCTGGGTCGAGGCCTCGTCGACGTCCCACACGCCCAGGAACCGTCGGGTGAACTCGGCGGCGGTCTCGGCGGGGTCGCGGGCCAGGCCGGAGGAGGCGGCGGCGTCCTCGAGCGCAACCCAGCAGCGCACCACGACGTTGCGGGGCTCACCCTCGGCCAGAGCGGCGCGCCGGGTCTCCTGGGAGGTGGCCGTGAGCAGCAGTCCCAGGTCGTCGTCCAGCTCGTCCGCGGGTGGTTCCTCGTGCTCCCACTCCCGGCGCAGCAACCACTGCAGGAACTTCACGGCGATGGCCAGGATCACCAGGGCGAAGAAGATCATCAGCCAGTCGAGGGCCGGGGCGTTCCCGTCGATGGGGATCTCGGCCGCGGTGGTCGTGATCACCTGGTCGTTCTGCGGGATCTCCAGCGTCGGGGCCTCCCCGGTGCCGGCCTCACCCGAGGGGGGCGAGAGGACCGAGATCCCTGACCCGCTGCCCCAGGTGAGCAGCAGCAGCACGACCGCGGCGACGGCGGCCGCCGCGATCACCTTGCCCCTGTGCATGCCCCGACTTTACGTGGGCGCTCCCGCGATCACCGAACGCCGACACGGCGGGCCGCCCCGCTGCCCGGGCAGCCGGTCTGGCCCGACCTCGTGGGGAACTCTGGTGCTGTCAGGGCGTGCCCG
>JAAYYA010000477.1 GCA_012515595.1 Actinomycetales bacterium
ACGACCACGTTGGCCAGCGCGGTGACGATCCACCACCACCGCAACCGGTAGAGCGCCGCCGGGAAGTCCTCCACGAAGAACCTGCCGATCAGGTCCCAGGAGAAGGTCCGCGTGCCCGCCGACCGCAGCCGCGCCCCCGCCAGCAGCCCCGACAGGTGGGTGACCAGCGAGGGGTCCGGTGCCGTGGAGCGCACGGTCGACAGGTCGGTCGCCACCCGCTGGTATCCGTCGAGCAGCTCGTCCGACTCCGCGCCCCCCAGCCGCCGCTGCTTGGACAGCACGCGCAGCCGGTCCCACCCGGGCCGGCGCCGGGCCACCAGTGCGTCGAGGTCCACCTCGCAAGGATAGGCACAGTCCGCGTGCGAAAGACGCAGTCCGTATGCCGTGCGCTCACCACCGCGGGTCGGGTCGCCTCGGTCCGTGGTCCGGGCCGAGGGGTTCGTGCGCCCGCCGGTCGCTCGTGCCGGTTAGTCTGGCGGCACCATGGCCACCCGGGGAATCTTCGACAGCGACGGCTACGTCACGTCCGAGGCCGTCCAGATCGACCTGCCGGCGGCGAGCCTACCGATGCGGATGGCCTCGGGAGTCATCGACCTGGTCGTGGTCGTGCTGATCCTGCTGGCCGCGCTGTGGATCGCCCCGTGGGACCTGGTCGGTGACGACTTCGCGCTGCTCCAGGCGCTCGTGATCCTGCTGCTGGTCGGCGCGCTGGTGGCGGTCCCCGTGGCGAGCGAAACCCTCAGTCAGGGCCGCACCCTCGGCAAGCTCATCTTCGGGCTGCGCACGGTCCGTGACGACACCGGGCCCATCGGGTTCCGGCACGCGCTGATCCGCGGGCTGACCGCGTGGTTCGAGGTGTGGCTGACCGCCGGGAGCCTGGCGCTGCTCATCGCCGCGACCAACGAGAAGGCCAAGCGGCTCGGCGACTTCCTGGCCGGCACCTACGTGGTCCGCGAGCGCGTCCGCCTGACCCTGCCGGAGCCGCCGGCGATGCCCGCCGAGCTGGCGCCCTGGGCGATCGGCGCGGACATCGGCGTGATCCCCGACGGGCTGGCGGTGGCCATCCGGCAGTTCCTGGCCCGCCGCAACGAGCTCACCCCGCCCAGCCGCGCGGCAACCGGGTCGTCGCTGTATGCCGACCTGATGGTCTACGTCTCCCCCGCGCCGCCGCCGTTCGCGCACCCGGAGGCCGTGATGTCGGCGGTGATGGCCGAGCGCCGCCGCCGCGACATGCTCCGCCTCGACCGCGACGACCACCTGCGCGCCCGCGTCCTGGGCCCCGACCCCCTCCAAAAAATGTAGGGGTCTCGTTCACCCTCCGCACAACTTCGTAGGGGTTCCGTACGCCCTGCTCACAACTTCGTAGGGGTCTGGTTCACCCAAAGGCTGCCTGGCTTCCGGGCCGTCCCGCACAATCCGCGTGCGCGGCCGCGAGCCCGCTCGGACCTTGGCGGCGGGGTCACCATGCGACGTGACGCCCCCCGGCGCGGCTCCGCACGCACAGGACCGTACGAGACCACTACGAAGTTGTGCGGAGGGTGAACGGGGCCGCTACATTTTTGGGTCGTAGAAGGGCTTGATGACGCCCTCGATGATCTCCAGCCGCTCGTCGAAGGGGATGAACGCCGACTTCATCGCGTTGACCGTCACCCGCCGCAGCTGGCCCCAGCCCCAGCCGGCCTCGTCGACCAGCAGCTGCATCTCCCGCGACATCGAGGTGCCGCTCATCAGCCGGTTGTCGGTGTTGAGCGTCACCCGGAAGCGCAGCCGGTCCAAGAGCGTGATGGGGTG
>JAAYYA010000069.1 GCA_012515595.1 Actinomycetales bacterium
CGAGTTCAGCAGATATCCTCCACGACTTCGGCCGCCTCGTGGCCGTGCGCGTGCAGTGCCGGTGGCTCGGCTGGCCGGAGGAGCTCGAGCCGGCGCTGCTGCAGTGGATCGACGACAACTTCGCCCACGATCATCCTGGTGGCGCTGGTCAAGATCCTGATCTCGATGGGCTGGATGATCACCGTCGCGGTCACCCCGACGATGGGTGTGGCCTGGCACCGGTTCCTGGCCTTCTTCAACATCTGGTTCAAGCGCCACGCCGACGGGCGCACCTCGCTGGCCGAGCTGCAGCCGATCACCGTGGGCGGTGAGCCGCTGGACTTCGAGAACATCGAGGAGCTGGACGAGGACGCGGCGCTGGGCGTCGGCAAGGTGGAGGACTTCACCTGGAAGGGCCTGCTGGATTTCTCGACCTGCACCGAGTGCGGTCGCTGCCAGGAGCAGTGTCCGGCGTGGAACACCGAGAAGCCGTTGTCGCCCAAGATGCTGGTCATGAACCTGCGCAACCACCACCACGCGAAGGCGCCGTGGTTGATGGCCAGCGAGGAGGCCCGCGAGGCGGCCGGCGACGGGTCGGCACCGGCCACCGCGGCGGGTGACGGGTCCGCGGCGGCGCGCCACGGCATACCCCTGTCGGCGGTGCTGGAGGCGCAGCGCGAGCTGGTCGGTGCCACCGAGGGCGACCCGACCATCCCCTCCGGTGGCGCGGTCATCGACCCGGACGTGCTGTGGTCGTGCACCACCTGCGGTGCCTGCGTGGAGCAGTGCCCGGTGGACATCGAGCACGTGGACGCGATCGTGGACATGCGGCGCTACCAGACGCTGATCGAGTCCGCCTTCCCGACCGAGCTGGGCGGGTTGTTCAAGAACCTGGAGAACAAGCAGAACCCGTGGGGCATGTCGGCGCGGGCCCGGATGGACTGGGCCAAGGACCTGCCCTTCGAGGTCAAGATGGCGGGGGCGGACGTCGAGGACCTGGACGAGGTGGACTACCTGTTCTGGGTGGGCTGCGCGGGGGCCTACGAGGACCGCGCCAAGAAGACCACGCGCGCAGTGGCCGAGCTGCTGCACACCGCAGGTGTCTCGTTCGCGGTGCTGGGTGACGGGGAGACTTGCACCGGTGACCCGGCGCGGCGGGCCGGCAACGAGTTCCTCTTCCAGATGCTCGCCCAGCAGAACGTCGAGGTGCTCAACGAGGTCAACGCCACCAAGATCGTGGTGACCTGCGCGCACTGCTTCAACACCATCAAGAACGAGTACCCCCAGCTCGGTGGCAAGTACCAGGTCGTCCACCACACCCAGCTGCTCAACCGCCTGGTGCGGGAGAAGAAGTTGACCCCGGTGGCGCGGCCGGAGCAGGCCGACACCTCGGGCGTGGCCTCGACGGCAGGGTCGGTGACCTATCACGACCCGTGCTACCTGGGCCGGCACAACGGGGTCTATGCCCCGCCGCGGGAACTGCTAGGCGCCCTGCCCGGTGTCGAGGTGCGGGAGATGCCCCGCTCGGGTGAGAAGTCCTTCTGCTGCGGCGCCGGCGGTGCCCGCATGTGGATGGAGGAGAAGCTCGGGACGCGGGTCAACCTCAACCGCACCGAGGAGGCGCTGGCCACCGGCGCCGACCGGATCGCGATCGGTTGCCCGTTCTGCCGGGTGATGCTGTCTGACGGCCTCACCCAGAAGCAGTCCGAGGGTGCCCGCGAGGAGGTCGAGGTCGTCGACGTCGCCCAGATGCTGCTGGCCGCGGTGCGCCGCGGCCAGGACGGGCAGGACGCCGCCACCGAGGAGGCACCCGAGCCGACCCCGGACCCGGAGCCGGCCCCGACCGCCTGACCCGAGCTGGCGCTGGCGCCGCCACCGTGCCTCAACGCTGGAATCCGAGCCGTTCCATCGCCTCGCTCCGTCACCCATCAGCGCAGGTCGGGGCGGGTGCCCCGGAGACGTGACATCGGTGCACCACGCGCACCACAGGTTCGGGTGGTTCATCCAGGCGCACCACGGGTTCGGATGGATCGCCCAGGTGCACCGATGTGACGTCTGCGGCAGGGGACGGTCCGACCTGCGGCGATGCAGGGGGACGGCTCACACTTCGCGCAAGAGCTCCAGCGCCTTCTCGACATCGGCGAGGCAGTCGTCCACTGCCTGGATCTGACGCTGGATCTGCTGGCGCGCATCCTCCGCCTGCATGAGTGTTGCGCCCGCCTTCATGCGCGCCTGGGTCAGCACGGCCTGCTTGTCCTGCACCTTCTGGGCGAGCAGCTTCCGGTACGCGGGCACGACCTCGGGCTTCAGTTGCACGATGAACTGGTCCCATTGCCCGATGATCGCCGACTGCTCCTCCCTGGCCAGGCGAGCCAGTTCCTGGTCCATGTGAGACAGCACCTTCTTGCTGTGCTGCCCCGACCGAAGCGCCACGATGTATCCGACCCCGCCGGCCGCCGCGAGCGCCAGGCCAACAGGGTTGGACAGGTGCAGCAGAGACGTCGCGAGGCTGTAGGAGATGTTGGCCCCGAAGAACCCGGTCAGACCCGAACTGATGTCGAGCGGATCACGCAGGGCCGCGGCGAGCGCCCGGTCGAGAGGTTCCCGTTCCGCGCGAATCTGGTCGATCCGGTCGCCGTGCACGACCTCTCCGACCTGCGTGACCCTCAGTTTCTCCTTCAGGCGATCGATGGCCTCGCTGAAGACCACCGCGCGCAGGGCGTTGAGCTCCTGCTGGACCTCCTGCTCCAGGGCACGGACCCGGCTCTCCTGGGAGAGTTTCTTGATGTCACGGATGGCGGCACGTCGCGCGGTGCGCCACTCCTCCAGCCGGGAGGCGGAGTCCCGAGCCAGCTCCGCCCGCGCCAAGGAGACATCCCGGTCGAAGAGCAGCCCCCACTCCTGCTGGTGGTCCGTGAGAGTCCGGAGTTCACTCTCCAGCGTGGCAATCGTCTCGGCGGGATCCTGGTCAGTGTTGTGCGTGATCGTCAGCCGATCATCCAGATGTGACCGCAGGTCCCTGAGGCCACCCTCGGTGAAGCGCAACGCGTTGGCCATTGGTGCCTCGCCATGTCGTCGCAGCTCGCGAATCAGTACGGTGACCAGTTCGGTCCAGCCGGACGCGCTGAGCATCAGGTCCCGTCGCGCCCCGTCCTCCAGTTGCCTGGCGTGGGCGGCCATGGTCGTGGACAGCCCCACCACCGGTATTCCGTCCCGCACGTGGTCACGCAGCACCTGTCTGTTGGTCTCGACCACCTCGGACCACGAGTCTGGGAACAGGTCCGTCTTGGTGACCACCACCACGAGGGCGTCCACGGGACGCAGGTAGGCCCTCAGGTAGTCGACCTCCGGCTGCAGCAGCGGGGCGCCAGCGTCAGTGACGAAGACCCCGACCGACGCGCCGCGCACCAGCATCCGGCTCACGGTGGCCTGGGGCCCGTCGATGCCGCCCTCGCAGGGGGTGTCCAGCAGTGTCACCTCCTGCCCCAGAACACACGAAGACCACTGCACCTCGATCCCCGTGGCCGCCTCATGGAAGGAATCGGTCCCGGAACCATCGACACCCAGCCAGCGCAGCGGAGCAGCACCGGGTCGGGGCGGGACCACGCGTCGAAACCGGTTGGTCAGCTGCTGCTCGGTGGCGGGAGTCGTGTCGTGCGGGGCGAGGAGGCGCACCAGCGTGCTCTTGCCACGCCCGGGCTCACCCAGGAAGATCACCGAAGGTTTGGGTGGTCGACCCACCGCCAGTGCCTGAGCGTCCTCGGCGACGTCTGATCGCTCATGCGACCTCAGCAGGTCCCAGGCACCCGTGCAGGCATCGACCCCCTTGCGCTGGGCGGCGAGCCTAGGCGAAGGGAGCGCCACCGTGGCCGTCCTCGTCGTGCGGCATGGGGGCATCCCCACCCGGGAGGAGCGCCTCCCCATCCGGGATGAGCGAAGTCTCAGCAGGGGCATCGGAGACAAGCAGTTCATCCCCACCAGCGGGGTCGCCCTCCGGTGCGAGGCCCGTGTCGATGGGCTCGGCACCGCCACCAGGCTCTTCGGCGCCGTCCTCGACGGAACCGCCGCCCGGTTCCTCCTCCGTCGCGATCAACCGCAGAGCAGCGCGCCAGACCCGCTCCGGCGGGCCTTCCGGTGTCGCCAGCCAATCGGCCAGGTTCACGCCATCTGCTGACATCGGGACGAACACCTCCTCCTCACGTCTCGGCTCGCCCGGGAGCACACCCGAGTCCGTCCCCCGATGGTCGCACGGAGCCCTCCCCCGTGGTCCATGCCTTTACACCACGAACCAGGGCTGGCTATTCTTCGGCCAACAGGCCTCGGGGCGACGGGCCCCACTCCCGTGAAGGGGCCACTGTGATGGATGTGCCTTCGCCACCCTGTGCGGCGACCGAGCAAGAGCTCGTCGCAGCCGCCAGCCGTGGAGATCACGCGGCCTTCGAGACGCTGATCACCGAGCACAAGACCCTGGTCTGGGCCGTCTGCCTGCGGGTCACCGGCAACCAGCATGACGCCGAGGACGCACTGCAGGAAACTCTCCTGGCAGCCTGGCGTGGAATCGGGTCGTTCCGAGGTCGGAGCCGGTTCGGCACCTGGCTCTACCGCATCGCCAGCAACGCCGCGCTGCACCAGGCCCGCCGGCGCAGGGACGTCCCAACCGACATCCAGGACCACCGCGTCGTGGCTGCAGAGTTCACGCAGTCGCTCGGCGACGCCGACCTGGTCCAGCGTGCACTGCGCCAGGTCCCCGAGGACTTCCGGGTCGCGCTCGTGCTCTTCGAGCTGTGCGACTTCACCTATGCCGAGATCGCCGACCACCAGGGTGTCGGGGTCCAGACCGTGAAGAGTCGCCTCAGCAGGGCCCGTCAGGCCCTGACAGTCGCGATCCACGCGATGTCTGACTGACCGCAGGACCATCCTCACCGCCCCCTGGTCGCCAGCAGAATCATCGATCGGGAGAGGACACGGGCCGCCTGTGCCTCTGCACCGGTGCGCGCCGCGCCAGCCAGGGCCTGGTAGCGCCCGGCCAGCGCCAACGGGTCGGCCTCTCGTCCGACAGCGAGCGGGGCGGGCACCGTCCCGGGCTCGCGCTGGAGGGCCTCCAGGACCGGGATCAGTTCGTGGTTGGGGTGGACCCGACGCAACTCGGTCACGGCGCGCCACTGGTCCAGCGGGTGAAAAGCGGGCGATGCCAGGGCCGCCTCCAGGGTGCTCTCCACGTCGGCGCCCCAGCGTTCGCGACCAGCCCTGCGGGTGATCTCGCCGAGGACGGAGTCGACGCGGGCGAGACCACCCGCCGTCCCCAGAGTCTGTTCGAGCAGCCGCTCCAGGGGTCGTAGCCCGCTCTGCTCCTCGATCCAGTCGAGCAGCTCGGCCGAGGTGTCCGCGTGCCGTCGGCCGTGGCGCAGGCCGTAGGCGCCCACCATCCCGAGCAGCCCCTCGAGCTCCTCCTGGGGAATGCCGGGCACCGAACCCAGCAGACCGGCATACTGCAGGTCGGCATCATCCACCTCGCGCAGCCGACGGAGCAGCCGGAGGTCCTGCTCCCGCAGCCGCCCGGTCCGGGTCGTCTCCGCGAGCAGGCCGGAGACGGCTACGGCGCCGGTGAGTATGCCGTGGCGACCGGGCAGTTCGGCCGCGGACCGCTGTGCCTCCCGGACCGGGTCCTCGGGCCCCCACGGCCCGGTTCCGTAGTTGTCAGCGTGGGAGAGCACGGCCAGCACGCCGGACTGCCCCGGCACGTCCCCGACGGAAGACCACGCCTGCGCGAACCTCTGCAGGAAGGAGACGTCATCCTCCCGGAAGGCGTCGCGCACCACATAGAGCACGACGTCCGGACGGACCCCCTGCGTGGCCCCCGTGGCCAGGGCGAGCTCGGTCCGCTCCGAGTTGGTTGTCATGGCGGAGCCGAGGCCGGGTGTATCCATGATCGAGAAGCGCCGCAGGGGGGCCTCCTGGAGATGGACGGTCAGATGGGCCAGGGCCTCGGGGCCCACGTCGCCCAGCACGGGCCCGTCGGGGCCGAGTGGCACCGACCGGCTGGAACCGTCACGCAGCGTCGCCTCGGCCCGTGCCGGCACCCCGAACCGATAGGTCGTGAGGACCGCCGTGGTCTCTCGAGCCGCCGTCGGTGCCGCCCGCGCGCCAACCAGGGCGTTCACCAGGGTGGACTTACCGGCACTGACCCGGCCCGCGACGGCGACGAGGGGAGGCTCCGCCAGCGTCGCACGGTAGACGTCCAGCAAGGCCCTGACTTCCGGCGCCGAGGTGCGGCTCAGCCCGAGCAGCAACTCCTCGGTCGCTGCCTCGACTCCCCCAGTGCTGGGCAGACGCGACACCTCGACTCCTTCACTACGCACCGCCAGGGCTGGCGTTCGGACTCTGTCGTTGGAGTCAGCCGTTGCCGCGAATGTTCCCGCCGGAGCGGGATCTGTGACCGGGAACATCGTGGGCACCGCTGTGCTCTAAGCACCAACAGTCCACAGGGCATCGGCCCCGACAGAGGAGAGAACCATGGACGGCTTCGACGACAACCCGAACTTCGACCAGGGGGACGTGGCGGTGGACCCGTTGGCCACGGCGATCCCCACGGAGGTGGCAACACCGGGGGCGGAAACGACCCCCGAATCAGACAACGTGGTCGCCGGTGCTTGGTACACCGTCGGGGAGTTCGTCGTGCTGGTCGAGGACACCGATGGTGACAACGGCGCCGACACCGCCTGGATCGACGTGGACGAGGACGGCGTCGCCGACATCGTGATCACCGAGGCCGAGGGGGGCTACCTGCTGACCGACCTCAGCGGAGCCCACGCCGACGTGTGGCTGACCACCGAGGAGCTCCTGGCCAGCCATCCGGAGCTGGTCACCCTCCTGGACACCACCTTCGGGGAGGACGAGGTCCTCGATCCCCAGGCGCCGGAGGACGGCGGGAATCAGCAGTGGGTGCAGGACGGGCGCCTGGTCGGTGACCCGGCCGGAGCCGCGCAGTACTGGTTCGAGCAGGCAGCCAACGGCTTCTGCCTGCCGGCCAGCATCGCCCAGGTTGTCTCGGAGTACACCGGGATCGCCTTCACCAACGAGCAGGCTTTCGTCGACATCGCCAACGATCTCGGTGCCTTCGTCGTGGGTCCCGATGGCGTCCCAGGCCTCACACTGGACAGTGGGGTGGCCATCTTTCACGAGGTCGGCATCCCTGCCGAGGCCGGCTTCGGGGACCTGGCCGCACTAGAGGCTCACCTCGAGGCTGGGTTCAGCATCATCGTGGCCGTCGATAGCGGGGAGCTGTGGATGGGGGAGGCACAGGAAGACATGGTCGCCGACCACGCCCTGGTCGTCACCGGCATCGACCACGAGCGGGGCACGGTGCTGCTCTCCGACCCCGGCACCCCGGGCGGAAACCTGGCGGAGTACCCGATCGGACTCTTCGACAACGCCTGGGGGGACTCCCAACATGCCTGGATCGTGGTGGAACAACCCGCCGGTGGCAACGCGGCCGTGGACGCCGGCCCGGCACCCGAGCAGGGTGTCGGAGTCGCGGCCCCCGCCGACGGCGGGGTCCAGCCGGCCGCGACCGGCCCGCAGGGTCTCGGCAACGAGGCCCAGCCCGGTCCGTTCGACACCGAGGCTTTCACCGAGCAGGTCATGGACTCCATCCGCAATCCGGACCTGTCGGAGGTGCTGCCCGACGACGACACCTTCATCGAGCGGACCACGGCGTGGGCAGTGCAGCACCCGTGGATCCTGATCCCCGTGGCACTGGTGGCCGGCCGTCTGATGACCCGGCCTGCCAACGGCTGACGCAGGACGAGCGGACGCGTGACTCGGGGAGACAGACATGAGTGATCGGCTGAGCGTCGGTTGGCGGCTGGCGGTTGATTTCGGGACGACGAACACGGCGGCGGCGGTCGAGCACGACGGGCAGGTGTATCCATTGCGCCTGTCCGCCGACTCCCACCTGATGCGCTCGGC
>JAAYYA010000478.1 GCA_012515595.1 Actinomycetales bacterium
AGATCGCCTGCAGCGAGGTAATCGAGTGACCGCGCGTGGAGGTGATGCGCTCCTGGAGCTGGCCCATCTCGTCCGCGAGGTTCGGCTGGTAACCCACCGCCGACGGCATGCGGCCGAGCAGCGTGGACACCTCGGAGCCGGCCTGCGTGAACCGGAAGATGTTGTCGATGAACAGCAGCACGTCCTGCTTCTGCACGTCCCGGAAGTACTCCGCCATCGTGAGGGCGGAGAGGGCCACGCGCAGGCGGGTGCCCGGCGGCTCGTCCATCTGACCGAACACGAGGGCCGTCTGGCCGAGCACGCCGGCCTCTTCCATCTCGACGATCAGGTCGTTGCCCTCACGGGTGCGCTCACCGACACCGGCGAAGACCGACACACCACCGTGGTCGCGGGCCACGCGGGCGATCATCTCCTGGATGAGCACGGTCTTGCCGACGCCGGCGCCGCCGAACAGGCCGATCTTGCCACCCTGGACGTACGGGGTGAGCAGGTCGATGACCTTGATGCCGGTATCGAACATCTGGGTCTTGGACTCCAGCTGGTCGAAGGCCGGGGCCTTGCGGTGGATGCCCCAGCGCTCGGTGATCTCCAGGGTCTCGCCCTCGGGGAGGTCGAGCACGTCACCGGTGGCGTTGAAGACGTGGCCGAGGGTCACGTCGCCGACCGGCACGGTGATCGGGCCGCCCGTGTCCTGCACGGCGGCGCCACGGACCAGGCCGTCGGTCGGCTGCAGGGAGATGGCGCGGACCATGCTGTCGCCGATGTCCTGGGCGACCTCGAGGTTCAGCGTCTTGGTCTCGCCGTTCAGGTCGACCTCGGTCTGCAGCAGGTTGTACATCGCGGGGATCTGGCCCGGGGGGAACTCGATGTCGACCACGGGGCCGATGATCCGGGCCAGACGACCGACGCCGCCCTGACCCTGCTGGGTGTCCGTCTCGTTCACGGTTGCAGTCATGGTGGAGTGCTTCCTTCTCACTTGGCGTCGGCGAGGGCGCTGGCGCCGCCCACGATTTCGCTGATCTCTTGGGTGATTTCGGCCTGGCGGGCCTGGTTCGCCAGCCGGGTGTAGGTCTTCAGGAGCTCGTCGGCGTTGTCGGTCGCCGACTTCATCGCGCGCTGGCGTGCGGCCAGCTCGGAGGCGGCGGCCTGCAGCAGCGCGTTGTAGATCCGGGAGGTGACGTACTGCGGGAGCAGCGCGTCCAGCACCTCGGGCCCGTCGGGCTCGAACTCGTACAGCGGGAAGAGCTCCTCCTCGCTGGCGCGCTCCTCGGCGTCCACGACCTCCAGGGGCAGCAGGCGCACGACCTGCACCTCCTGGGTGACCATGTTGACGAACTGGGTGTAGACGATGTGGATCTCGTCGACCCCGCCGTCCTCCGCGCCCTTGATGAAGTCCGCGGTCAGCCGGTCACCGATCTCCTTGGCGACCTCGTAGGTCGGGGCGTCGGTGAACCCGCTCCACGACTCCTCGATGTGACGCTGCCGGAACTTGAAGTAGCCCTCGGCCTTGCGGCCGGTGAGGTAGGGGATGACCTCGCGGCCCTCGTCCTGCAGCAGCTCGCGCAGCGCCTCGTAGCGCTTGAGGACGTTCGCCGAGTAGGCGCCCGCCAGGCCCCGGTCGCTGGTGATGACCAGGACACCGGCCTTGCTGGGGTTCTCCCGCTCCAGGGTGAGCGGGTGGTCGACGTCGGAGAAGGTGGCCACGGCGGAGACGGCGCGGGTGATCGCCCGTGCGTAGGGCGTGGTCTGCTGGACCCGCTCCCGGGCCTTGGTCACCCGGGAGGTGGCGATCAGCTCCATCGCGCGCGTGATCTTCTTCATCGACTGGACGGACCGGCTCTTCTGGCGGTAGATCCGCTGCTGGGCTCCCATGCCTCGCCTTTCTTGTCAGCCGTTGTGGTTCGGTGGTGGTGCCGCCGCGCGACCGGGGTGAGCCGGTCGCGCGGCCGCGGTCAGCGCTTCTGGCGCTTGATCTGCTCCTGGTTGACGTCCTCGACGTCCATGGCGTCGCGGTTCTCGTCGTCCTCGTCGCTGCCCGGCTGGATGCCGCCGTCACCGGAGGCGCGGAACTGCTCCTTGAACGCCACCATCGCCGAGTTCAGGGTGGCCTCGGTGTCGTCGCCGAGCTTGCCGGTCTCGCGGATGCCGGCGAGCATGTCACCGTGCTCGCGACGCAGGTAGTCGATGAACTCCTGCTCGAAGCGGCGCACGTCCGCGACGGCGACGCTGTCCAGCTCACCGGTGGTGCCGGCCCAGATGATCGCGACCTGCTCCTCGACCGGGATCGGGCTGGACTGCGGCTGCTTGAGCAGCTCGACCATGCGGGCACCGCGCTCCAGCTGGGCGCGCGAGGCGGCGTCCAGGTCGGAGGCGAACATCGCGAACGCCTCCATCTCGCGGAACTGGGCCAGGTCCACCTTGAGCCGGCCGGAGACCGACTTCATGGCCTTGACCTGCGCCGCACCACCGACCCGGGACACCGACACACCCACGTCGATCGCGGGACGCACGTCGGAGTTGAACAGGTCCGCCTGCAGGTAGATCTGGCCGTCGGTGATGGAGATGACGTTGGTCGGGATGTAGGCCGAGACGTCACCCGCCTTGGTCTCGATGATCGGCAGCCCGGTCATCGAGCCCGCGCCCATGTCGTCGGACAGCTTGGCGCAACGCTCCAGCAGCCGCGAGTGCAGGTAGAAGACGTCGCCCGGGTAGGCCTCACGGCCCGGCGGGCGGCGCAGCAGCAGCGACACGGCGCGGTAGGCCTCGGCCTGCTTGGACAGGTCGTCGAAGACGATGAGGACGTG
>JAAYYA010000070.1 GCA_012515595.1 Actinomycetales bacterium
CCGGCTCCCAGACACACAGGGCGCTCGAAGATGCGGGGCCGGGGTGGCTCGGGGTGCGCGAGGGCGGTGTGGTCGGCGCCAGGTAGGTTCGGGGGGTGCGCATCCGGATCGACCTGGCCTACGACGGCACCGACTTCTCGGGGTGGGCGGCCCAGCCCGGGCTGCGCACCGTCGAGGGCGAGCTGTCCCGCGGGCTCGGCACGATCCTGCGCACCGACCCGGTCCAGCTCACGGTGGGCGGCCGCACCGACGCGGGTGTCCACGCGCGGGGTTCGGTTGCTCACGCCGACGTCGACCCCGACGCGTGGCGGCGGCTGCCCGGCCGCTCCGACCGGCCTCCGCACGAGGCCGCGGTGACCCGCCTCGCCGGCGTGCTGCCCGGCGACATCGTGGTGCGGGCCGTCACGCCGGTGCCCGACGCGTTCGACGCCCGTTTCTCCGCGCTGCGGCGTCGCTACACCTACCGGATCTGCGACCGCCCCGCGGCCCTCGACCCGCTCCGCCGCCGTGACACCGTGGTGCACAAGAAGCCGCTCGACGTCGCGGCGATGGACGTGGCAGCGCGCGCCCTGGTCGGCCTGCATGACTTCGCGGCCTTCTGCAAGAAGCGCGAGGGGGCCACCACGGTCCGCACGCTCCTGGACTACTCCTGGGTCAGGGGAGCGGACGGCATACTGACCGGGACCGTGGTCGCCGACGCGTTCTGCCACAGCATGGTCCGCGCGCTGGTGGGTTCGGTGGTCCCCGTCGGGGAGGGGCAGTATGCCGTGGGCTGGCCCAGCGAGATCCTCGCCGCCGGCGTCCGGGACCCCCGCGTGACCGTGATGCCGGCCCACGGGCTCTGCCTGGAGGAGATCGTCTATCCCGCGGAGGAGGACTTGGCCGCCCGGGCCGAGCAGGCCAGGGCCACCCGCACGCTGCCCTGAAGGGGCGCCGGCGCGGGCTTTCCCTGACGCCCCCGCGACCATCGCGCCGATCGGGCAGCACCACGCGGCCCGTGGTTAGGGTGACAGGACGCACGAAGGCAGGACGAACGAAACGGAGGGGAGCGCACAGGTGTGGAGGGCGTGGAAGCGGAAGCGGCAGCTGGCCAGGGCCAAGCCGGGGGACGGCAGCGCGCTGAAGCCGCACCGGCTGTGGCACATCCCGACCCGCTCGGTCTTCCGGATCGAGCTGCCGGACGAGGACGGGGTCGAGCACGAGTACTCCGTCGACGTGGACTACTTCGACTGGGACGACACGACCCGCTTCTACCGTGACGGCCGCGAGCAGTTCGTGGCCGAGGCGCCCGCCACCTTCCCGGTGCCCGGCGGGGTCATCGAGGTGGCGACGGGGACCTTCGGGGTGACCCGGATGCACCACGTCCCCGACGGCGGGGGCGACGAGCAGGTGCTGCGGCCGGTCCGCAACAGCGGGGAGTACTGGCGGGCGGTCGCGGGCCATCGCTACCCGCGGCTGAGCCGGTGGGTGGGACGGGTCGCGATCGCGGTCCTGCTGGTCGGGCTCGTGATCTTCGTCCCGCAGCTGCTCGAGCTGGTCACCAGCTGGGACGTGGTCGCCGAGCGGGTCGGCACCTTCACCTCGCCCATCTCCCTGCCGGGGTGGCTCAACACCACCCTGTTCGTCGCCGGCATCGCGGCGTCGCTAGAGCGTGCGCTCAGCCTGCGCAACCACTGGCTCCTCGACCTGGACACGTGGTTGCTGGGGTGAGGGCCGGGCCTCCGGGGACCGGTGCCCCGGGAGCCGGCGCAGCGATCCGAGCAGCACGCCGGTGACCACGATGAGCCCACCGGCGATCTCCTGCAGGTGCACGGTCTCGCCCAGCACCAGCCACGCGGCCAGCATGCCGGCGACCGGGACCAGCAAGGAGTAGGGCGCCACGACGCTCGCCGGGTGCCGCGCCATCAGCCAGCTCCAGATCCCGGAGCCGAGGACCGTGCCGATGAGCACGGTGTAGGCCAGTCCGGCCAGGGCCGGCAGTGCCTGCGGGGTGAAGGCCGTCGCCAGGGCGTCACCGATCCTCCCGGGTCCCTCCGCGACGAGGGAGACGGCCAGCATCGGCAGGGGCGGCACGACCGACATCCAGAGGACCAGGTGCAGCGGGTTCTGCGGGTGCGCCTGGCGGGTGCAGATGTTGCCGATGGCCCAGCCGAGCGCCCCGGCCAGGGTGAGTAGGAAGGGCAGGACCGCGGCGACCTGAGCCCGGTGCGCGCCGACCACCGCGAGCCCGCCGACGGCGATGAGTATGCCGATCAGCTGGGTGCCGGTGATCCGCTCGCGCAGGAAGATGGTCCCCAGGACCACCGTGATCGGTGCGGAGGCCTGCAGCACCAGGGACGCGAGGCCGGCCGGCATCCCGGTGGCCATGCCCCAGTAGAGGAAGAGGAACTGCAGGGTGCCGAAACCGAGGCCGTAGCCGACCAGCCAGCGCAGCGGCACCCGCGGCCACGGGACGAACAGCAGGGTGGGCAGGGCCAGGAGCAGGAACCGCAGGGCGACGAGCAGGAACGGCGGGAAGTGCTCGAGCGAGGCGTGGATCGCGGTGAAGTTGAGTCCCCACATGACCGCGACGGAGACGGCCAGGAGACGGTGACGGATCGGCATACTGACCAGACTGCGCCGAGGGGACAGTTCAGCACAATCGAAATAAACTGATGAATATCTGTAGGCTACCTACATGGATGTGCGTCACCTGGAGCTCCTGCGCGAGTTCGCCGACCGGGGGAGCGTGACGGCGGTCGCCGAGGCGACGCACCGCACGCCGTCGGCCGTCTCGCAGCAGCTGCAGACCGCCCAGCGCGAGCTCGGGGCGCAGCTGGTCGAGCCGGTGGGGAGGGGTCTGCGCCTCACCGAGGCGGGTGAGCTGCTGGCCCGGCGGGCGGTGGACGTGGCCGTCGTGCTGGAGCGGGTCGCGGCGGACTGGGACGCCTTCCGGCACGAGCCGAGCGGCACGGTCTCGGTGGTCGCCCTGCCCAGCGCGGGTGAGTACCTGCTGCCGGCCGCCCTCGCCGCGCTCGCCGGGTCCGGCATCGAGGTCATCTGCCACGACGAGGACGTGGCCGAGGCGGACTGGGCCGACCTGGCCAAGGACCACGACATCGTGATCGGGCACTCCCTGAGCCGTCCGCCGGGCACCGAGCAGCTGCGGGTCACCGAGATCGTGCGCGAGCCCCTGGACGTCGCGCTGCCCGCCGGGCACCCGCTCGCGAGCCAGGACCAGGTGACCCCGACCGACCTGGTGGACCAGTCCTGGATCGGGGTGCCGGAGGGCTTCCCCTTCGACTCCGTACTCCAGCTGATCGAGGCGGAGACCGGGGCGAGCCTGCGCGTGGTCCAGCGGGTGCGGGACAACCGTCTCGTGGAGGCCCTGGTCGCGGCCGGGCACGGGGTTGCCCTCCTTCCTCGGTTCACCACCCGGCTCCGGCCCGGCGTGGCACTGCGGCCCCTGGTGGGCGTGCGCACGGGCCGGCACGTCATGGCGATCCAGCGGCCCGACCGGGCCGAGCGGCTGGCGGTGGCGCGCACCCTCGCCGCGATCCGGGACGCGGCGGCCGCCCTCCCCGGCAGGATGGCAGAGTAGGGCGATGGACGAGCGGGAGATCCGGGAGGCGCTGGAGGCCAAGGAGGCCGACCTGCTGGAGCAGATGGAACGCCTGACCCGGCCGGAGCAGGACCAGGGCGCGATCAGCTTCGGCAAGCGGGTCGGGGACGGCACCGCGATGGCCGTCGACCGGCTCACCGCCGTGGGGGCGCACGCCAACCTGCAGGAGATCCTCGACCAGGTGCGCCGGGCGCTCGCCAAGCTGGACGATGGCAGCTACGGCCGGTGCGACGAGTGCGGGGAGGAGATCGGGGAGGGGCGTCTCGAGGTCAGACCCTGGTCCACGCACTGCCTGCAGCACAGCTGACC
>JAAYYA010000479.1 GCA_012515595.1 Actinomycetales bacterium
CGCAGCGAGCGGCGCAGGTCGTTGGTGAAGACATAGGCCACCAGGCCGTATGGCGTGTCGTTGGCTACGGCGATGACCTCCGCCTCGGTGGAGAACGGGGTGATCGCCGCGACCGGGCCGAAGATCTCCTCGCTGCCCATCCGCGCCTCCGGCGAGACGCCGGTGAGCACGGTCGGCGTGAAGAAGTAGCCCTCGCCCTCCGGTGCGGACCCGCCGGTCACGACGCGCGCCCCGCGGTCGACCGCGTCGGCCACCAACTCGGTCACTTTGTCCTGCGCCGCCTGGTCGATGAGCGGTCCGACCCGCACGCCGTCCTCGGTGCCCCGGCCCACTGCCAGACCGCCCATCTGCTCGGCCAGCTTCTGGCCGAACTCCTCGGCGACCGACTCGTGGACGTAGATCCGGTTAGCGGCCGTGCACGCCTCCCCCATGTTGCGCATCTTGGCCGCCAGCGCCCCGGCGACGGCCTCCTCGAGGTCGGCGTCCTCGAAGACGATGAACGGCGCGTTGCCGCCCAGCTCCATCGAGGTGCGCAGCACCTTGTCGGCGCACTGCTCGAGCAGGATCTTGCCGACCTTGGTCGATCCGGTGAAGGAGAGCTTGCGCGCCCGACCCGAGCGGATCAGCGGCTCCATGACCTCGCCGGAGTGCTGGCAGGTCACGATGTTGACCACGCCGGCCGGCAGTCCCGCCTCGAGCAGGATCTGGCCCAGGGCCAGCATGGACAGCGGCGTCTGGTGCGCCGGCTTGATGACGCTGGTGCAGCCGGCCGCGATCGCCGGGCCGATCTTGCGGGTGCCCATCGCCATCGGGAAGTTCCACGGGGTGATGAGGAGGCAGGGCCCGACCGGCTGCTTGGCGATGAGGAAGCGGGCACCGCCGGCGGGCGCGGTCTGGTAGCCGCCGCTGATCCGGGTGGCCTCCCCGGCGAAGTGCCGGAAGAACTCGGCGGCGTAGGTGATCTCGCCCTTGGCCTCGGCCAGCGGCTTGCCCATCTCGAGAGTCATCAGCAGCGCCAGGTCGTCGATCCGCTCGTGCAGCAGCTCGAAGGCGCGGGTGAGGATGTCGGCACGCTGGCGGGGCGGCATGGCCGCGAAGTCGGCCTGGGCCGCGACGGCGGCGTCCAGGGCTGCCTGACCGTCGGCAGGTGTCGCGTCGGCAACCTCGCACAGCACCCGCCCGGTCGAGGGGTCGAGCACCTCGAACGTGGCGCCGCCCTGCGCGTCGCGCCAGTCACCACCGATCAGCAGCTGGGTCGGGACCGCGCCCAGCACGGTCGCCTCACGGTCGAGCACATCGACACTCATCCAGGACTCCTTCCGGGGGTCGCACTCCCACCCGGGCCATGCGATACGCTGATTGTCGACAATCTAACACGCTGCCGGGATCGTCCCCGGCCGTCGCGGATGCACCCACACCGAGGAGGAAGTCATGGCCGAACTGTCACCTGTCCTGAAGCAGGCGACGCCCGTCGTCGCCACGCGTGGCGAGGGTGTCTACCTGTATGACGCGGACGACCGCCGATACCTCGACTTCACCGCCGGGATCGGGGTCACCAGCACCGGCCACTGCCATCCCCGGGTCGTGGCGGCCGCGCAGGAACAGGTCGGCAAGCTGATCCACGGGCAGTACACGACGATCATGCACGAGCCGCTGCTCAAGCTCGTGGACCGGCTGGGCGAGGTCCTCCCCGAGGGTCTGGACCGGATGTTCTTCGCCAACTCCGGCTCGGAGGCCGTCGAGGCCGCGCTCCGGCTGGCCCGCCAGGCGACCGGCCGACCGAACATCGTCGTCTTCCACGGCGGGTTCCACGGACGCACCGTGGCGGCGGCCTCGCTGACCACCTCGGGCACCAAGTTCCGCTCCGGCTTCTCCCCCCTCATGGCCGGCGTCCAGGTGTCCCCCTTCCCGGACCCCGGGCACTTCGGCTGGTCGCTGGAGGAGACCACGGAGTTCGCGCTGAAGCAGCTGGACTACACGCTGCAGACCCTCACCTCCCCCCAGGACACGGCGGCCTTCCTCATCGAGCCGGTGCTCGGCGAGGGCGGCTACGTCCCGGCCAGCACCGAGTTCTTCGCCGGCCTGCGCGAGCGCGCCGACAAGCACGGCATCCTCCTCGTCGTCGACGAGGTGCAGACCGGCTGGGGACGCACCGGCAAGTTCTGGGGCGGGGACCACTTCGACGCCCGCGCCGACATCCTGATCACCGCCAAGGGCCTGGCCTCGGGCTTCCCGCTCTCCGGCATCGCCGCGTCGAACGCCCTGATGGAGAAGGCCTGGCCGGGCTCGCAGGGCGGCACCTACGGCGCCAACGCCGTGGCCTGCGCCGCCGCCCTGGCCACGCTGGACGTCATCCAGGAGGAGGGCCTGGTCGAGAACAGCGCGGCCCGCGGCAAGCAGCTCAAGGCGGCGCTGGAGGAGGTCGCGGCCCGGCACCCGCAGATCACCGACGTGCGCGGCCTCGGGCTGATGATCGCCAACGAGTTCCGCGACGAGAACGGAGCCCCCGACGGCGCGACCTCCGCCGCGGTCCAGCAGGAGGC
>JAAYYA010000480.1 GCA_012515595.1 Actinomycetales bacterium
AAACCCCTATCAAAATTGGGGAGAAACCGCTCGCCGCGCACGAGGTGGAGCTGCTCATGCGGGGGTTGCACCGCGACCCGCACTCGCTGCTGGGCGCCCACCCGCACGACGGGGGCATCACGATCCGGGCGCTGCGGCCGCTGGCCGAGCGGGTCACCGTGCTCCTCGAGGGCGGCGAGCGGCACCCGATGCGCCACGAGACCCACGGCATCTGGACGGTCGTGCTGCCCCGGACCGACATCCCGGACTACCGCCTCGAGGTGGCCTGGGGCGACGGCGTCGGGCACCAGCAGGACGACCCCTATCGCTTCCTGCCCACCCTCGGCGAGATGGACCGCCACCTCATCGGCGAGGGCCGCCACGAGCAGCTGTGGACCGTCCTGGGTGCCCACCTGAGGACGTATGACGGACCGCTGGGTCAGGTGCGCGGCACCAGTTTCGCGGTGTGGGCGCCGAACGCCCGCGGCGTGCACGTCGTCGGCGACTTCAACCAGTGGGACAACACCGCCCACCCGATGCGGGTGCTCGGCGAGAGCGGGATCTGGGAGATCTTCCTGCCCGGGGTGTGGGAGGGCAACCGCTACAAGTTCGACATCACCGGGCCGGACGGGCACCGGCGGCTCAAGGCCGACCCGATGGCCCGGGCCGCGGAGGTGCCGCCCAGCTCGGCCTCCATCGTCACGCACAGCTGGCACCAGTGGGGCGACGACGAGTGGATGACCCGGCGGGCGCGGAGCAACCCGCACGAGGGCCCGATGAGCATCTACGAGGTGCACCTGGGCTCGTGGCGGCAGGGCGCCTCCTACCGCGACCTGGCCGACCAGCTCACCGGCTACGTCACCCACATGGGCTTCACCCACGTCGAGCTGATGCCGGTCATGCAGCATCCCTACGCCCCGTCCTGGGGCTACCACGTGACCGGCTACTACGCGGCGGACTCGCGCTTCGGCAACCCCGACGACCTGCGCTACCTCATCGACCGGCTGCACCAGGCCGGGGTCGGCGTGATCCTGGACTGGGTGCCGGGCCACTTCGCCACCGACCCGTGGGCCCTGGCCCGCTTCGACGGCACGCCGATCTACGAGCACCCCGACCCGCGCCGCGGCTGGCAGAACGACTGGGGCTCCTACATCTTCGACTTCGGGCGCCCGGAGGTGCGCAACTTCCTGGTCGCCAACGCGCTCTACTGGCTGGAGGAGTTCCACGCCGACGGGCTGCGGGTCGACGGGGTCGCCTCGATGCTCTACCTCGACTACTCGCGCAACGAGGGCGAGTGGCTGCCCAACAAGTACGGCGGCCGCGAGCACCTCGAGGCGGTGGCGCTGCTGCAGGAGACCAACGCCACGGCCTACCGCCGCGCCCCCGGCGTCGTCATCATCGCCGAGGAGTCCACGTCCTGGCCGGGGGTGACCCGCTCGACCAACGCCGGCGGGCTGGGCTTCGGGTTCAAGTGGAACATGGGGTGGATGCACGACTCGCTCGACTACGTCCAGCGGCAGCCGGTGCACCGGCAGTACCACCACCACCAGATGACCTTCTCGCTGATGTACGCCTTCTCCGAGCAGTTCGTGCTGCCGATCAGCCACGACGAGGTGGTCCACGGCAAGGGCTCGCTGGTGCGCAAGATGGGCGGCAACGACCGGTGGCAGCAGCTGGCCAGCCTGCGCGCCTACCTGGCGTTCATGTGGGCCCACCCCGGCAAGCAGCTGCTCTTCATGGGCCAGGAGTTCGCCCAGATCTCGGAGTGGGCCGACGGCCGCAGCCTGGACTGGTGGCTGCTGGACCAGCCGGCGCACGTCGGGGTGCAGCACCTCGTGCGCGACCTCAACCGCGCCTACCAGGACACCCCCGCCCTGTGGCAGCTGGACCACAAGAGCGCCGGCTTCCAGTGGCTGGACGCCGACGACGCGCGCGGCAACACCTTCAGCTTCGTGCGCTACGGCACCCAGGACGAGAGCGGCGACCGGCCCGTCCTCGTGGCGGCGGCGAACTTCTCCGGCACGCCCCGGCAGGTCCGGCTCGGCGTGCCGCGCCCCGGGCGGTGGCGCGAGCTGGTCAACACCGACGCGGACACCTACGGCGGCTCGGGCGTGGGCAACATGGGCGCGGTCACCGCGACCGACGACCCGCACCAGGGCCAGCCGCACTCCGTCACACTCATGCTGCCGCCGCTCGGCGTGCTCTGGCTGGTGCCCGACGCGGAGGCGAGCCAGCAGGACCAGCCAGCTGACGGCATACGGCGTTACACCGACCCAGAGACCGACCCAGCCCCCACCCCACCCACACCGCAGGAGTAGCCATGGCCACCCACCCGCGCGCAGGCCAGCCGGCCCAGCCCGAGGACCTGATCGACGTCGCCCACCTGGTGACCGCCTACTACACCCTCACGCCGGACGCGGAGCAGATCGACCAGCAGGTCGCCTTCGGCACCTCCGGTCATCGCGGGAGCGCGCTGGACACCGCCTTCAACGAGGCGCACATCCTGGCGACCACGCAGGCGATCTGCGACTACCGCACGAGCCAGGGCACCGAGGGGCCGCTGTTCATCGGCCGGGACACCCACGCCCTGTCCGAACCGGCCTGGGCCAGCGCCCTGGAGGTGCTGGTGGCCAACGGGGTGGACGTCATGGTGGACAGCGCGGACCGCTACACCCCAACGCCGGCAGTGTCGGTCGCGATCCTGAGGGCCAACGCCGGGGACCCTGCCGCGCAGGCCGACGGGATCGTGGTCACGCCGTCGCACAACCCGCCGCGGGACGGCGGTTTCAAGTACAACCCGCCGCACGGCGGCCCCGCCGACACCGATGCCACCGGGTGGATCGCCGACCGCGCCAACGAGCTGCTGCGGGCCGGGCTCGACGGGGTGCGCAGGGTGCCTTTCGCGCAGGCGCGCGAGGCCGCCGAGGAGTTCGACTTCATGGGCACCTACGTCGCGGCGCTGCCCGAGGTGATCGACCTCGACGCGATCCGCGAGGCGGGGATCCGGATCGGGGCGGACCCGCTGGGCGGTGCGGCCGTGGACTACTGGGCCGCGATCGGGCAGACCCACGGGCTGGACCTGACCGTCATCAACCCGCTCGTCGACCCGACGTGGCGGTTCATGACGCTGGACTGGGACGGCAAGATCCGGATGGACTGCTCCTCCCCCAACGCGATGGCCAGCCTGATCGAGAACCGCGGCCGCTTCCAGATCAGCACCGGCAACGACGCGGACTCCGACCGGCACGGGATCGTCACGCCGGACGCGGGGCTGATGAACCCCAACCACTACCTGGCCGTGGCCATCGACTACCTGTATGGCGGGGGTCGCCCGGGCTGGCCCGGCACCGCCGCGATCGGCAAGACCCTCGTGTCCTCCTCGATGATCGACCGGGTCGCCGCCGGGGTCGGGCGACAGCTGGTGGAGGTGCCGGTGGGCTTCAAGTGGTTCGTGCCGGGGTTGCTGGACGGCTCGATCGGCTTCGGCGGCGAGGAGTCCGCGGGCGCCTCGTTCCTGCGCCGCGACGGCTCGGTGTGGTCCACCGACAAGGACGGCATCATCCTGGCGCTGCTGGCCTCGGAGATCCAGGCGGTCACCGGAAAGTCCCCCTCGCAGCGGTATGCCGAGCTGGTCGCCGAGCACGGCGACCCCGCGTACGCCCGGATCGACGCCCCGGCGAACCGGGAGCAGAAGGCCAAGCTCAAGGCGCTGAGCCCTGCGGACGTCACCGCGACGTCCCTGGCCGGCGAGGAGATCACCGCGACCCTCACCGAGGCCCCGGGCAACGGCGCCGCGATCGGTGGCCTGAAGGTGCAGACCGCGAGCGCCTGGTTCGCAGCCCGCCCGTCGGGCACCGAGGACGTCTACAAGATCTACGCCGAGTCCTTCCAGGGCCCGGAGCACCTGGCGAAGGTGCAGGAAGAGGCCCAGGCCCTCGTCGACGCCGCCCTCGCCTGAGAGGGGACTCGACCGGGCGCGCCGCGTGGCGCTCCCAGGAGGCACTGGTCCTCTCGGATCCCCCACTGCGAGCGGCTTTGGTCTCTGCAAGCCGGAAATAACCGGCTCGGAGAGACGCAAGGCGCTCGAAGTCGGGGCGGGTGCGGGCGCGGGGCGCGCGGTCGACCCAGCGCGCCGCGCGCGGTGTCCTAGAAGAGGGCGCTCATCAACGAGCCGCGCGCCTTGACCACGCGCGGGTCGGTGCTGCCCACCACCTCGAATTGGCCCAGCAGGTGCTTGCGCACGGTGTCCCGCTCATCGCCCGCGGTCTTGCGCACGAGGTCGATCAGGCGGAGGAAGGCGTCCTCGACGTGTCCGCCGACCAGGTCCAGGTCGGCGGCCTGCAGCTGAGCCTGGATGTCGGTGGGGTCTGCGGCGGCGGCCTCACGCACCGCGTTGAGGTCGAGGCCGGCCGTGCGGCGCAGCAGTTCGACCTGGCCGAGGCCGAGCCGGGCCTCCTCGTCCTTGGGGTTCTGGGTCAGCGCCTGCTGGTAGGCGTCGGCGGCGGCGTCCAGGTCGCCCCGGTCGATCGCGTCGTAGGCCTGCTGGTGCAGGGGCGGCAGCTCAGGCTCCTCGTCGCCAGCGCCCTCACCGGTCGCTGCGGCGGCGTCGACGCCCTCGACGCGACCGGTCACCCCGTTGGCGACCGCGGCCGAGAGGAACTGCTCCAGCAACGTGCGCAGCTGCTCGACGGGCTGCACCCCGAGGAAGAAGGGCACCGGCTGGCCCTGCAGCAGCCCGACGACCACCGGGAGCGCGCTGACCTGGCCGAACGCCTCCTGCAGCACCGGCGACAGCGCCTGGACAATGCCCGGGTTGCCCGCGATGTCGACCGAGATGACACGGAACCGGCCCTCGTTGCGGACCGCCTCGTCGACGAGGGTCTGGACGAACTGCACGGACTCGGGGACCTGGTCGGTGCAGAGCACGAGCACCGCCGGCACCGTCGTGCTGCCGTTGACGATCGGGGCGAAGGTAGCGTCCGTCGCGTGCACGAGCACCCCGTCCGTCCCACCGGCTCCTGCTCCGGCGGTCGGCGCGGCACCCCCTGCCGGCTGGCCTCCCGCGGCCTGAGGACGCGGACCGGCCAGGGAGGAGAGGTCGACGGCACCGCGCAGGGCGGCGTTGAGCGACTGCGGCGTGGGCTGTGTCATGCCCCCATTGTCACCTGACAGGGTGCGGGATATGGAAACCCCCGCCCCCGTCCCGGAACCTGCCCCACCCGAGCCGGCCAGCCGCTCGGTCATCCCGCTCGTCATCGTGGCGGGGATCGCGGTCGCCCTGGTGGCTGTCGGCATACTGACCCTGCAGGTCATCAACCGACCGGGTTCGGCCCAGGACGTAGCAGTCGACTTCGTGGTCGCGATCTACGAGGGCGACGCCGAGCGCGCGTGCCTGCTCACCGGCCCGCAGATGCGGGAGGAGCAGCTGGACCGCTTCGAGGCCGGGGACTGCACCGAGTTCGCCCGCGACGTCGAGGAGTCGGGGCAGGTCATCGAGCGACGGGCCGACGACGTGGAGGTCCTGGAGGAGACGGTGGACGGCGACCGTGCCACGGTCCGGGTCTCCGCTCCCAGCGGCACGCCGGGTGTGTGGACGAGCGTCGACCTAGTGAGGGTCGAGGGCGAGTGGCTGGTGACGGACTACTCAGGCTGAACACAGCAGCCCCGGCCACTGGCCGGGGCTGTTGTGATCGCGAACTGCTCAGCTGCCGGAGGCGCCGACGACCTGCTCACGGGCGGCGAGGACGACGGGCGTCCCGTCGGTCTTGATGTGAACCGCCAGGAAGACGTCGGTCATGATCGTGGCGCTGTTGTTAATGATGTCCTCACCGGCGAAGTGGGCGAAGGCGGGGGGCGCCTCGAGGTAGGTGCCCGACTTCACGTCGAAGGTGTTGGTGCGCAGCAGCACCGGGAAGGTGAGCGCCGAGCCGTCGGCGAGCTCGATGGTGCGCAGCGTGCCGGTGCGCAGGTTGTGCTCCTGGGTCAGCGTCGCCTGGTCCGCGACCGCGGCGGCCTGGGCCTCGACGGCGTCGCGCACCTGCGGGCCGTAGTCCATGGTGCGGAAGTCCGGGCGCTCCTCGTCGAAGGGGAAGTCCAGGATCTGAAAGAGCCGGTCGACCGCCTGGCTGGGGGACATGTTCAGGTCGCCCTTGCCCTCACGCATGACCGGGGATCCCTCGGAGCGCGGGTCGAAGGTCGGCACCTCGGTGCCGGCGAGCATCGGGGCGCTCCAGCCGATCAGCCAGTTCGCGCCGTCGTCCTCGCTGACGAGCAGGTGCAGCTCGGGCAGTCCCGACTCGGGCACCGTCTGCACGACCATGTAGGCCGGGGACTCGCCGTCCTCCCGGCTGATCGACAGGACGTTCACGCCGTAGGGGTGGTAGTCGATGACCGGCTGCAGGCCGACCTCGCGCAGCTCGGTGGCCGCGA
>JAAYYA010000481.1 GCA_012515595.1 Actinomycetales bacterium
CCCCGGTGCCCCGGGTGGGTGGCGACCCGGCCGATGATGGCGTGGCCGTCGCCCTCGAGCACCCGCAGGTAGGCCGCCAGCTCGTCGCCCACCTCGATCCACAGGTGCTCGGTGCCCGGCTCGGCGTCCCGCCCGTCGATCTCGGGGTAGGCGCACTCCTGCTCCACCACGAAGATGTCCACGCGCAGCCGCAGGATGTCGTGCAGCTGGCGCGTGGTCAGGTCACCGAAGCGGGCGACGTGCAGCTGTGGTCCGGTCACGATCCTCAGGGTATGCCGAGGCACCGGTCTCCCGCCGCCGCGCCGGTCACCCCGGCCTCACCTCTGGTGCGGGCCTCCCCCTCGCGCGTGAACTACCGTCGACCCCATGACCATCGAGCCGGTGGACGCCCTGCGGCGGATCGCCTTCCTGCTGGAACGCAGCCGTGCCTCGACCTACCGCGTCAAGGCCTACCGCCAGGCCGCCGACACGCTGCTGGGGATCCCGGAGGCGGAGGTGCGCGCCCGGGTGCAGCAGGGGACCCTCAAGCAGCTCGCCGGCATCGGCCCGTCGACGGCCGCCGTGATCGAGCAGGCCGCCGCGGGTCGGGTGCCCGACAAGCTGGCCGAGCTCGAGGCCGAGGTCGGTGGGCCGCTCGTCCAGGGTGGTGAGGCGTTGCGCGCGCAGCTGCGGGGTGACCTGCACAGCCACTCAGACTGGTCTGACGGCGGGTCCCCGATCCAGGAGATGGTCGCGAGCGCGATGGAGCTCGGTCACGACTACGTCGCGCTGACCGACCACTCCCCCCGGCTGACCGTCGCCAACGGACTCACCGCCGCCCGGTTGACCAAGCAGCTGGCCGTGGTCGACGCCATCAACGGTGCGGTCGGTCCGAGCTTCCGCCTCCTCAAGGCGATCGAGGTGGACATCCTCGACGACGGGGCGCTGGACCAGAGCGAGGAGCTCCTGGGCCGGCTCGACGTCCGGGTCGCGTCGGTCCACAGCAAGCTGAAGATGGAGTCGGCGGCGATGACCCGGCGCATGGTCAACGCCGTGCGCAACCCGCACACCAACATCCTGGGGCACTGCACCGGTCGGCTGATCACGGGCAACCGGGGCCAGCGCCCGCAGAGCGCCTTCGACGCGACGGCCGTCTTCGAGGCCTGCGTGGAGAGCGGCACCGCCGTCGAGATCAACAGCCGGCCCGAGCGCAGCGACCCCCCGGACGACCTGCTGGGCCTCGCGATCGAGACCGGGTGCCTGTTCGCGATCAACACCGACGCGCACGCCCCCGGGCAGCTGGATTTCCAGGCCTACGGCTGCGAGCGCGCCGAGCGGCTCGGCGTCCCCGTCGACCGGATCGTCAACAGCTGGCCGCTCGAGGAGCTCCTCGCCTGGGCCAATCCCACCTCCTGACCTGGGCACGCTTGTTCGGCCAACGAGCGGGATATACGCGTAGCCCAGTCCCATCAGGCGTGCCCAGGGAACGCCCAGGGAACGGCCCCCTCCCTAGCGTCGGTGGCACGAGGTGAGAGGCACCTCGACCACCGGAAGGAGCACCACCATGGCACTGTTCATGGACGTCCACCACACCATCCCCGAGGGCGCCGACGCCGCAGCGGTCGCCCAGGCCCATCAGGCCGACCTGTCCGTGCAGGACAAGTACGGGACGCAGTACCTGAACTACTGGCTCGACGCGGACGCGGGGAAGATCTTCTGCCTCGTCGAGGCCCCGGACGCCGACACCGCGGCGGC